>NZ_CP012070.1:2243354-2563833 GCF_001189535.1 Arsenicicoccus sp. oral taxon 190
CACCCGGTCCGTCGTCGAGCTGGCGCTCGCCGAGATCATCGTGATGGCCCGCCGCCTCACCGAGAAGGACCGGGCGCTGCACGACGGCGTGTGGCGCAAGGACGCCAAGGGCTCGCACGAGATCCGCGGCCGCCGGCTCGGCATCGTGGGCTACGGCAACATCGGGTCCCAGCTGTCCGTCGTCGCCGAGATGCTCGGGATGGAGGTCTACTTCTACGACATCCAGGACCGCCTCGCGCTCGGCAACGCCCGCCGCTGCTCGTCGCTGGAGGAGCTGCTCGACATCGCCGAGGCCGTGACCCTGCACGTCGACGGGCGGCCCGGCAACGCCGGCTTCTTCGGGCGCGAGCAGTTCGAACGGATGCGGCCGCGGGCGCTCTTCCTCAACCTGTCGCGCGGCTTCCTCGTGGACTACGAGGCGCTGCGTGACGGCCTCGAGTCCGGCCACATCGCCGGGGCGGCGGTGGACGTCTTCCCGCAGGAGCCCAAGACGTCCGGCGACCCCTTCGAGTCGCCGCTGCAGGGCATGCCCAACACCGTGCTCACCCCCCACATCGGCGGGTCCACCGAGGAGGCCCAGGAGGACATCGGCCGGTTCGTGGCGGGCAAGCTGCGGGACTACGTGTCCTACGGCACCACGACGCTGTCGGTCAACCTGCCGCAGCTGACCCTGCAGCACATCCCCGGCGACCACCGGGTCACGCACTTCCACCGCAACACCCCGGGCGTGCTGGCCAAGGTCAACCAGATCCTCGCCTCCCACGGCGTCAACATCGGCGGCCAGCTGCTCGGCACCCAGGGCGACCTCGGCTACGTCGTGACCGACGTGGACTCCTCGGTCAACGAGCAGGCGCTGCGCGAGCTGGAGGCGCTCCCGGAGACGATCCGGCTGCGCATCGTCGACTGAACGCCCCGGCCGGCTGGTGCTCCGCGTGAGGAAAACCACGCCGACGCGGCCCGGCCGGACGCCCAGGACGGTCGGGTGCAGCGGCGGGGCCGTGCCACACTGAGCCCACCCGGGGCACGGACGCCACCGGGCGACCGACGAAGACACTCGGGAGCAGCCATGCCCACCGCCATCCGCCGCGCCGCCGTCGCCCTCGCGACCGCCGCCCTGCTCGCCTCGAGCGCATGCTCCGCCGGGTCCAGCACCCAGGGGTCCGGCAGCGGCCAGAGCGGATCGGACGGGGGTCAGGGCCAGGGCAAGGACACCGCCGCCATCGGGCTGGTGCTCGAGCCGACGAGCCTGGACTTCACCAAGGCCGACGGCGCCGCCATCCCGCAGGCGCTCCTCGGCAACGTCTACGAGGGCCTGGTGCGCGTCGACGACGCCGGCAAGATCCAGCCCGCCCTGGCCACCGCGTGGCAGGTCAGCCCCGACCGCAAGACCTACACCTTCGACCTGGTCGAGGGTGCGAAGTTCAGCAACGGCGCGCCCTTCACCGCCGACGACGCCGTTTTCAGCATCGAGCGCGTCACGAAGGACTGGGCAGTCTCGGTCAAGAAGTCCATGGACGTCGTCGCGAAGGCCACGGCGCTGTCGCCGACCCGGCTGCAGGTGACCCTGTCCCGGCCCAGCAACTCCTGGCTCTACGCCATGACCACGCGGGTGGGCGCGATGTTCTCCCGCACCGGGGTGGCCGACCTCGCCACCACGCCCGTCGGCACCGGCCCCTACACCCTCGGGGAGTGGAAGCGCGGCGACTCGATCACGTTGCGCCGCAACGACTCCTACCACGGCACCAAGCCCTTCTTCCGGCAGGTGACGCTGCGCTACATCAAGGACCCCGCGGCGCTCAACAACGCGCTGCTGTCCGGCACCATCGACGTGATCGGGACCGTTCAGTCCCCGGAGTCGCTGCAGCAGTTCACCTCCAACCCGAAGTACCACGTCATCGAGGGCACGACCAACGGCGAGGTCATGCTCACCATGAACAACGCCACGCCGCTGCTCAAGGACAAGGCGGTGCGCCAGGCGATCCGCCAGGCCATCGACCACAAGGCGCTGCTGCAGACCTGCTGGGCCGGTCACGGCACCCTGCTCGGCACGATGGTCCCGCCCACCGACCCGTGGTACGAGGACCTCACCGGGCTGCTGCCCTTCAACCGGGCCAAGGCCACCCAGGCGCTCAAGGACGCGGGGGCGGCCGGCAAGGAGATCCGGCTGCGGCTGCCGTCGGCGCCCTACGCCACCACCTGCGGGCAGGTCGTCAAGTCCGACCTGGAGCAGGCTGGCCTCAAGGTCAAGGTCGACCAGATCGACTTCCCGACGTGGCTCACCGACGTCTTCAAGGGCGGCAGCTACGACCTGACCATCGTCGCCCACGTCGAGCCGCGCGACATCGGCCGGATGTTCGGCAACCCCGCCTACTACCCGCACTACGACAACAAGGCCGTGCAGGCCGAGCTGGCCGCGGCGGACGCCGGCACCGAGCAGGAGCAGGTCGAGCACATGAAGAAGGCGGCCCGGCTCGTCGCCGAGGACTCCGCCTCCGACGTGCTCTTCCTCATGCCCAACCTCGTGGTCGCCGACAAGGGCATCCAGGGCCTGCCGACCAACGCGGTGGGCGAGACGCTGGACCTGGCCCGCCTCTCGCGGTCCTAGCCTGGACCCCATGCTGCTCGGCCTGCTGCGACGCGTCGGGGTCTTCGTGACCTCGCTGCTGGTGAGCAGCGTCCTGGTCTTCGGCCTGATGGTGCTGCTGCCCGGCGACCCCGCCCGGGTCGCCCTCGGCACCGGCGCCACCGACGAGGCCGTCGCCGCGCTGCGGCACGACTTCGGGCTGGACCGGGCCCTGCCGGTGCAGTACCTCGACTGGCTGCGGGGCCTGGTCACCGGCGACCTCGGGGCGTCATACGTCTCCCGCGCGCCGATCGCTCCGCAGGTCGCCGACCGGTTGCAGGTGTCGCTGCTGCTGGTGCTGGCGGCGCTGCTGGTCGCGGTGGTCGTCGCGCTGCCGCTCGGGACGCTCGCCGCGCTCCACCACCGCCGCCCGCTCGGGGTGGTGCTCGCCGCGGTCTCCCAGCTCGGGGTGGCGGTGCCGGCCTTCCTCGTCGGGGTGCTGCTCATCAGCTACTTCGCGGTGCGGCTCGGGTGGTTCCCGGCCAACGGGTGGACCCCACCGGCGGAGGACCCCGTGATGTTCCTGCGCCAGCTGACCCTGCCGGCGCTGTCGCTCGGCCTGGTCCAGGCGGCGGTGCTGTCGCGCTACGTGCGCTCGGCCGTCCTGGACGTGCTGCACGAGGACTACCTGCGCACGGCCCGGGCCAAGGGGCTGCGTCCGGGCCCCGCGCTGGTCCGGCACGGCCTGCGCAACGCGTCGGTCCCGGTGATGACGGTGCTCGGGCTGCAGCTCGCCACGACCCTCATCGGTGCGGTCGTCGTCGAGCGCGTCTTCGTCGTCCCCGGCCTCGGCTCCCTGCTCCTGGACAGCGTCGGCAACCGCGACCTGCTCGTCGTGCAGGACGTCGTGATGGTCCTGGTCGTCGCGGTGCTCGTCGTCAACCTGCTCGTCGACCTGCTCTACGTCGTGCTCGACCCCCGGCTGCGGACGGGCACGCGATGACCCTCGACCCACGGGTCTCGTTGCCCGGCACCCCTCCTGCTGCCCGCGGCCGTATGCCGGGCGCTGCGCGCCGCGCCCGCCGCGTCGACGCGTCGCTGCTCGTGGGCGCCGCCCTGGTCGGCCTCGTCGTCGTCACGGCGCTGGTCAGCTTCGTGTGGACCCCGCACCCGCCGGACCTGACCGACGGCTCCGTCGCGCTGCGGGGGCCGATGCCCGGGTACCCGCTCGGCACCGACCGGCTCGGGCAGGACGAGCTGTCCCGCCTCATGGTGGGGGCGCGCACCACGCTGCTCGTCGGCATCGTCTCGGTCGGGGTGGCCGCGCTCGTCGGGGTGCCGCTCGGGATCGTCGCGGGGATGCGTGGCGGCCTGCTCGGGCGGCTGCTGATGCGGGCCAACGACGTGCTGCTGGCCTTCCCGGCGCTGCTGCTCGCGATCATGCTGGCCGCCGTCCGGGGCGGCTCGACCACGGTGGCGATGGTCGCGATCGGCATCGCCTCGATCCCGAGCTTCGCGCGGGTGACGCGCGCGGGGGTGCTGTCGATCATGCACCGGGAGTACATCCTGGCCGCCCGTGCCGCCGGTCGCTCCTCCCTCGGCATCGCCGTGCACCACGTGCTGCCCGGCGTCGCCAACCTGGTCATCGTGCAGGCCTCGGTGGCGTTCGGCATGGCGATCCTCGCCGAGGCGGGGCTGAGCTATCTCGGGGTGGGGACTCCGCCGGACGTGCCCTCCTGGGGCCGGATGCTCTACGACTCGCAGGCCACGCTGTGGCAGACCCCGCGGCTGGCGTGGGTGCCCGGGCTCGCGATCGCGGTGGCGGTGCTCGGCTTCAACCTGCTCGGCGACGGGCTGCGCGACCTGCTGGACCCCACCCTGGAGGACCGGGGATGACCGAGCCCGTCCTGCAGGTCCGCGACCTCTCCATCACCGCCGGGCCCACCCGGCTGCTCGACGGGGTGTCCCTGACCATCGGCCCCGGCGAGCGGGTGGGGCTGATCGGGGAGTCCGGCTCCGGCAAGTCCATCACCAGCCTCGCGGTGATGGGGCTGCTGCCGCGCTCGCTGCAGGCCACGGGGTCCATCCGGCTCGCCGGGGTCGACGGTGACGTCATCGGCGCGGGGGAGCGGGAGCTGTCCGCGGTGCGCGGCCGGGACGTGGCGATGGTCTTCCAGGAGCCGATGACCGCGCTCAACCCCACGATGCGGGTCGGGGACCAGGTGGCCGAGGCCATGACGGTGCACGGCCGGCCCCGGGACGAGGCGTGCGCCCGCGCGGTCGAGCTGCTCGCCGCGGTGCGGCTGCCGGACCCGGCCGGCACGATGCGCGCCTACCCGCACCAGCTCTCCGGCGGGCAGCGCCAGCGGGTCGTGCTCGCGATCGCGCTCGCCAACGACCCCCTGCTGCTCATCTGCGACGAACCCACCACCGCCCTCGACGTCACGGTCCAGGCGCAGGTGCTCGACCTCGTCGTGTCCGGGGTCGAGGCGCGCGACGCCGCGCTGCTCTTCATCACCCACGACCTCGCGGTCGTCGCGACCGTGTGCGAGTCCGTCGCGGTGATGTACGCCGGCCGCATCGTCGAGGCCGGGCCCGTCCAGCAGGTCTTCCGGCACCCGCGCCACCGCTACACCCAGGGGCTGCTCGCCGCCTCCGACCTGGCGGTGGAGCCCGCGACCGGCCGGCTGCGCACCATCGCCGGGTCCGTCCCGCCCGCGGGGGAGCTCCCGCACGGCTGCGTCTTCCGCACCCGCTGCTGGAAGGCCACGGCGACCTGCGAGCAGCCGCCGCCGTGGACCGGGGTGCCCGACGGGCCCGGATACGCCTGCCACCACCCCGCCCGCACGGAGATGTTCGTATGACGACCCCGCCCGCCGTCTCCGTCGTCGACGTCACGCGCGACTACCCGCGCCCCCGCCGCCGGTTGCTCGGCCCCGCCCCCGTCGTGCCGGCGCTGCGCGGGGTGTCCCTCGACGTCGCGCCCGGCGAGAAGCTCGGGATCGTCGGGGAGTCCGGCTGCGGCAAGTCCACGCTGCTGCGGATCATGGCGGGGCTGGACCGCGCCACCTCCGGCTCGGTCAGCGTCGACGGGACGGACATCACCCGCGCCGGCGACCGGCAGCTCGCGTGGCTGCGCCGACGCCTGCAGGTCGTCTTCCAGGACCCCATGAGCTCGCTGGACCCGCGCCACCGGGTCGGCACCATCGTCACCGAACCCCTGGACGCCCTCGGGATCCCCGGCGACCGCACCCGACGGGTGGCCGAGCTGCTGACCTCCGTGGGCCTGGACCCGTCGGCGGCGTCCCGCTACCCGCACCAGTTCTCCGGCGGGCAGCGGCAACGCATCGCGATCGCCCGGGCCCTCGCCCCCTCCCCGGGCATCCTGCTCGCCGACGAACCCGTCTCCGCGCTCGACGTGTCGGTGCGCGCCCAGGTGCTCGAGGTCATCGAGTCCCTCGTGCAGGAGCTGGCGCTGACGCTCGTCTTCGTCTCCCACGACCTGTCCGTCGTGCGCCACGTGTGCACCCGCGTCGTCGTGATGCACGCCGGGCAGGTCGTCGAGGCCGGACCCACCGAGCAGGTCTACCGCCACCCCGCCGAGGACTACACCCGGCGCCTCGTCGCGGCCGTCCCGACGGTGCGCCGGGCGCTCGCCGGCACCACGGCGGCCGACCTCGCGTCCCCGCACGGGACATCCCCGCACGGGACATCCCCGCGCGAGGCGTGACGGCGGCGGCGCGCAGCGCCCGGCATACGGCCACCCCGGGTGAGGAGCGGGAGAGGCGGGTGGGCACGATGAGGGGGACAGGAGACCCCTGCACCGCCACGACGACGTGGCCCCTCACCAGGAGCGCACCATGGCCGACGCCCTCACCGCCCACGAGCTGGTCCGCGCGACCGGCAAGCCCGCCGCCGAGCTCACCAAGGCCGACATCATCGCGTTCGTGGAGAGCCACGGCATCACGATGCTCAACTTCCGCTACGTCGCGGGGGACGGGCGGCTCAAGAAGCTCAACATCGTCATCACCTCCCGGGAGCACCTCGACCGGGTGCTGACGCTGGGGGAGCGGGTCGACGGGTCGAGCCTGTTCCCGTTCGTGAGCGCCAGCGCGTCGGACCTGTATGTCGTGCCCCGCTACCGCACCGCCTTCGTCAACCCCTTCGCCGACGAGCCCACGCTGGACCTGCTCTGCTCCTTCTACGACGTCGACGGGGCGCCGCTCGCGTCGGCGCCCGAGCAGGTGCTGCGGCGCGCGCAGGCCTACCTCGAGGAGACCACCGGCGCCCGGCTCGAGGCCCTCGGCGAGCTGGAGTACTACCTCTTCAGCGAGGTGGACTCGATCTACCCGATCGTGGAGCAGCGCGGCTACCACGAGGCGCACCCCTACTCGAAGTGGGGGAACGTGCGGCGGGAGACCATGGCCCACCTCGCCCGGATGGGCTGCCAGATCAAGTACGGCCACGCCGAGGTCGGCAACATCGTCGCCGACGGTCAGGAGATGGTGCAGCACGAGATCGAGTTCCTGCCGGTGCCGGTCCAGGACGCGGCCGACCAGCTGGTCCTCGGCAAGTGGGTGCTGCGGGAGGTGGCCTACCGGCACGGGCTGCAGGTCAGCTTCGCGCCGAAGATCGTCGTCGGGCAGGCCGGCTCCGGGATGCACTTCCACACCCGCCTGTCCCGGGACGGGCGCTACGTCTTCGCCGACGCCGACGGGCTGACCGAGGACGCCCACCGGGTCATCGCCGGCTACCTGCAGCGCGCCGCGTCGCTGACCGCCTGGGGCAACACGGTGCCCACGTCCTACCTGCGGCTGGTGCCGCACCAGGAGGCGCCCACCGCGATCTGCTGGGGCGACCGCAACCGGTCGGTGCTGGTCCGCGTCCCGCTCGGCTGGCGCGGCATCGGCGACCGCATGGTCCGCGACGCCAACCCCCTGGAGGCTCCCCAGGACATCGACGCCACCGACAGCCAGACCATCGAGATCCGCTCGCCCGACGGGAGCGCCCACGTGCACCTGCTCCTCGCCGGGCTCGCCGTCGCCGCCCGGACCGGCCTGCTGGGCGAGGACTCGCTGGAGGTGGCGCGGCGCGGCTACGCCGCCCAGGACGCCTCCCGCGACCCGCACCTGCCGCAGCTGCCCAGCTCGTGCGCCCGGTCCGCCGAGGCGCTGCTGGCTGACCGCGCCCACTACGAGGCGGGCGGGGTGTTCCCACCCGGCCTGGTCGACGCGCAGGCGGCGATGCTGCGTGGCTATCACGACGACCAGCTGTCGGAGCGGCTCTTCGGCAACGCCGACGCGCTGGCCCAGCTGGTCGCCGAGCACCTGCACTGCGGCTGACCGGTGCAGCGGATCTCCAGCGGACACCCAGTGCCAGGGCCTAGAGTCGATCTCGTGAGCACCACCGACGGCACCCACGGCACCTCAGCCACCACTCTGCTGGAGCGGGGCGAGCCGCGAGCAGGACTGCCGCAGGCTCCGGGTGGTGCCCTCGAGACCTTCCGCCTCGAGCTGGGCGACCTGTGGGGCGCGGTGCGGGACCGCTGCGTGGCCCTCGACGACGACGGCGTGGTCGCCCTGTCCCGGCAGCTGGAGCAGCACCTGCAGACCCACCCCCTCGTGTCCCAGCGGATCGGCGAGCTGGCCAACGACCTGATGGCGCTGATGGCCGGGTGGCAGCACTTCGGGGCCGAGGAGCGCGCCGTCCTGGTCGCGGCCATGGCCTACCTCGCGGACGCCGACGACGTGGTGCCCGACCACCTGCCGGGCGGCCTCGACGACGACGACCACGTGGTCGGCGCGGCGGTGCGTGCGGTGCTGCGGCCCCGCCGTCGCGTCGCCTGACCCGGCGCGCACCGGTGACCGGGCGGGACCTCGGGGGAGAGGGCACGGAGCGCGGCCACGACCAGCCGTGGTGGTCCAGCGGGTCCGAGGGCCCCGGCCGCGCGACCTGGCGCTACCGGGAGGCGGAGGTGGAGCCGCCGCCGCGGGTGGCGCCGGTCGTCGCCGCGGGAGCCGCGGTGCTGGCCGTGGGCGCCGCCGTCGCGCTCGGGCTGGAGGGGAGGTCGGTCGTCCGTGCCACCGTCACGCCGCCGTCAGCTGTCCTGCCCGCCGGCACGGCACCCGCCGCCGGGACGCCCGCCGGCATCGCGCCCACCGGAGCGGCGCTCTCGCTGCCGCTCCTGCAGGCGCGCGCGGCCGCCGGGGTCCGGCCGAGGCGGGCACCGTGGACCACCCCGTCGGCCACCGTCACGACGGGCGCGCGTCGGCCCGGCGGGCAGCCACCTCGGCATACAGCCGGTCCAGCTGGTCGGCGCAGCGCTCCTCCAGCGCACGTCGACGCACCTTGAGCGTCGGGGTCAGCAGCCCCGACTCGATGGTGGGCTCCACGTCCAGGGCCTCGACGGCCCGGATGCGTTCCTGAGAGGGCAGACCCGCGTTGATCTCCTCGACGTGGCGGCGCACGTCGTCCAGCTCGCCGGCCGCGCCGTCGGCGAGCCGCACGAGGGCCACGAGGCAGGGGCGCCGGTCACCGATGACCACGGCGTGCTCGACGGCCGGGTGCTCGGCGATGCGTCCCTCGATGGGGGCGGGGGCGATGTTCTTGCCCTGCAGCGTGACGATCAGGTCCTTCAACCGGTCGGTGACCGTCACGAACCCGTCCTCGTCGACCTCGCCCACGTCGCCGGTGCGCAGCCAGCCGTCCGCGAGCGCCTGGGCCGTGGCCTCCTCGTCGCGCCAGTAGCCGGACATCAGGTTGGGGCCGCGGTAGAGCAGCTCGCCCTTCTCGCCAACGCGCAGCTCGCCGTCCTGGATGACGCGGCCCACAGTCCCGAACCGCACCGCCGCCGGGCAGTTGAAGGTCATCAGCGGGCCGGTCTCGGTCATGCCGTAGCCCTGGCAGACGAGCAGCCCGCCGGCCCAGAAGAACTCCTCGACCTCCCGGCGCAGCGGCGCGCCCCCGGCGGCCAGGACCGACTTGAGGCCGCCGACGGCGTCGCGGATGTTGTGCAGCACGAGCCGGTCGGCGAGGCGCAGCCGGAGCCGCAGCGAGCGGGAAGGCTCCTCGCCGGCCAGGCGGCGCCGACCCACCTCGGTGCCGACGCCGATCGCCCAGTCGAAGATCCGCTGCCGCACCGGCGACTTCGCGGCCATGGCGTGCGCGACCGCGTAGACGGTCTCGTAGAGCTTGGGGACCGCGACCAGGGCCGTTGGCCGCGCCCGCACCAGCTGGTCGGCCACGGTGCGCGGGTCGCGCACGTAGGTGTTGAGGGCGCCGTGGGACAGCACGAAGAAGGTCCAGGCTCGCTCCAGCGCGTGCGACAGCGGCAGGAAGGCCAGGCTCTGGTCGTGCGGGCCGAAGCCGAAGAACGCGTCCACCGCGTGGAGCTGGTGCAGCAGCGTGGCGTGGGACAGCGCCACCCCCTTGGGGACACCGGTGGTCCCGGAGGTGTAGATGATCGTGGCGAGGTCGTCGGGCCGGCCGGCGGCGGTGCGGCGGTCGACCTCGGCGGCCGCATCGTCCGCAGCGCCGTGCGCCGGGTCGCCGGGAGAGCCGTATGCCGAGTCGTCGGCCGGGGTGACCAGGTCGCTCCAGCGGCCGAGGAGGTCGTCGCCCGCCACGTCCGCGACGCAGCCGACCAGCCGCAGGTCGGGCAGCTCGTCCCGGATGCCGCGCACCAGCTCCAGCAGGGGCTCGTCGCCCACGAAGACCGCCACCGCGCCGCTGTGGGCGAGCACGTGGCGCGCCTGCTCGGGGGTCGACGTGGGGTAGACGGGCACCACGACGGCGCCGACCGCCAGCGCGGCGAGGTCCACCACGCTCCACTGCGGCGTGTTGGGGGAGAGGATCGCGACCCGGTCGCCGGAGGTCACCCCGTGCCGGACCAGCGTCTCGGCGAGCGCGCGCACGCGGCTCGCCAGCTGCGCGTAGGTCCAGGTCAGCGACTCGTCGTCGAGCACCCGCGTCGCGGGCCGGTCGGCGTGCTCGACCATCACCCGGGCGTAGAGGCGGGCCAGGTGGTCCTCGGCGAAGCGGGGCGCGGCCCTGCGGCTCGTGGTGGGGTGGGGCATCGGCTCTCCGTCCGCTCGTGGTCACCGGTCACGCTAGCCGACAGAGAGGCGGCCGACGCCCCCGGCCGGTCAGCCACTCCCGGGTCAGCGACTGCCCGCTGAGCGACTGCTCGACGTGCGACCTCCCGAGGACCGACCGCTCGACGTGCGACCGCCCGAGGACCTGCTGCCGGAGGACCGACCGCCCGAGGGCCGACGACGGTCCGGGTCGTCGGTCGCCAGCTGGGCGTACAGCTCATCGATGACGTCGGAGCACTCCCGCTCCAGCCGCTGCCGGCGCACGAACGACGAGGCGCCCGCGGACCCGAGCTCCTCGAGCCGCGTCGCGGTCAGCCGGAAGGCCCGCACCCGCTGCTCCTGGGACAGCGTCGAGTTGGCGAGCCGCACGGCGTCGCCGACCGCCCGCACGACCAGGGGGTCGGTGACGAGCTCCTCGGGCGACGCGGGCGAGGGGTCCCCGCCGACCACCCGGATGTGGCGGGCCAGCTCCAGGTCGGGCTCGACGATGGCCGCGAGGCAGGGGCGGCCGTGGCCGACGACGACCACGTCGGCGACGACCGGCAGGCCCCGCAACCGGGACTCGACCAGCTGCGGCGCGACGTAGCGCAGCGAGTCCGTCACGATCATGTCGTCGAGCCGGCTGGTCAGGTGCAGGTAGCCGTCGGCGTCCAGGCGCCCGATCTGGCCGGTGTGCAGCCAGCCGTCGGCGAGCACGCGCTGGGTCACGGCGGGCAGCCCGAAGTAGCCCCGCATGATCCCCGCCCCGCGCAGCAGCACCTGCCCGTCCGGGTCGATGGCCACCTCCAGGCTCCCGAGGGGGCGCCCCACCGACCCCGCCCGTATGGCGCCCGGCGCGTTGGTCGTCGCCAGGGCACCGCTCTCCAGGGTGCTCCAGCCGCGGTGCGGGGGCAGGCCGGCGAGCTCGAGCAGGTGGAGCAGCTCGGGGAGCGCGCCGGTCCCCGCGACGACGAAGACGTCCTTGGGGCCGCCCAGGTGCTCGGCGACGTGACGGCCCAGCACGGACTGCGCCACCGCGGTCCGTACCCGGTCGGCGGGGGACGGCGACCGGGTCTGGGCGCCCCGGAGGCCGTCGCGGCGCACCGCGTCCAAGCACCACGGGACGAGCGAGGACCCGAGGGGCAGGTGTGCGGCGGCCCGGCGGGTCGCCTCCTCCACCAGCCGGCGCAGCACCGGCATCGTCGTCATCAGCAGGGTCGGGCGCACCTGGCGCAGCGCGGTGCCCACGGTCTCGAGGTCGCGGACCAGGGTCACCGACCCCCCGGACATCAGCGCGAGGACGCTGCTGCCGTGCTGCAGCCCGTGGTGCAGCGGCAGCGTCGCCACCTCGTGGAGCGGGTCCTCGACGCGGAAGGCCTCGGCGATGGCGCGGACCGTCAGCAGCGTCGACCGGTGGGTGAGCACGACGCCGCGCAGCTCCCCGGCGCCACCCACGGTGTAGTCGATGAAGGCGATGTCGTCCGGGCCCCAGGCGTCGCGGCGGCGCTGCGCCTCGGCCGCGGTCGCGATGTCGAAGGGCGCCGCGAGCAGCCGCGGCCACGAGAAGGTGCCGTGGGTGCCCACCTCGACGCCGAGCTCGTCGACCGCGCTGCCCATGGCCAGGACCGCCTGGTCGTCCAGCAGCGGCGAGACCCCGGGCCCCTCGTCGAAGCTGATGACCACGCGCAGCGAGGGGAGCCGCCCCGTCACCCGGGTCAGCTGGTCCACCAGCACGCCCCCGGAGACGAAGGCCACCCGGGCCTCCGTCTCCCGCAGGATGATCGCGAGCTCCTCGGTCGGGGTGGCGGGCCCGAGGTGCACCACGACGCCGGACGCGGCGAGGATGCCCAGCTCGGCGATGAGCCACTCGGCGCGGTTGTCGGAGACGATCGCGACGGCGTCGCCGGGGTGCAGCCCGCAGGCGATGAGCGCGTGGCACACCTGCCCCACCTGCGCGGTGAGGTCGGCGTAGGTCCACTCCTGCGCGGTCTCCGTCGCCAGGTCGCGCAGGGCCGTCGCGTCGGGGCGGTCGGCAGCGCGGGAGAGCAGGTGGTCGCACAGGTGGTCGGTCATGCCGCTCCCGGTGGGGTTGGGGCCTTGCCCGACGACGCTACCGCGGGGCACCGGGTCAGGCGGGCAGGACCCGGAAGACCTGCTCCCACCGGTCGGAGGGGATCAGGTGCCCGCAGCCCTCCAGGACGGTCACCCGGGCGCTGGTGCGGCGCGCCACCGACGACGTGAGCGGGGTCGGCGGCACCAGCTTGTCGTCCTCGCCGACGACCACGCGCAGCGGGGCGCCGTCGATGCGGTCCAGGTAGTGCTGCGGCAGCGGCCGGGGGGAGCGGATGGTCTTGCAGGCCCGCCCCACGAGGGTCAGCCACTCGACCGCGCAGTCCGAGACCGGCTCGCCCGGGGCGACGAGGTGCCGCATCAGGGCGCGGGCGCTCGCGGGGGAGGCGTGCAGCGACCACCGGGTGTGGTCGCGCACCAGGCTCGGGGACGTGCTGACCGGCAGCAGGCCGCCGGGGGCGAGCAGGAACCTCGCGGTCACGGCGGGCCGGTCGGCGCTGAGCGCCACGGCCGCGCCGAGGGAGGACCCGACGAGCGTCACGTCGCCGCTGCCGGGCAGCGTCGCGATCTCGTCGAGGACCGCCTCCAGCCAGGTGGAGTACCACACCGTGAGGTCGTGCCGGGGCCGCTCCGGCTGGGACAGCCCGGGCTGCCCGGGCAGGTCCAGCGCCCACACGGTCCCGTGGCGGGACAGCACCTCCAGGGCGGTCAGCGAGCTGGTCGCGCTGGAGGCCGTGCCGGGGAGCCAGAGGTAGCGCGGGGCGCCCTCGCCGACCACGGTGACGTGGGTGGCGACGCTGCCGTCGCCGAGGGGGACGTCCAGGCGCAGCGTCCGATGCGGCACCGTCCAGCGGTCCAGCGCCGCGGAGCACCACCGCTGCACGGCGGACCGGCCGGCCGGGGAGCGGTAGGCGTCCATCACGGGGCGGAACACTACCCCGCCGAGCCTCGGGACGCCGCCGCCGTCCGACCGCGTCCCGCGGCCGACGCGCTCAGTCGCGCGGGTCGCGGCGCGGGTCGGGCTCGGTCGCGTCGGCGGCGAGGACCACCCGGCAACCCCCCGGCACGGAGAACGGCTCGACCTGCACGCTGCCCGGGTCGCCCCCGGCGGACTCGACGAGCGCGGCGGCGAGCCCCTGGTGCACGGTGCACACGACGTGCGGCACGCGCTGCGCCGCGTCGAGCATCGGGCACTGGCGCAGCACGAGCGCGTCCCCGCTCGGCCGCCCCCCGTGGTCGGTCTCGTCCTCGGGGGCGAAACCCATCTGGTCCAGGCCCTCGCGGAGCCGGTCCCGCGGTCCCTGCTGGTGCTCCACCTGCCGGACCGGGCTGTCCCGCTGCAGCGAGCGCCCCCATGCGACGCCGGCGGCGTGGGCGATGGAGCGTGCCTCGGGGAGCTCCCCGACCTGGTCGGCCAGGGCGACGGCGAGGGCGGCATACTCCGACCCGGCCTCGGTGCCGGCCACGGTCGCCTCGTAGCACCAGGCCGGCCGCCCCCGGCCGGTGATGGGTGCCCGGAACCGCCGGGCGAAGCCGGCCTCGACCAGGGCGTCCAGGTGGGTGCGCACGGTGTTGTTGTGCAGCCGGCACTCCCGGGCCGTCTCGTCGACGGTCATCGGGGCGGCGTGGCGGCGCAGGACGCGCAGCACCGACTGGCGCGCGGACGTCAGGACCTGCGGCTCGGTGCTCTCGGGGGCCGGGTGCGGGCCCTGCCCCGTGGCGTGGGCACCATCCACGCGCTGGTCGGGAGCGGGCGAGATGGACACGACCACTAGTGTAGGGAGGCGCACCCGTCCGCCCGTCGCGAGGGTGCCGCGTCACGACTGGAAGGAACGCAGGGCATGACCACCGTTGCCGAGCAGGACACCACCACCGCCCCCGGGCTGCGCGAGGACAACCACGCGCTGCTCGCCACCGTCGAGTCGACCGTGGGTGCCCTGATCGGGGCGATCGGGCAGGCCGACGCGCAGGCCTTCGGCCAGGCGCACGCGGACCTGGCGACCTGGTGCCAGTTCGAGCTGATCCCGAGCGCGGTCGCCAAGGAGCAGGTCCTCTACCCGCTGGCCGCCGGCGTGGCCGAGTCGTCGCTGCTCGTGCAGGCGCTCGTCGCCGACCACCGGGTCGTCGCCGCTCTCGTCGACGCCGTCAACGCCGCCCAGGACGCCGCGCAGCTGGCCGGCGACGCGCAGGCGCTGCGGGTGCTGCTGCGCGCGCACCTCGCCAAGGAGGACCAGCTCCTCCTGCCCGTCCTGCAGCAGCAGCCCGGCTTCCCCGAGGCGTATGCCGAGACCCGCGCCGCCGCCGACCGGCTGGCCGAGGACTACGCCGCCAACGTGGCCGCGGACGTGGAGGCGGCCCACGCGCGCCCGAGCAGCTGCGGCAGCGGTGGTGGGTGCGGCGGCTGTGGCGGAGGCGGCGGCTGCGGCTCGCACGACGACGACCGCAGCGAGGCCCAGCGGGCGGCCGACAAGGCGGCCGTCACGGTCACGAAGGTCGACTGACCCCTGCTCCACCCGCTCGCGTCCTGGTGGGGAGCGACCCCGGCGATCCTCGTGTCGCTCCTCCTGCAGCTCGTGCCGGGGCTCGTGCTGCTCCTCGCCGCCGGCGTCCCTCGTTGGACGGCGGTGGCGGCCGCGCCCGCCGCCTCCGCGGGTGTGCTCGGCGCCGCCGTCACCTGGACCACCCTCGGCGGCGTGGCGTGGGGCCCGCTGCCGGTGCTCGTCACGCTGCTGCCGCTGGGGCTGCTCGCCCTGCTCACCCGCCGCGTGGTGCAGGCGCGGCTCCGCTCGCAACCGGTGCCCCGCGCCGCTGACCCACCCGGACCGGCCGCGTCGCGGCTCGGTCCGGCGGGCCGGTCGGTCCTCACCGTCGCCTCGGTCGTCGCTGCGGTCGGCGCGTCCTGGTGGGTGCTGCTGCCGGGGGTGCCGCGGCCCGACGCGCTGCAGCAGTCCCACGACGCGGGCTTCCACGTCAACGCGCTCGCCCGGGTCCTCGCGACCGGCGACGCCGGGTGGTACTCCGTCGGCGCCACCTCCTCGCCGTCGTCGGCCACCACGTTCTACCCGAGCGGCCTGCACGCCCACGCCGCCCTCGTCGCGCAGCTCACCGGGGCGCACCCGGTCGTCGTGCTCAACGTGGTCACGCTGGTGCTGGCCGCGGTGGTCTGGCCCCTCGGGATGGTGCTCGCCATACGGCTGCTGACCGGGGACCTGGTCGCCACCGTCGCCGCGGTGGGGCTGGTGCCGGTGACGCTGGTCTTCCCGACGCTGCTGCTGCACTTCGGGGTGCTGTGGTCCAACGCCGCCGCCGTGGCCCTCGCCCCCGGCCTGCTGGCGCTGATGGCGCTGCTGCTGGACCGGCGGCACCGCCTCGTGTCGCGCATCGGTTGGCTCTGGTCCACGGGGGCGGCCGCGCTCGGGCTCGGGCTGGTGCACCCCGCCGGGCTGCTCAGCGTGCTGCTCGTCGTCGCGCCGCTGGTCGTCACGGCCGGGTGGTCCGAGGGATCGCAGCTGCTGCGGCGTCACCCCGGGGGGCGGCGACGCGCGCTCGCCGTCGGCGCCGGTGCCGCAGCGGTGCTCGCCGTGCTGCTCGTGCTGCTCGCGAGGTCCAGGCCGGTGCAGGGGCTGCTGCACAACCGGACGCGGTCCGTCACCGACACGGGGCAGGCGGTCCAGGAGATCCTCACGGTCGGCACCCACCTCACCCCGGGGTGGCTGGCGCTGGCGCTGCTCGCGCTGTGCGGCGCCGTGGCCGGGGTGCGCCGCGGCCGCGGCTGGCTGGTCGTCTCCGCCCTGCTCGTGGGGGCCTGCTACGTCATCGCGGCCTCGGTGTCCGGGGGCTGGCTCGCGATCGTCACCGCCCTGTGGGACCGCGAGCCCTACCGGGTCGCCGCCCCCATCGCGATCCCGGTCCTGCTGCTCGCGGCGACGGGGGCGGCTGCCCTGGTCCGGCTGGGCGACCGGTGGATCCCGGTGCCGGGCAAGAGGTCCGGCCGCTGGGTGGTCGCGGTGCTCGTCGCGGCGCTGGTGCTGCAGGGCTGGCCCTCTGCGACCGCGTCGGCGCGGCGCCTGGTCGGACGCAACTACGGCGACCAGCAGTGGTGGCGCACGGTCGTCTCGCAGCGCGAGGGCCGGCTCTACGCCGACGTGCTCGGTGCCCGCCCGGACGGCCTGGGGGTCATCGGCGACCCCTTCGGGGGCGGGCAGTGGGCCGGGGTGCTCGGCGGGCACCCCGGCGTCATCACCCACTTCGGCGGGGTGTGGGCGGGCGACCGCGACCTGCTGCGCCGCCACCTGCGCGAGATGAGCCCCGCCGTGTGCGCGGCGGTGCAGCGGCTGCACGTCGGCTACGTCGTCGAGGACACCGACCGGGTCTGGGACAACGACCCCCGCTATCCCGCCTTCGCCGGGCTGCGGGAGCTGTCGGACGTGGCCGGCCTCGAGCGGATCGGGCGCGACGGGACGGTGAGCATCTACCGCATCACCGGGTGCGGCGCGGTCCGGTGACCTGCGCTCCGTGCACCGCAGCCCGACGCGGCACCTATCCTGGAAGGCGTGCCTGACCAGACCCGCCGCCCCCGGTCCTCCGGCAGGAGGGGGCGCTCGCAGACGCCCGAGGAGCGGGAGGCCGCCCGGTCGCGGCGGTTGGAGCGGCTCGCGCGCCGCCGTGCGCTGGTCCCCGAGATCACCTATCCCGAGCACCTGCCGGTCGTCGCCCGCAAGGACGACATCGCCGCAGCGATCCGCGACCACCAGGTCGTGGTCATCGCCGGCGAGACCGGGTCCGGCAAGACCACCCAGATCCCCAAGATCTGCCTGGAGCTCGGCCGGGGCATCCAGGGCCTGATCGGCCACACCCAGCCGCGGCGCATCGCGGCCCGGTCGGTCGCCGAGCGCATGGCCGAGGAGCTCGGGCACCCCATCACGGGAGAGCGGGTGGACGGGGAGGAGCGGCCCGTCGGCTACCAGGTGCGCTTCGGCGACCACGCGACCCGCGACACCCTCGTCAAGGTCATGACCGACGGGATCCTGCTCGCCGAGCTGCAGCGCGACCGCGACCTGCGGCGCTACGACACGATCATCATCGACGAGGCGCACGAGCGGTCGCTCAACATCGACTTCATCCTCGGCTACCTCAAGCAGCTGCTGCCGCGACGCCCGGACCTCAAGGTCATCGTCACCTCCGCCACCATCGACCCCGAGCGGTTCGCCCACCACTTCGCCTCTGCCGCCGGCGAGCCCGCGCCGATCATCGAGGTCTCGGGGCGCACCTACCCGGTCGAGGTGCGCTACCGACCTCTCGAACGCCTCTCTCCCGCAGGCGATCTGCTCGACACCGTGGACCAGGTCACCGGGATCGTGGACGCGGTCGAGGAGCTCTGGACCGAGGCCGGGTCCGGCGACGGCTCGGACCAGGACGTGCTCGTCTTCTGCTCGGGGGAGCGCGAGATCCGCGACGCCGCAGACGCGCTCGAGGGCCTGCGGCTGCCCGGGACGGAGATCCTGCCGCTCTACGCCCGGCTGTCGAGCGCCGAGCAGCACCGGGTCTTCTCCCGTCACGCGGGGCGCCGGGTCGTGCTCGCCACCAACGTCGCCGAGACCTCGCTCACCGTGCCCGGCATCCGCTACGTCGTGGACACGGGCGTCGCCCGCATCTCCCGCTACAGCCAGCGCACCAAGGTGCAGCGGCTGCCCATCGAGCCGATCTCCCAGGCCTCCGCCGCGCAGCGCGCCGGCCGCTGCGGGCGAGTCTCCGACGGCATCTGCATCCGGCTCTACGGCGAGGAGGACTTCGCGGCACGACCGGAGTTCACCGACCCCGAGATCCTGCGCACCAACCTCGCCAGCGTCATCCTGCAGATGATCTCCCTCGGCCTCGGGGACATCGCGCGGTTCCCCTTCGTCGACCCGCCGGACGCGCGCCAGGTCACCGACGGCCTCAACCTGCTCCACGAGATCGGCGCCATCGACGCGGCGTCGGCGGGTCGGTCGGGGCAGCGGCCGCGCGGGCTGACGGCATACGGGCAGAAGATCGCGGCCCTGCCACTGGACCCGCGCCTGGCGCGGATGCTGCTGGAGGCGCACGACAACGGTTGTCTCGCCGAGGTGCTCGTCATCACGGCGGCCCTGTCGATCCAGGACCCGCGCGAGCGCCCCGCCGACAAGCAGGCCCAGGCGGACCAGCAGCATGCGAGGTTCAAGGACGAGCACAGCGACTTCGTCAGCTGGCTCAACCTGTGGCGCTACGTGCGCGAGCAGCAGAAGGCCCTGAGCGGCAGCGCCTTTCGTCGCATGTGCCAGCGGGAGTACCTCCACTACCTGCGGATCCGGGAGTGGCAGGACCTGCACCTGCAGCTGCGGCAGGCCTGCAAGACCCTCGGGCTGCAGCCCAACCAGAGCCCGGCCGCGCCCGACGCCATCCACCAGGCGATGCTGTCGGGGCTGTTGTCGCACATCGGGCTTCGCGACCCCGAGCGGCGGGAGTATGCCGGCGCGCGGGGTGCCAGGTTCGCGATCCAGCCGGGGTCGGTGCTGCACCGGCAGCAGCCCGACTGGGTCATGGCGGCCGAGCTCGTCGAGACCACGCGGCTGTGGGCGCGCACCAACGCGCGCATCGACCCGGCGTGGGCGGAGCGGCTCGGGAGCCACCTCGTCAAGCGCACCTACGCCGAGCCTCACTGGGAGCGCAAGCGCGCCTCGGGCGTCGCCCTCGAGCGCGTCACCCTGTATGGCGTGCCCCTGGTCGCGGGCCGCACCGTCGGTCTCGGCCGGGTCGACGGGCCGCTCGCCCGCGAGCTGTTCATCCGGCACGCGCTGGTCGAGGGGGACTGGGACACGCGGCACGAGTTCTTCCACGCCAACCGGCGGCTGCTCACGGAGGTCGCCGAGCTGGAGGAGCGGGCGCGGCGCCGGGACATCCTGGTCGACGACGACGAGCTGTTCGACTTCTACGACGCGCGGATCCCCGAGTCCGTCGTGTCCGGGCGGCACTTCGACTCGTGGTGGAAGCAGGCGCGGCGCGAGACGCCGGACCTGCTGACCTTCACCGAGGACGTCGTTGTCGCCGAGGGTGCGGACACCTCGGTGTCGGCCGACTACCCCCAGGTCTGGCAGCAGGGTGACCTGCAGCTGCGCCTGACCTACCAGTTCGAGCCGGGCGCCGACGCCGACGGCGTGACCTGCCACATCCCCGTCGAAGTGCTCAACCAGGTGCGCGACGAGGGCTTCGACTGGCTGGTGCCGGGGCTGCGCGAGGAGCTCGCCACCGCCCTGATCAAGTCGCTGCCCAAGGCCACCCGCAAGCACTTCGTCCCGGCGCCCGACCACGCGAGAGCGGCTCTGGCAGAGGCGGATCCGACGTCGGGGCAGGACCTTGTGGATGCGCTGGCAGCCGCCCTGCGACGCCGCACGGGGCACGGCATACGGCCCGACGAGTGGGACTGGACCAAGGTGCCGGACCACCTGCGGATGACCTTCCGCGTCGAGGACCGGCGCGGCAAGGCGCTGGGGGAGTCCAAGGAGCTGGAAGGGCTGCGGCGCCGGCTCGCCCCCACGGTCCGGCAGACCATGGCGAGCGCGGCGGCGTCCCTCGAGCGCACCGGGCTGACGACCTGGGACCTGGACACCCTGCCCGCGAGCTTCGAGCAGACGGTGAAGGGCGGCCGGACCATCCACGGCTACCCGGCACTCGTGGACCGCGGCACGTCGGTGTCGGTGCAGGTGCTCGCCACGGAGCAGGAGGCGGCGGCCGCGTCCCGGCTGGGGCTGCGGCGCCTGCTGCTGCTCGACATCACCCCGCCGTGGAAGCGGGTCCTCGCCGTCCTCACCAACCAGCAGAAGATCGCCCTCGGCCACAACCCCCACGGCTCCGTGCCGGCCCTCCTCGACGACTGCCTGGCCGCCGCCGTCGACTCGATCGTGGCGGAGTCTCCCGAGCTCATGGCGGGCGCGTCCGGCACGGTCCGCGACAAGCAGGCGTATGACGAGATCCTCCGTCGCGTCAAGCAGCTCGTGTCGGCCCGGGTGATCGAGGTGATCGAGCTGGTCGAGCCGACGCTCGTGGCGGCGCGGGAGGCGAGGCTGGCGCTGGACCGGCTGTCCCCGGCGGCGCGGGCCATGCGGGACGACATGGCGGCCCAGCTGGACGCCCTGGTGCACCCGGGCTTCGTCGCGCAGGTGGGCTTCGCGCGGCTGCGGCACCTGCAGCGCTACGTCCGCGGGATCCTGTGGCGGGCGCAGAAGGGGCCGGACGACGTGCGGCGCGACGACGAGCGGGCGGCCGTGGTGGCGACGGTCGAGCGGGAGCACCGCAACTTCGTGCAGGGGCTGCGCCCGGCGCGGGTCGACGACCCGGACGTGGTGGAGATCCGGTGGATGATCGAGGAGCTGCGGGTGTCGCTCTTCGCGCAGTCGCTGGGCACGGCGCACCCGGTGAGCGAGCAGCGGATCTACAAGGCGATGGACGCGGCGGAGGCACGCTGAGGCGCTGGCTCGCCCGCTGCGGGCACGCTGGGACGCAGGGACGCCTCAGGCGGCCCGGTCGTCGGGTGCGGGTGGCGACAGCTGGTCGCAGGGGCCGGGGTCGGGGGCCCAGTGACCGCCGGCCCAGCTCGTGTGCCAGTGCACCGTGCGGTCCGGCCCGACGTGGCCGTCGATGTGTTGCTGGTGCACGTAGGTGTGGTGCCGCTGGCAGAGCAGGGCGAGGTTGTCCAGGTCGGTCCCGCCGCCGTCGGCCCAGTGCACGAGGTGGTGGGCCTGGGTCCAGGAGCTGGGGGCCTCGCAGCCGGGGAAGGTGCAGCCGCCGTCGCGGGCGGCCAGCGCCTTGCGCTGACCGGGGGTGGCGCAGCGCTCGGTGCGGCCGAGCGCCAGGGGCTCGCCCTGCGCGCCGACGTAGAGCCGGGACACGTCCGCCCCGCAGGACAGCCGGCGGGTGTCACCCGGCAGCAGGGCCGTGCCGAGGTCGTCGTGGGCGGCGACGGGCTCCGGGCAGTCGCAGGGCTCCTGGCCGGGGTGCGGGATCCCGAAGATGTCGCAGGTCCGGTGGGGGCACGGGGCGTGCAGCGCCTCGACGGGCAGGATCAGGGTGACGCGGGTGCTGGCGCCGAGCGGC
This sequence comes from Arsenicicoccus sp. oral taxon 190, assembly GCF_001189535.1. Lineage (NCBI taxonomy): Bacteria > Bacillati > Actinomycetota > Actinomycetes > Micrococcales > Intrasporangiaceae > Arsenicicoccus > Arsenicicoccus sp. oral taxon 190. The sequence goes on from NZ_CP012070.1 coordinate 2,265,168, forward strand.
CCCGCCTGCCCGTGGCCGGCGACCTTGGTGAAGACCGAGACGAGGGCGTCCGCGCGCCGCTGCGCCGGTGACCGCTCGTCGGCGGCACCGCTGACCGCGTCGCGCCGGGGTGCGGACAGGGCCGTGAGCGTCGCGTCGACGGCGGCCTTCTCGGCGGGGGTCAGCGTCGCCTCGAACCGCCACATCCCACCCGCGACGGGGCGCATCGCGGTCACCCCGCGGCGTGCCTGCTGGTGGGCGTGGAGCTCGTCGAGGCTCTGCTCGGTGCCGAAGCGGGCCAGCATCTCGGTGCGGTACTCCCGCAGCACGGCGCGGCTCGCCTGCGCCCGGCTGAGCTCGGCGACTCCCTCGGCGAAGGCGTCGTGGAGGGCGGCGTCGGTGGCGCGCCGCAGCTCGTCGACGGTCTCCGCGGCGCAGATCGCGTCGCTCGGTGTCGCCTCCCCGCTGCACAGCGCCTCCCGGAGCGGGGCGTTGCCTCGCCGGCCGGTGGCCGTGATCGCGCGGTGCAGCGCGGCGGCCTCGGAGTCCTTGATGCCGGGGGCGCAGTGCTGCAGCCACGCCACGGTGCCGCGACAGCCGGACTCGGCGACGACCCCACGCGCCTGGGCCTCGACCGCCACCGACGCGAGCGCGCCCCGGGTGGCCGCGGCGACCTGCGCGAGCTGGGCCACGACCTCACCGATCTCGTCGCCCTGCACGAAGGGGAGCGACGCCGCCAGGGAGCGCAGGGCCTCGGCGGCACCCGCGAGGGTGTCCCGGGCCGCCGTCGCCTCCTGGTAGGTCATGCTCCGATTCTATCGAAAACGCGACCTAAAGCGATAGGTCTTGCAGCCGCCTGCACAGCAATTGACGGCATGTCATGCCAGCGCACCTAGCGTCACTGAAATGATTTGTTCAAAGCACATTCGAGAGGAGTCTCCGGGCAAGAACCAGGTCTCCTCACCGCCTCGAACGCGTATCGGAAGCCAGGCAAAAAAAGCGGGGCGAGATGCTCGCGACCGAGTGTCTTCTGAGGTCTGTAACACCTGAATGGCGCAACCGAGTCCGCCCTGTTGCGGGCTCTTACCCGCGGTGCCAGGCTCACGCCATTCGACGCCGAGGCACGAAGGAGTCCCCGATGCGAAGCACCCCCCTTGCGGCCACCACGGTGGCCGGCGCTCTCGCCCTGGCAGGAGCCCTCGTCCCGGTCGGCACCGCGAGCGCGGACGACGCGCTGCCGACCCCCACCGAGCGCACCGTCACCGACGGCCGCACGACCTTCGCGCAGGTGATCAACCCGGCCGGCGGTGCCGTCCTCAGCTACGTCCCCGGCGGGAGCGTGAAGCTGCTGCGGGTCACCACGGACACAGCGGTCCTGGCCTTCAAGGACATGAACGCCAACGGCCGCCTGGACACCTGGGAGGACTGGCGCCAACCGACCGCGGTCCGGGCCAAGGCCCTCGCCCAGGAGCTGACCATCCCGCAGGTGGCGGGCCTGATGCTCTTCAGCTCGCACGAGCGCGACGCCGCCGCGGGGCTCACCGACGCCCAGCGCAAGTACCTCGGCGTGGACCACCTGCGCAACGTCCTCAACGCCAGCTCCAACGACGTGCGGGCCAACGTGACCTGGGTCAACCAGGTGCAGGCGTATGCCGAGTCCCGGGCGAAGGCCGGCCTGCCGTACGTGCCCGTCAACTTCTCGTCGGATCCCCGCTCCACGGCGGCCAACGACTCGGCATACAACGCCGCAGGCAACGACATCTCGCGCTGGCCCTCGAACCTCGGTCTGGCGGCGACGTTCTCGCGCAAGACCATGCTCGACTTCGCCAGCACCTCCTCGGCGGAGTACCGCGCGATGGGCATCACGACGGCGCTCGGGCCCCAGATCGACCTCGCGACCGAGCCCCGCTGGCTGCGCGTCGACGGCACCTTCGGCGAGAACACCGCGCTCGCGTCCACGATGGCCAAGGCCTACGTCGAGGGCTCGCAGAACACCTACGACCTCTACGGCCACCCGACGGGCTGGGGCGAGGACTCGATCAACACGATGATCAAGCACTGGCCGGGCGACGGCCCGGGGGAGGGCGGCCGCGAGTCGCACCTCAACGCCGGCAAGTACGCCGTCTACCCCGGCAACAACTGGGCCGAGCACCTCAAGCCCTTCCAGGTGGCCCGTGACGCGATGGCCGTGATGAGCAGCTACTCGATCGCCATCGCCAAGGACGGCTCGCCGCTGACCGGCAACCGGGTCGGCTCGGCCTACGACAAGGTCAAGATCGACGTGGCCCGGGGCGCCGGCTACGACGGCGTCATCTGCACCGACTGGGGCGTGACGCGGGGCTACACCGACCCCAACTCACCCTTCGGCATGGCCTGGGGCATGGAGAAGGCGTCGGTCGAGGAGCGGCACTACGCCGTGCTGCGGGCGGGCCTGGACATGTTCGGCGGCAACAACGCGACGGCTCCCGTCCTGGCGGCGCACGCCATGTGGCAGCAGGACTTCCAGGCCGGCAAGGTCCCGATCAGCGCGGACGCGCGGTTCCGGCAGTCCGCGGAGCGGATCCTGCGGATGCTCTTCGCGCCCGGCCTCTTCGAGAACCCCTACCTCGACCTCGCGAAGTCGCAGGCCACGGTGGCCAGCAAGGACAAGTTGCGGCGCGGCATCGCGGCGCAGCTCGACTCGGTCGTCATGCTCAAGAACGCGCACCGGACGATCAGGAAGTCGTCCCTGGCGTCCTTCAAGGACCGGACCGTCTACATCCCCAGCAGCATCGGGCACGGCTTCCCCAGCGTGTTCTCGCAGGCCACCAAGGACGTCGTCGGACCCACCCTGGACGTCGAGACCGCGAAGAAGTACTTCAAGAAGGTCCTCACCGACACCCCGGTGCTGGACGCCCAGGGCAGGGTCGTGGACTACCGCCAGCCCGACCTGTCCTCCGTCGACCTGGTCCTGGCGGCCATGCGCGGCCCGGACAACGGCGACAACTTCACCGGCGCCGGCATGAACAAGGATGGCACCTTCTACCCGCTGTCGCTGCAGTGGCGCCCCTACACCGCCGTCGGGCCGCACGTGCGCCGTACCTCGATCGCCGGTGACCTGCGCGCCGACGGCACCCAGGAGAACCGGTCCTACTACGGCGCGACCTCCAAGATCGGCAACGAGTACGACCTCACGGCGGTCCTGCGGGCGGCCCAGGCCGTGCGCAAGGTCGAGCGCCGCACCGGTCGTCACATCCCGGTGATCGTCAGCGTCAAGGCCAAGACCAGCTTCATCCCCGCGGAGTTCGAGCGCCAGGCCGACGCCATCCTGGTCGGCTACTCCGTCAGCGACCAGGCGCTGATCGAGACGGCCCTCGGCCAGCACGAGCCGCGCGGACGGCTGCCCATGACCAGCCCCAAGGACATGGACGCCGTCGAGGCGCAGCTCGAGGACGTCGGTCAGGACATGACGCCCTACCGCGACTCCCAGGGCAACACCTACGCGTTCGGCTACGGCCTCGGGTGGAAGGGCGTGCTCGGCCGGCGCCGGTGAGCGCAGCGTCGGTGAGCGAGGCGCCGGTAGGCGTGCGGAGCCACGCGCACGGGGTCGTCAGCGGACCTGGACGATCCCGTGCGCGCCGCTCTCGGCGAGGCTCATCATGTGGTTGACGAAGGGGTAGCGGCCCGCCTCGGGGAAGGTCAGCTCCACGAAACCCCCTTGCGCGGCACCCAGGTCGAGCGCCTGCGAGCCACCGGGCGCGTCCGGCTCCCCGGGGGCGGCGCGCAGCAGCCACGCGCCCTCCTTGAACGCCCGGTCGAACTGCCCGCCCACGACGTGGAAGGTCGTCGACAGGTCCGGCCCGACGTCGAGCACCCAGAAGCGCACCCGCTCGCCGACCCTCGCCGTGAGGGGGCGGGCGTCATACTGGCCGGAGACACCGTTGAAGACCACGGCGTCCGGGGTGCGGGCGGCGATCTTGGCCGCGTCGACGGGCTCCGACCCGGCGCCGAGGTAGAGCTCGGACTGGACGACGAGGTACTCCTTGTCGACCTTCGGCAGGCCGGGCGGGTCGATGATGACGGCGCCCGCCATGCCGGCCGCGATGTGGACGGACATGGGCATGGTGGAGCAGTGGTACATCCAGATCCCGGAGCGGGTGGCGGTGAAGGTGTAGGTCAGCGACTGCCCGGGCTGCAGGGTGCGCATGGGCTTGTCGGGGGCGAGCGCCCCGGCGTGGAAGTCGATCGAGTGGCCGAGCGTCCCCTCGTTGACCAGCGTGATCTCGAAGCGGTCACCGACCTTGCCCCGTATGGCGGGCCCCGGCGCCTGGCCGTTGAAGGTCCACCTCCGCCGGGTCACCCCGGGCCCGACCGGCAGGTCGACCTCCTGGGCACGCAGCGTCAGCCGGTGGAGGGTCCCGGCGGGCGCCGGCGGCAGCGTCGCGTCGCGGGCCTGGAAGTCCGCCGGGAAGGTGCCGTGCAGGTCGACCGGGGCGCCGGGCTGAGCAGTGCCGCCGTGGCTGGCGTGACCGCCGCCGGCCATCGCGCCGGCCACGCCCGGCGCGGCCACGACCTGGTCGGACCCGGTGGTGCGGACGTGGAAGACCATCCCCATCTGGCGGTGGCCCACGATGGAGCACCAGCCCTCGATCGAGCGGCCGACGACGCCGACGTCCACGGTCGCGCTCTGGCCCTGGGCCAGCCGGCCCGACTGCTGACCGGTCTCCAGCGTGAGGTCGTGGACGTCCGCGTCGGCGTTGGTCACCTGCAGCACGAGCCGGTCGCCCGGGTCCACGGTGGCGGTGTCCGGCGTGAAGCGCATCCCCTTGGCGGTCACCTGGACCGTGACGGTGCGCCCCGTCGGCGTGACGCCGCCGGCCGCGTCGGACCGGAAGACCGCCGCCGGGTCCGCGGCGACGCCCCCGGCGATCGCGAGCAGGACGGCCGCCAGGCCGACCACCATGCCGCCGAGCGGGCGCCGGCGGGCGGCGGCCCCCGCTGCAGGTCCAGCGCCGGGGCGCCCGGCTGCAGGCCCCGGCAGGTCACGCGTCCGCTCCGGGTGCTGCCGCAGCCGCCGCGCCACCACCACGGCGCGCACCAGCAGCGGCGGGGTGAAGCAGAGCCCCACCAGCACCAGCAGCGAGCAGGTCACCCGCACCAGCGACGGCACGGGCAGCAGGCACACGAGGAGGCCCAACGAGGTCACGGCCACGCGAAATCCCCCGAACCGCTGGGTGATCCGGGTGGTCTCGCGCACCGCCGCCGGCCCGCCGCCGAGCATCACCGGGAGCAGGTAGCTGAGCGCGCCGAAGAGCACCTGCGCCACGAAGCCCACCGCGAAGGCCGACACGACCAGGCCCAGCTGGTCGTGGATCCGGGCCACCCGCGGGGTCGTGACGACGATCCAGGTGAGCTGGGCGAGCGCGGCCAGGAGCCACAGCACCCCGGCCGCGACCGACCACGTCGAGAAGTCGGCCGGCGGCTTGCGCCGGGCGGTCCGGGCGAGCGGCACCGCGAGGTCGACCACGGCGGCGGCATACAGGACGAGCCCGGCCGCGATCACCCAGGTGAGGCCGAGCAGGGCCCCGCCCACCCCGAGCAGGATCGCGCCGAGCAGCAGCGGCAGCACCGCGGCGAAGGTGCGCTCGGACCCCTCCTGCAGCGTGGTGCGGAGCATGGTCGGCCACAGCGTCACGAGGGTGCCGAGGATGGTCAGGCCGACGAAGCCGAGCAGGTTGAGGGTGAGGTGCGCGAGGACGAGCCGGGACTGCCACTCGTCGGTGCGGCCGGCGGCCATGAGGGCGCCGAGCGTGGCTCCCACGGGGAGCATCAGGCACGCCGCGGTGTAGTAGCCGATGGTGCGACGGAACCTGTTGGACAAGGCGTTACGGGCCCGCAGGGCGAGCGCGACCCCGTGCCAGGCGAGCACCGACCCGACGACGACGGCGCCGGCGACGGTCGCGCGCAACGTGCCGCCGACCACCCCGGCCGAGACCCCGAGGACACCGAGGTTGAGCAGGATCTGCCGGACCACCTGGTGCCGGCCCTCGGTCGCGGAGGCGGGCCGACGCACCAGCGCCCCGGTGAAGTGCCAGGTCCACGTGACGATGGCGTTGCCGACCGCCCCGAGGAGCAGGAAGTGCACCAGCATCCACCGCGAGCCCGGCACGAAGCGGTGCACGATCGACACCACGAATGCCGCCACCAGCCAACCCAGCACGGGCAGGAAGGACCGGACGTGCCAGCGCGCGCGCTGCGAGAACCCCTGCGGCCCAGGTCCGTCCGGCCGCGCCGTGTCGGGGGTGGTGAGCAGGCTCATGCGAGTTCCCTTCGGGGAGCGGTGAGGACGAGGGTGGCGGCGCCGAGGGCGAAGAGCAGGATGGCGGCGATGTTGCCCACCGAGCCGCCGACGCGCAGGGCATCGACGCCGAGCAGGTCGCCGCCCACGACGCGCACGAGGAGGCTGGCGTGCAGCATGGCAGCGCCGACGTAGAGCAGCGGGTTCCAGGGGAGCGGGCGGCGCAGCACGGCCGGCAGGATGACCGGGGTATGCGCCATGACCATCGACATCGTGAAGCCGAGGAACGCGCTGTGCACGACCGCGTCGTAGGCCGGCCCCTCGGTGATCGGGCCGCGCAGGACCCACAGTGCGCCGGTGACCGCGAGCCAGCCGTAGCCGAGCAGCAGGCACACGGCCACGTAGCGCGGCAGCCGGGTCGAGCGCAGGGTCCGGCGGGCCACGTCGTGCACCGTGAACCACCCGACCAGGGCCAGCAGCACGGCTCCGGCCAGGCGGTGCCCGACCGGCGGGACGAGCAGGGAGAGCGCGGCAGCGGCGGCATACGTGACGGTCAGCGTGACCAGCTGGGCGGGCACGCGGGGGGCGAGCATGGCGAGGCGCGCCAGCTCGAGGCGTTCGCCCGCGATGGTGAGCACCACGAAGCCGACGAGCCAGGTCAGCGACAGCGAGACGGGCGCCTCGACGACGAGCAGCAGGGCGGCCCCGGCGGCGAGCACGGCGCCGAGGGCCTGCACCACCACGGCCGGGTCCTGGGTCCGCGCGTGCAGCGGCACGTAGACCGCGCACAGCGCCAGCGCGCCGAGCAGCAGCAGCGTCGTGCCGAGGGGGCGGGGGAGCGGGGTGAGCAGGAGCACCGCGCCCAGCCCGAGGAGCACCGGTGCCGCAAGCCCGGCCGTATGCCGCAGAGCCACCGCCCGCTCGAGGGCGATGACGGTCCCGACGAAGCCGAGCACCATGAGGTGGGCGTGGACCGGTGCCAGGCCGGCCGCCGGGAGCGGCGCGGGGACGCGCAGCAGCACCAGCGCCGCGTCCAGGCCGGCGAGCAGCGCCAACCCTGCGGGCAGCAGGAAGGGCGCGCGGGGGCCGCGCTGCACCAGCGAGCCGGACTGAATTAACACAAGGTGAAGTGTAGTAAATGACGCGGGCGGCGCGTCCGGCGGGGTGGAATGCTGCGCGCCGCAGGGACGTTGCCCCCGATGAGGCGCCGGGCGGACCGGTGCGAGCCGGACCACCAGGAGGCAGCCGTGCAGGACCCGACGGGTCTCTACCGCTTCGAGACCGACTGCGACCCGCACCACCTGCGCGCGTCGTCGCTGGTCGTGGCCATGGGTGCCTTCATCGACGCCGGCCACACCGGCCGGCTGATCGCCGACCACCTGCTCGCCACCCTGGACCACTCCGTCATCGCGTCCTTCGACGTCGACCAGATGCTCGACTACCGGGGCCGCCGTCCCGCGATGACCTTCGACCGCGACCGCTACACCTCCTACGACGACCCGGCGATCGTGCTCTACCGCGTGCTCGACTCCGACGGCACCCCCTTCCTGCTGCTGACCGGCCCCGAGCCCGACTACCAGTGGGAGCGGATGGTGGAGGCGGTACGCGGGCTGGTGCGCGCCTTCGGCGTGACGCTGACCGTGGGCGTGCACGGCATCCCCATGGGCGTGCCCCACACCCGCCCTATCGGCGTGACCCAGCACGCCTCCAACCCCGCGCTGATCCCGGACAACACCCCCGTCTTCGGCGAGGTGCAGGTGCCCGCGTCCTTCGCGGCGCTGCTGGAGCTGCGGCTCGGGGAGTCCGGCTACGACACCATCGGCTACTCGCTGCACGTGCCGCACTACCTGGCGCAGACCGACTTCGCCGACGCAGCGCTGACCGGGCTGCGGGCCGTGGCCGGCGCCACCGGGCTGGCCCTGCCCACCGCCGAGCTGGCCGCCGTCGCGGGCGTCAACCGGGAGGCCATCGACTCCGAGATCGGCGACAACGAGGAGGTGCTGCAGGTCGTGCGGGCCCTGGAGGGGCAGTACGACCAGTGGACCCGCGGGCTCGACCGACCCAGCCTGCTCGCTCCCTCGCCGGAAGAGCTGCCGACGGCCGACGAGATCGGCGCGGAGTTCGAGCAGTTCCTGCGCACCCACGACCGCGGGCCGGGGGCCTGACGGGCTCGGCCCTGACGGGCTAGGCCCTCACGGGCCGGGTCAGCCCTTGGCCTCCGACCACCGCCGCACCACGCTGACGTCCGCGACGAAACGCACCCGGTCGGTCCCGGTCCAGCGGCGCGCGGCCTCGTCCAGGCTGCGGTGCACCAGCGCGACGGCGGCGTCCGCGTGCTCGGCCGGGACGTGCACCAGCAGCTCGTCGTGCAGGCACAGCACGATCTCGGCCCCCAGCGGGCGTCCGCCGGCCCGCACGGTGGCCGCCCACGCCTTGAAGAGCTCGGCCGCCGCCCCCTGGATCACCGCGTTGCGCGCGAACCTCCCCCGGGCCGAGCGCTGCCCCTCCGACAGCTCGCCCTGCCACATCGGCACGAGCCGCCCGCCCCAGGTCACCACCGGGTCGCCGCGGACCCCGGCGTCGTAGGCGCGGTGCAGGTAGGCCATCGCCGTCGGGTAGGCCCGGTCCAGCCGTTTGAGCGCCTCGCCCGCCGATCCCGAGGTCTGGCCGTACATCGCCGCGAGCACCGCCACCTTGGCCACCGGCCGCTCGACGCCGAGCTCGGTGCCGACGGGGGAGTAGAGGTCGTCGGCCTGCGTCGCCTCCGCGAACGCCGCGTCCCGCGCCACCGCCGCCAGCACCCGCGGCTCGATCTGGCCGAGGTCTGCGCGGACCAGCACGTGCCCGGAAGCGGCGGCCACGGCGGGCCGCAGCTCGGCAGGCAGGTTGTGGAGGCCGCTCGCGGCCGTCATACGGCCTGCTCCTCCGTCGCAGGCGGTCCACTCCCCGCGCAGCCGGTCGTCCGGTCCCACGTGCTGGTCCAGCCAGTGCCAGCCGTAGGTCGTGGCGATCCGCTCCGCCTTGCGCCACGTGAGCAGCGCCTCGACGACCGGGTGGGAGCCGCGGTGGGCCGCGAGGGTCCACTTGCGGGTGTTGTCGACGTGCACCCCGACGGTGGCCAGCAGGTCCTTGACCTGCAGCGGGTTGCGCAGGTCGGTCCGCTCGCGGCCGGGCACGTGGGCGAGCACCGCCTGGTCCCGTCGAGCCCGTATGCCGATCGCCTCCGCCTCGTCGCGGGGCCGCGGCCCGGCTGCGGCCGTGATCAGCTCGGTGACGGCCTGGCGGTCCACCGGCAGCCCTCCGACCTCGAGCTCGACGCACAGCAGCGCCGCGGCGGACTCCGACAGCGCGGTCCCGAGCAGCCGCCGGGGGTCGCGCCGGCTCCCGCCCGCGGAGCCAGGCTGGGGCGCCTCGGTGACGAGGGCCTGCTGGGCCCGGGCGACGTGGAGGGCGGCCCGGGCCCAGTCCACCAGGCGGTGGGGGCCGGCCTGCGGGGCGGCCTGCCACGTGCTGGCCACGGCGTCCGGGCGCAGGTAGCCCTCCGGGGTCGTCAGTGCCTCCGGGTCCTGGGCGGGCACGTCGGTGCCGAAGGCGAACAGGTCCGGCTCGCTCGCGACGGGCTGGGCGCCGGGGTCCAGGCGGTGCGTCCACGCCCACGCGGACCCCGGGTCGGCGGCCGCGCCGCCCGCGAGCAGCCGGTGCACCTCGCCTACGTCCCAGCAGCGGGCCAGGTGCACGCCGGCCTCCACCAGCGGCCGCGCGGTCTCCCGCGCCCGCCACCAGACCCAGCGTGGGCGGCGGGACGCCTCCAGGGCGCGGACCTGCTCGACCAGCGCCGCCAGCGGGGCGGGGGGCACGACGACCGCGCCCGTCTCGTCCAGCACCACGCCGTGACCCTGCGCCACCGCGATCGCGAGGACGCCGCCGAGGACGCTGCCGGGCGCGTCACCAGGGGCCCCGGTCACCGGGTCGCCGTGCGCACCTGGCGCTGCACCCTCGCCAGCATCCCGGCCATGCCGCCCAGGCGGAGCGGCGACACGGTGCCCTCCAGGCCGAGCCGGAGCGGGAGGTCGGCCGGCAGGGCCAGGACGGCCGCGACGGGCTCACCGTCCACCCCCTCCCGCAGGATCGCCGCCAGCGCGCGCGTCGCCGTGGCCGAGGGGGGCGCCTCGACGTGCATCGAGACGGTCTCGTCGCGCACCTGCGCGAGCACGTTGACGGGGGACTGGCACTCCTCGACCCGCTCGAAACCGGGGTCCCCGGCCAGCTGAGGCGGGGGCGGGGGCAGCTCGTCGGCCAGCTCCGTGAGCAGGTCCATGCGCTCCGTCGGGGACAGGTCGGCGAGGTCCTGCACGAGCTCGAGCAGCGCCTCGGGCAGGTGCGGGGTGTCCGAGCTGGGGTCGTGGGGTAAGACGGTCACCGGAACAGTGTGCGACACCTGACGAAAGGACTGCCTGTGGGCATCGTCGACAAGATCACCAACGCGGCCATCGGCAAGGTCGCGGGCTCCAACTCCGTGGACCCGGCCACCGGCCAGGTGAGCGGGGACTCCCGGCTCAACGCCCCGGTCACCGAGCTCGTCCAGAAGCTCCTCGACTTCGGCATCGACGGCCTCGGGCCGCTGGACGGCGCCACCGCCGTCGCCGACAAGGCGGGCCGGGGGCGTCCCGTCGAGGCCGCCGTGGCCGACGTCATCAAGTCCCACAAGAAGGCGGCCGCCGCGGGCGGTTTCGTGACGGGGCTCGGTGGCTTCCTGACGATGCCAGTGGCGCTGCCCGCCAACGTCGTCGAGTTCTACATCATCGCCACCCGGATGGTCGCGGCGATCGCCCGGCTGCGCGGCTTCGACATCGACAAGCCCGAGACCCGGTCCGCGATCCTGCTGGCCCTGGTGGGCGCCGACTCCCGGGACGACCTGCTCGCCAAGGCCGGCGTCGTGACGACGGGTCGCCTGTCGAGCCTCGCCACCCAGCACCTGCCCGCCTCCGCCGTGATGATGATCAACAAGGGCGTGGGCTTCCGCCTGGTCGCCCGGCTCGGCGAGAAGGGCCTGGCCAAGATCGCCGGCAGGGGCCTGCCCGTGGTGGGCGGCGTCGTCGGCGGCGGCCTGGACTACTACCTGCTCGGTCGGATCGCCGATCACGCCAAGAAGCAGTTCGTCGCGGCCCCGTGACGCGTCCCGGGCGGGGAATCCCGCCCGGGCCCCGATCGTTGAGAAGGGCGTGGCACCGACCCGGTGCCACGCCCTTCTTCGGCCTCATCCGACGTGCGAGGAGACACCATGGCTGCCCGTACCAACCGCATCGGGGTGCTGCGCACCTTCACCTCGGCCGTGCGCACCGCCCGGCGTCCCGGATCCGCCGGCCTGCTGACGCGGGTGCGCTCCTTGCCGCGGCTGGCCCGTGCGGTGGGCAACGGCGAGTACCACGGCACGAGCATGGGGTCGCTGGTGGCGCTCGCGGCGGCGGTCGCCTACGTCGTGAGCCCCGTGGACCTGCTCCCCGAGGGCGTCCTGTCGGTCTTCGGCCTCGGTGACGACACGCTCGTGCTGGCGTGGGCCGCTGCGCACCTGGTCACCGTCACGGAGGACTTCCTGGGCTGGGAGCGCAGCGGCGGCCGCGCCGCGCCGGGCGACCCGGCGACGGTCACGGTCCCGAGCCACGTCGTGCGCTGACCCGGGCGGGTTGTCCACAACCCCCTGACACTCGCGCGGAGATCCGCGTCGTCGTCCACAGGCACGGGACCCGCCCTTTCGGTGGGTGGCACCGGGCGGGCACGGTCGACGTATGACGACCACACCCACCGCCCCCACCGCCGCCACCACCACCGTCTCCGTCCGCGACACCGGCCAGCTCGCCGTCGTCGTGCCCCATCTGCTGGGCTTCCACCCGGCGGACAGCCTCGTGGTCCTCGGCATGGAGCGAGGCCGCACGCCCTCGGGCAAGCCGACCATCGGCGCCACCACCCGGGTCGACCTCCCCGCCGTCATGAGCGACGTCGAGACGGTGTGGGAGGTCCTGCAGGAGAGGTTGCTGCCGCGCTGCCCGGATCTGGTGCTGCTGGCCTACGTGCCCGGCACGGGCGGGGTGGAGGACCCCCGGTCGGTGGCCGCCGAGGGTCTCCTCGGCGCCATCCGCGACCTGATCGAGGCCCATCCCCGCACCTCCCTGCTCGACGCCGCCGTCGTCGGCGAAGGATCCTGGCGCCCGCTGCGGTGCGGCGACGAGCGCTGCTGCCCGGCCACGCTCGTCCCGCTCCCGCAGCCGGAGCAGGTGCGAGCGGTGGCCGACCTGGTGCTCAAGGGGCGGGGGGCGCTCGCCGACCGCGAGGCGCTGGTCGCCCTGGTGCGGCCCCGCCCCGACGACCCACGAAGCCGCGAGCTGCGGCGCCTGCTGCACCCGGGCGACGCATTCGGCCTGGGAGCGGGGGCGACCGCCCTGCCCCCGTCGCAGCCGGTCGGGCTCGGCCCCGGGCTGGACGCCTGGCGGGTCCTGCTTGGCCTCCGTGGCGAGGCGCCTGCCGACGGCTGGTCCGCCGAGCGGGTCATCGACGCCGTGCGGGTGATCGCCGACAAGGAGGTCCGTGACGGTGTGCTCACCTGGCTGGTGCCCGACCTGTTGGCGCCAGGGATGCTCGACCCCGAGGTCGGCGACGCCTGCCTGCTCCACCTCGGCACCCCGCTGAGCGAGGCGCTCTCGGACCACGAGACCCGCGAGGGCGTGCTCGACCGGCTGCTCGACCTGTGCCCGCTCCTGCCGGCCCCCGAGGCGGCCTCCGTGCTCACGCTCACCGGCCTGGTCGCCTGGTCCCTCGGTAACCTGACGCTGGCGACCGAGGCCCTGGAGCGGGCGCTCGTCGCCGACCCCGGCTACACCGTCGCGCGCCTGTCCCTCGCCCCGGTCCTGCAGCACCTGCGCTACCAGGACTTCGTGGTGGCCCGCGACGAGGCGCCCGGCCTGCAGGGCCGCACCCGCCGACGGGGGCGGCGTGGTCGGCGGATGGGATAGTTTGCTGCTCGGCCCCTGCTGGCCCCCGTCACGACCCGGAGGAGCAACATGACCATCGTCGTCGGCCTCGTGGCCACGCCCGAGGGCAGGGCAGCGCTCGAGCGCGCCGGCCAGGAGGCTCTGGTCCGCGCGGTGCCCCTGCTGCTCGTGGAGACCGGGCGCCAGGCCGACGCCGACAGCCTCGCCGCCATGGAGGAGCTGGTGGCGCAGGTGGTCTCGCAGGTCGAGGAGGCGGGGCTGACCGTCGAGCGGCGTTCCCCGGGTGGCAAGGACCTCGCGGAGCAGCTCGTCGGGGTGGCGGAGGCGACCGAGGCCAGCTGCCTGGTGATCGGGCTGCGCCGCCGGTCCCCGGTGGGCAAGCTCATCCTGGGCTCCAGCGCGCAGCGCATCCTCCTGGACGCCACCTGCCCGGTCCTCACCGTGAAGCCGTCCTCCCGCTGAGATCCCTTGCTACGCAGGTGACCCCGTGACATCGGGGGTGTCGCGGCAGTGCGGCGCAGGGCTTTGGCCGAGGGGGAGAAGCACCGGTCTGGTCACCCGGACGGGGTGAGTCGTTTTATAATGGTGGATACAGCGCATCGGAGGCCCCGGTCAGCCCCCTGCAGACCCTGCCACGCCAGGCTGCACCAGCCCACAGCGCACCTGCCGTCCGTGGTCACCGTGCTCTCGTCGATCGACGATCCGCGGTGCCACGCGTCACCGTCATGCGACGAAAGGTTGTTGTGACCACCGTTCCCAACGCCGCTTCCCTCCCGCCCGAGTTCGCGCACCCGGCGCTGCAGGCGCTCCTGCAGCTGGGCGCCACCCACGGCTCCATCGACTCCCAGCAGCTGGGCGCTGCGCTGAGCGAGGTGGCCCTCGAGCCCAAGCGGATGAAGGCTGTCCTGCGCGCGATCGACGCCGCAGGGATCACCGTGACCCTCGACCCCGACCACGCCCGCGCCGTGGCGGCCTCGGCGGGTGGCCGGCCGCGCACCACGCTCAAGAGCACGGCCAAGAAGACCGTGACCAAGAAGGCCGCCGTCGGGGCCCCCACCGAGGACGAGGAGGTGCCGGCCGCCAAGGCGCCGGCCCGCAAGACCGCGGCCAAGAAGGCTGCCACCACCAGGGCTGCCGCCGGTGCCGCGGCCAAGCCCGCCAAGGCCACGGCCAAGACGGCCGCGAAGGCCGCAGGGACCAAGGCCGCCCCCGTCGACGACGCGGACCAGGCTGAGCCGGTCGACGAGACGGACGACGACGGTCCTGAGTCGCTCGACGACGTGGAGGACGTCGAGGTGGAGGACGTCGACACGGACGACACCGCGGCCACCGACGACGCCGAGGAGACCGTGGCCTCAGACGACGCGGACACCGACGTGGCCGCCACGCCCGAGGCTGCGGCCGAGGCCGCGCCCGCGTCCGCCCCCGCCAAGGGCGGCAAGGACGCCAAGAAGGAGGACGAGGAGACCGACGGCGGCTTCGTCTACCGCGAGGACGACGAGGACGACGCGCCGCCGCAGCAGGTCGTGACGGCGGGCGCGACGGCGGACCCGGTCAAGGACTACCTCAAGCAGATCGGCAAGGTGGCGCTCCTCAACGCAGAGCAGGAGGTCGAGCTCGCCAAGCGGATCGAGGCGGGCCTCTTCGCCGAGGAGCGGCTCAACTCCGGCGACAAGATCGACATGAAGCTCAAGCGTGAGCTGTGGTGGATCTCCCAGGACGGCAAGAAGGCCAAGAACCACCTGCTCGAGGCCAACCTGCGACTGGTGGTCTCGCTCGCCAAGCGCTACACCGGCCGCGGCATGCTCTTCCTGGACCTGATCCAGGAGGGCAACCTGGGTCTCATCCGCGCGGTCGAGAAGTTCGACTACACCAAGGGTTACAAGTTCTCGACCTACGCGACCTGGTGGATCCGGCAGGCGATCACGCGGGCCATGGCCGACCAGGCCCGCACGATCCGCATCCCCGTGCACATGGTCGAGGTCATCAACAAGCTGGCGCGCGTGCAGCGACAGATGCTGCAGGACCTGGGGCGCGAGCCCACCCCCGAGGAGCTCGCCAAGGAGCTCGACATGACCCCCGAGAAGGTCGTCGAGGTCCAGAAGTACGGCCGTGAGCCGATCTCGCTGCACACCCCCCTCGGTGAGGACGGCGACAGCGAGTTCGGCGACCTCATCGAGGACTCCGAGGCGGTCGTTCCCGCTGACGCCGTGAGCTTCACGCTGCTCCAGGAGCAGCTGCACTCAGTGCTCGACACGTTGTCCGAGCGGGAGGCCGGGGTCGTGTCGATGCGCTTCGGTCTCACCGACGGCCAGCCCAAGACGCTGGACGAGATCGGCAAGGTCTACGGCGTCACGCGCGAGCGGATCCGGCAGATCGAGTCCAAGACGATGTCCAAGCTGCGGCACCCGAGCCGTTCGCAGGTCCTGCGCGACTACCTGGACTGACACCCCACGCACCTCCCCGACCCACGATCGTGGTCTGTTTGTGCTCCGAGGACGCCCAAGACGTCCACGTTCAGCGCCCGCAGCCACGATCGTGGTCTGTTTTGGCCCTCAGGCGGCTCAAAACGTCCACGATCGCGGGGGAGGGGGCGCGGGGAGGGGGATGCTTCCGTCAGTGGCGGCCGGCGGTGGGCAGGAGCGCGGCGCGGAGGCGCTCGGTCCAGGTGCGGCTGCGGGCCACGGCCTTCCTCGCGGTGCGGGCGTCCGCCTCGACCTGGGTCGGGGAGGCCGAGGCCCCGGGGGGCGCGTAGCGGGCACGTTCGACGGTGCTGAGGACACGCACCAGCGCGCGCTTGCCGTCGTCCCCCAGCAGCGGGTAGGCGGTGTAGTGGTCCCGGAGCATCCGCGGGGTGTGGCCCTGCGGTGGCGGCATACCGAGATCACCGAGCTGCTCGGCCAGCGTGGTCCAGTGGGCCTCCACGGCGGCAGCGGGGCCTGAGGCGCGACGCAGCCGGCCCCGGCGGACCGCGGCGGCCCGCAACGGCAGCAACGAGAGCAGCAGCGCCAGGGCGAGCAGGACCGCCAGGGTGGCGACCCGGCCTGGCGTGAACCACGACCGCAGCTGGTCGCCGACGCCGGGCGCGGCGGCTGCCGTGGTCGTGGCGGTGGCGGTCGGGGTGGGCCGGGCCGCGGTGCTCGGGGCCGCGGCGCTGGAGGCGGTCGGGGTGGGGGTGGCCGCCGGCGGCTCGGCCCAGGCGGGCGGGAGCCCGGACCGGCCACCAGGGGTGGGCTCGAACCGGGTCCAGCCGACCCCGGAGATGAACAGCTCGGGCCAGGCGTGGGCGTCGGCGGCGCGCACGATCCGCTCGCCCCGGGCCTGCTGGGTGCCCGGGAGGAAGCCGAACACGACCCGGGCAGGGATCCCCTCGGACCGCGCCATCATGACCATGGCGGTGGAGAACTGCGTGCAGTAGCCCCGTCGGGTCAGCAGGAAGTGGGACACCGCGTCGGCGGAGGAGACCCCCTGCGCCTCCTCCTCCGGGGTGAGGGGGGCGAGGGTGAGGCTGTAGGTGTAGGCGGGGGAGCGCAGGTGCTGCTGGATCACCATCGCCTTGTGGTAGGCGCTGGTGCGGGGGCCGTAGCTCTGCCGGGACTCCTCGAGGATCTGCTGCGTGCGCGACCGCACGAGGTCCTGCGACGCGGGGTCGACGTCCAGGTAGTCGGCGTCGTTGAAGGCGGCGGAGGCGTAGGGCTCCTGGTTGCCGTCGGAACGGGTGAGGCGCTCCGGGGTGAGCGTGGGGACGGCGTACTGCACGCTGTAGTCCGACACGCTCCGCCCCACGGCGAGCAGTCCGGTGGTCACGTCGCGGCGCCAGGGGGCGTCGATGTCGGCGCGCAGGACGGGGGCCGGCGCGGCGAGCTGCGGGGGGCGGACCGATCCGTTGTCGGAGAAGGTGGCGGTGGCGACGGTGTGCGGCAGGTCGGGGGCGACGCCGTCGGGCAGCGGCATCGACCGGTTGCCGCCTGCCGTGCCCTGCGTCGTGGCCGAGGTGGGCAGCATGCGCCAGTGGCCGTCGACGTACTGCTTGGCCATCGCGACCCCCAGCGGCGGCGGGTCGGCGTCGCCGGTGGTGCGGTAGGTGAGGACGGGCCGCGGGTCGCGGGAGCCGAGGCTGCGGGTGATGTCCACGTCGGAGGTGAAGGTCAGTGCCGGGCCGGCGTTGCTCTGCTGCCGCCCGAGGCCCTCGGTAACGAACCGGGTGGGGACGTCCGGCAGGGCCAGCTGCCCGAGCACCGCGACCAGGACGGCACCTACCGCCACCAGCCGCCCCGCCGCGGCGAACCGCGCGACCTGCCGCGAGGGGTCGTCGGCGCGGGTGTAGCGGGTGGGGGAGGGCGTCAGGGTGCTCCACCGGCCCAGCCGGGAGCGGTGCTGCTCCACGAGCAGCAGCAGCCAGGCCACGGCGAGCGCGCAGAAGTACTGCGCCGGCAGGGACCCGGGGGTGTTGACCACGGACACCAGGTAGACCACGAGCAGGGGGAAACCGGCGAGCGTCGCGGACCGGCGGGCCACGACGAGATGGTCGACGACGACGGCGACGAGGCCGGCCAGCAGCCCGACGAGGAGCCGGAGCCCGGGGGTGGCGGGCGCGGGGGCGGCATACGACCGGATCGTGCGGCCGGCCTCCTGCAGCCCGTGGACCAGGCGGTCCAGGACGTCGCTGCCGGGCAGTCCCAGCGGCCCGCTGCCCAGGCCGTGGAGCAGGCACGTCACGAGGGCCAGGAGGATGAGCTGCAGCACGACGACGAGCCACGCGGGTGTGCGCAGGGCCCGCAGCGCGAGGCCGGCGACCGCGATGAGAGCGACCACGAGGATGGTGGGGCCGACCCAGCTCTGCTCCCGCAGGAGCGTCGTGAGCGGCCAGGTGGCGACGACGACGGCGGCTGCCGCGAGCGCGGTCTCGGCGGGTCGGGTCTGGCTCACCGCAACGCTCCCTGCGTGCGGGCAGCAGCCTGACCCCAGGTCACGGCCGGGTCGGTGCCGGGGCCGGCGACGGCCGTGCGCCAGCCGGCGGCGGCGAGCTGCCGGGCGACCGCGGGGCTGCCCGGCCCGCCGGCATCGGCACCAGCACCACCACCACCACCACCACCAGCGTTGCCCCCGACGTCGCTCGACGTGAATCGCCGCGCGTCGACGACCAGCGCGATCGGCGTCATGCCGCTGCGCCGCGCCGTCAGCAGGTCCTCGAGACCCCGGGTGTCCCCGGCCCCGACGACGGCCACGACCACCCCGACGGGGCGCCGCCCCACCGAGCGGGCCGCGGCGGCGAGGCTGTCGGCGTCGCCGAGGTCGACGCGCGCGAGCATCTCGAGGGCCTCGTCCACCGACACCGGCCGCTCGTGGGCGTGGCTGTCGTCGCACACCAGGTCCACGTCGTAGCCGTGGGCGATGAGGTGGGCCACCACCGACGCCGCCGCGGTCACGGCCCACTCGAAGGAGGAACGGGTCCCGTCGCCGGCGTGCGCCGACGCCCGCCGGTCCAGCACGACCGCCGCTCGCCGCCGCGCCGGCTGCTCCTCCTGGCGCACCATCAGGCTGCCCGTGTGGGCGCTCGCGGGCCAGTGGATGCGCCGCAGCTCGTCGCCCTGCCGGTAGTGGCGGATGGTCACGTCGTCCTCGCCGTGCAGCGCGACCATGTCGGCCACCGACTCGTCCTGGCCCGGCGCCGCGCCGGGCATCCCTCCGCCGTCGAGGGGCAGCACGCGCGGCACGACCAGCACCGAGCCCCCGCCCGAGCAGCGGGTCAGCCGGCTGGTGAGACCGAAGGCGTCCCGCACCCGCACCGACAGGGGGCCGAGCTCGTGCTCGCCCCGCAGCACCGAGCGCACGGGGTAACGGACCAGCTGCTGCTGACCGGGCCGCAGCCCCGGCACCACGAAGCGGGGCCGGTCGCCGAGCGCATAGCTCAGCTGCTCCTGGGCGATGAGGAAGGGGGAGCGGCGCCGACCCTCGTTGGTCACGAGGAGCGAGACGGTGCCCGCCTCGCCCACGGTGAGGCGGGCCGGGGTGACGTCGCGGCGCGTGACGAGCGAGCGGGCGGGGCGCCGGGCGAGGAGCCACGCGGCGACGGCGAGCAGGAGCAGCAGCAGCCCGAGCCGCATGAGGTCGCCGAGCCCGAGCGTGAACCCGGCGGCGAGCAGCACGACCCCCGAGGCCAGGAAGGACTGGCCGCGGGTCGTGAGGATGCCGTCGGGTCGAGCCATGGTGACTGCGGGGTCAGCGGCCGGAGCGGCTGCCGGCGACGCCCAGCACGGGCACCTGCCGCACGACGTGGTCGATGATCTCGGCGGCGTCGCCCGCGCCCCCGGCCGCCGGCAGCACCCGGTGCGCGAGGACCGGCACCGCGAGGGCCTGGACGTCGTCGGGGAGGACGTGGTCGCGGCCCTCGACCGCCGCGCGGGCACGGGCCGCCCGCAGCAGGTGCAGCCCGGCGCGCGGGGAGGCGCCGAGCCGCAGCGCCGTCGAGGCGCGGGTGCCCCGCACCAGCTCCACGACGTAGCGCTGCACCGCCTCGCCCGCGTGCAGGTGGCGGATCGCCTCGATGGCGTGCTCGACGGTGCCGGCGTCGGTGACGGGGCGCAGGTCGCGCAGCGGGCGGTGCTCGCCGTGGGAGGACAGCATGGTGACCTCGGCGTCGGCGGTCGGGTAGCCCATCGACAGCCGCGCCATGAACCGGTCGCGCTGCGCCTCCGGGAGGGGGTAGGTGCCCTCCATCTCGATCGGGTTCTGCGTCGCGATGACCATGAACGGTCGCGGCAGCGCCCGGGTCGTGCCGTCGGCGGTGACCTGGCCCTCCTCCATCGCCTCGAGCAGCGCCGACTGGGTCTTGGGGGAGGCGCGGTTGATCTCGTCGCCGATCACGACGTTGGCGAAGACCGCCCCCGGCCGGAACTCGAAGGTCCGCGTCTCCTGGTTGAAGACCGACACCCCCGTGATGTCGCTGGGCAGCAGGTCGGGCGTGAACTGCACGCGTCGCACGGCGGTGTCCATCGCGGCGGCGAGGGCCTTGGCCAGCATGGTCTTGCCGACGCCCGGCACGTCCTCCACGAGCAGGTGGCCGCCCGCCAGCAGCACGGTCACCGCGGTGCGCACCTGCTGGTCCTTGCCCGCGACCACGGTGGACACGGCGCGGGACAGCGCCTGGGCCAGCTCGGCCACGTCCGGCCCGGGCGCCGTGGCTCGCTGGTCGCGGCGGTCCGTCGGGCGGACCTGGGTCGGATCGCTCACGGGCTCCCCCCGGCGGTGCAGGGTCGACGACGGCCGTCGACGCGTGTGCTCACTCTATGCGCTCGCCGCCGTCCCCCACTTCGCTCCACGCGCGCCCGTCACCCCGGTCGTCGGCCCCTCCGGGGCGGGTGCGGGTCGGCATACGTGCTGGTTTGCCCCGTATGCCGCCCGCCCCCACCACCGTCTCTCCCCACTCCGCACCACCGACTCTGACCAGCGCAGATGACGAAGAAATAACGGCAGGACACGCGTTCTACCGTTGACGGTGGTGGGTGGTGGAGTAAAGTGGAGGACAGCAGAGGGTGAGGGAGCGGAGCCAGACGTGGCACCGCCGCCGCTGCGGCAGGACCGAGCAGGGGAGGGGGCGCGATGTTCCTCGGCACGCACACGCCCCGCCTCGACGAGAAGGGTCGGCTCTTCCTCCCCGCCAAGTTCCGCGAGCGCATGGCCGACGGGCTCGTGGTCACCCGCGGTCAGGAGCGCTGCCTCTACGTCTTCCCCATGGACGAGTTCGTCCGGGTCTCCCAGCAGCTGCGCTCCGCCCCGATGACCAGCAAGGCGGTGCGGGACTACCTGCGCGTCTTCCTGTCCGGCGCGTCCGACGAGGTGCCGGACAAGCAGGGGCGCATCACGATCCCGGCCGCGCTGCGCGACTACGCCGGCCTGTCGCGCGACTGCACCGTGATCGGTGCCGGCGAGCGCGTCGAGGTCTGGGACACCGAGGCCTGGGAGCGCTACCTGTCCTCCACCGAGCAGGCCTTCTCCGACCAGGCCGAGGAGGTGGTCCCCGGACTCCTGTGACTCCCTGACGTCCGGCCTCCACCCGCTCCCCGTGCCCCGCGGCACCTTCCCCGGTCTCGGGACACGTCGAGCGGAGCGGTTGGGGACCAGACGCCAGGGCCGCCGGCCCGAGGACCACCGCCACCACCCGCCACCAGCACCCGCACCGAGAGGAGGACGAGATGGACCAGCAGCCCGAGCGCACCGGCGCCGAGGGGCGCCACGTGCCCGTGCTGCGCGACCGGATCATCGACCTCCTCTCCCCGGCCCTCACCCCCTCCGCCGCCAGCCCCACCCCGACGTATGTCGACGGCACGCTCGGCATGGGCGGCCACGCGCTGGCCGTGCTCACCGCCTGCCCGCAGGCCCGGGTCGTCGGCATCGACCGGGACACCGAGGCGCTGCGCCTGGCGGGGGAGCGGCTCGCAGGCTTCGGGGACCGGGTGACGCTGGTCCACGCCCGCTACGACGAGATCGGCGAGGTCCTCGACGACCTCGGCATCGACGGCGTGCAGGGGATCCTGCTCGACCTCGGGGTGTCCTCGCTGCAGCTGGACGAGGTGGACCGCGGCTTCGCCTACCGCGTCGACGCGCCGCTGGACATGCGGATGGACCAGTCGACCGGCATCACGGCCGCCGAGGTCCTCAACACCTACGCCCACGGCGACCTGGCCCGGGTGCTGCGCACCTACGGCGAGGAGAGGTTCGCCAAGCAGATCGCCTCGGCCGTGCTGCGCGAGCGCGAGGCCGAGCCCTTCACCACCTCCGGGCGGCTCGTCGACCTGCTGCGGCGGGTGATCCCCGCGGCGTCGCAGCGGCAGGGCGGCCACCCCGGCAAGCGGACCTTCCAGGCGCTGCGGATCGAGGTCAACGGCGAGCTCGCCTCCCTCGAGGCCGCGCTGCCCGCGGCGGTCGACGCCCTGGCCGTCGGCGGCCGGCTCGCCGTGCTGTCCTACCACTCGCTGGAGGACCGCCTCACCAAGCAGGTCCTCGCCGCGGGGGCCCGCAGCACCGCGCCGCCCGACCTGCCGGTCGAGCTCCCGGAGCACGCCCCCTACCTGCGGCTGCTGACCCGCGGCGCGGAGGAGCCCGACCCGCAGGAGACGGCCGCCAACCCCCGGGCCGCCTCCGCCCGGCTGCGCGCCGCCGAGCGCACCCGCCCCAGCGCCCCCACCTCGCCGCCCGCCCGCCCGCATCGCACCACCCGGCACGCCCACCGGAAGGGATCGACCCCATGAGCCTGCTGCAGCCCGTCAACGCGCGCACGACCCCGGGGCGCGCCTACGATCGCCTCGTCGGGCAGCGTCCCCACCTGGAGGTCGTCCGCATGGCCAGCCGCAAGGCCTCTCAGGTCCCCTTCGTGGTGCTCGGCGCCATGATGCTCACCCTGGGCCTGCTGGCGCTGCTGCTGCTCAACCTCACGCTCTCCCAGGGCTCCTACCAGCTCCACGCGCTCGAGGACGAGTCGGCATCCCTCAAGGACACGTCCGTCGCGCTGCGCCAGGACATCGACGACGTCTCCTCCGCCCGCAGGCTCGCCGCCAAGGCCCAGCAGCTCGGCATGGGGCCCGGCAACACCCCCGCGTTCGTCGACCCACGGACCGGCACGGTGTCCGGCGTGGCGGAGCCCGCGACCCACGCCTCGGAATTTACGGTGGTGTCCGGTGGCCTCGCGGTCGCGCCGCAGGCGAAGCCCGACGACTCCACCATGGCGGCGGCGACGTCCGTGGCGGGGCTGGGCCTCGGCAACGGTCTCGTCGGCGGGCTCGCCGGGCTCCCGGTGGGCCGATGACGCGGCGGCCCCAGGGTCGTCATACGGACGTGCAGGATCGCGCCCGCAGGGCGCACGACGGATCGAGGTGAGGGCGTGGCCGCGACCCGACCGACCCGACCGGCCCGACAGCCTTCCCGGCCGGCGCGGCTGACCGGCTCCCGGTCCACGCTGCACCCCAAGCGGCGCGTCCGCGCGATGTTCATCGTGTCGTTGATCGTGCTCACCGTCTTCGCCGCCCAGCTGGTGCGGCTCCAGGGCTTCGACGCCGCGGCGCTGTCCGCGAAGTCGCTCGAGCAGCGGGCCGTGGTGCGCACCCTCCCGGCGGCGCGCGGCCAGATCACCGACTCCGCGGGGACCGTGCTCGCCCAGTCGCTGGAGCGCTACACCCTGATCGTGGACCAGCAGGCCGTGACGGAGTACTCCAAGCGCGTCAACAAGAAGCTCACCAAGGTCGGGGCCCAGGGGGCCGCCGCTGACATCGCCCCGCTGCTCGGCCTCGCCGAGGGCGACGTGCAGACCCGCCTGACCGGCAGCCGGCGGTGGTACCCCGTCGCGACCGACGTCACGCCGCTCGCCTGGCGCAAGATCCGCGCCCTCGGCATCCCCGGCCTGAGCGCCGACCTGACCACCAAGCGCGTCTACCCCACCGGGACCGCGGCGGCGTCGCTCGTCGGCGCCATGACCAACGCGGGCGCCCCCGCGGGCGGCATCGAGCAGCTCATGAACTCCACGCTCGGCGGCAAGCCCGGCAAGCAGTCCTACGAGCGGGCGCCCTCCGGGAAGATGATCCCCACCGGCGACCAGTCCCTCATCCCGGCCGTCCCGGGCCGCGACGTGCAGACGACGATCGACTCCGACCTGCAGTTCGTCGCGCAGAACGCCATCACCAAGGCCGTCATCGACCGCGAGGCGAGCAACGGCTACGTCGTCGCGATGGACGTGAAGACCGGCAAGCTCCTCGCGGTGGGCAACTACCCGACCTTCGACCCCGCCGACCTGAGCTCGCTCAACAAGGGCGGGACCATCTCGGACAAGGCCTTCCAGGAGCTCTTCGAGCCCGGGTCGACCGCCAAGGTCATGACCATGGCAGCCGTGCTGCAGGAGGGCGTCGCGACCCCGTCCACGCCGGTCACGGTGCCCTCCGAGCTGCCGCGCTCGGACAAGGTCTTCCACGACTCCGAGGAGCACGGGGTCCAGCACCTCACGCTGAGCGGGGTCCTCGCGACCTCCTCCAACATGGGCACGATCCTCGCCGGCGAGAAGATCCCCGTCGACAAGCTCATGGACTACTTCCGCAAGTTCGGGCTCGGCCACACCACCGGCATCGGCTACCCCGGCGAGCAGCCCGGCATCGTGCCCCCCAACCCCACCGGCTCGCAGCGCTACACCGTGATGTTCGGCCAGGGCATGAACCTCAACGTCATCCAGTCGGCGAGCGTCTACCAGACCATCGCCAACGGCGGCGTCCGGCTCGCGCCCAGCCTGATCAACGGCCAGACCGGGGCGGACGGCAGGTTCACCGCCGCCAAGGCGCCCGAGCCGCAGCAGGTCATCAGCCCCGGCGTCGCCAAGCAGCTCACCGAGATGATGGAGTCCGTGGTGTCCGACCAGGGCACCGCCGGCAAGTACGCCTCGATCCCCGGCTACCGCGTCGCCGGTAAGACCGGGACCGCCGACCGCTACGACGAGAAGGTCGGCGGCTACAGCGGCCACACCGCGTCCTTCATCGGTTTCGCGCCGGCGGACAACCCGCGGTTCGTCGTGGCGTGCACCCTGCAGAAGCCGGTCAGGGGCCACTACGGCGGCCAGACCTGCGGGCCGGTCTTCGCCGAGGTGATGAAGGCAGCCCTGGCGAAGTACCAGGTCGCGCCCAGCGGCAGCCCCGCACCCAACCTGCCCGTGACCTCCGACGGCACGCCCCTGCACGCGACCGACGAGACGACCGACTCGGCGCGGACCACCGCCCGCAGCACGCAGCGCGGCACCGGCCAGGGTGGCACGGCCACGGGGACGCGGTAGGTTCGACTCTCGTGTCATCCCCCTTCCCCCGCCCGACGACCATCACCCCCCTGCCGGTCGCCGACCTCGTCGCCACCCTGGGCGCGGAGCTGCACGCGGCTCCCGCCGAGGACGGTGAGCCGCCTGCGGCGGCCGGTCACGACGCCCCCGAGGCGGCCGTCCGTGGCGTCACCCTGGACTCCCGCACGGTGCAGCCCGGCGACCTGTATGCCGCCCTGCCCGGCGCCCACGTCCACGGCGCCCGTTTCGCGGCGCAGGCCCGGGACGCCGGGGCCGCCGCCGTCCTCACCGACCAGGCCGGCCTGGACCTGGTGCGGGCGCAGGGCGTCGCGGCGCCGGTCCTGGTGGTGCCCGACCCCCGAGCCGCGCTCGGCCGGGCCGCGGCCGCGATCTACGGCCGGCCCGTGGGGGCGGCGCTGCTGACCTACGGGATCACCGGGACCAACGGCAAGACCACCACGGCCTACCTCGTCGACGGCGGGCTGCGGCGGCTCGGGCGGGTCACCGGCCTGGTCGGCACCATCGAGACCCGCATCGGCGACGAGCGGATCCGCAGCACCCGCACCACGCCCGAGTCCAGCGACCTGCAGGCGCTGCTCGCCGTCATGGCCGAGCGCGGCGTCGAGCGCTGCACCATGGAGGTCTCCAGCCACGCCCTGGTCATGCACCGCGTCGACGGGGTCGTCTACGACGTCGCCGCCTTCACCAACCTCTCCCAGGACCACCTGGACTTCCACGGGTCGATGGAGGACTACTACCGCGCCAAGGCCTCGCTCTTCACGCCCGAGCGCGCCCGCCGCGGGGTCGTCGTCGTCGACGACGAGTGGGGCAGCCGGCTCGCGCGGGAGGCCACCATCCCCGTGGTGACGGTGTCGGCGACCGGACGGCCCGCCGACTGGCAGGTGACGGACCTCGGCGAGCGCAGGTTCGCCCTCACCGGTCCGGGCGCGCGGCTCGACCTCACGTGCCCGCTGCCCGGGGACTTCAACCAGGTCAACACGGCCGTCGCCGCGCTGATCCTCCACCTCGGGGGCGAGGACCTCGCGCAGGCGGCCGAGGCCGTGTGCGGCGACCCGCAGGTCCCGGGCCGGATGGAGCAGGTCCCGGGCCCGGCGGGCGCGCCGGTCGGGATCGTCGACTTCGCGCACACCCCCGACGCCATCACCGCCGCCCTGCAGGCGCTGCGCTCCCAGACCCGTGGCCGCCTCGTGGTGGTGCTCGGTGCCGGCGGCGACCGTGACGCGGGCAAGCGCCCGCGGATGGGGCAGGCCGCGGCCGCGGCCGCCGACGTCGTGATCGTGACCGACGACAACCCCCGCTCGGAGGATCCCTCGGCGATCCGGGCCGCGGTGCTGTCGGGCGTCGGTGACCAGCGCGGCCACCGCGACCAGGACGGCCACGGCGACCGGGTGCGGGAGGTGCCCGGCCGGGCCGACGCCATCGCCGCCGCCGTCGCGCTGGCCCGTGGGCCGCAGGACACCGTCGTGGTGCTCGGCAAGGGCCACGAGCAGGGTCAGGAGATCGCGGGGGAGACCCACCCCTTCGACGACCGCGAGCAGCTGCGGCAGGCCCTGCACGGGCGCCGGGCCGAGAGGCAGAAGCAGCAGCAGAAGCATGAGCCCGACCAGAGAGCAGGTGCACCTCAAGTGGAGGGTGAGATGGAGTCCGACGGAGGTGGCGCGTGAAGGCGGTCCTGTTTGCGGCGGGGTTCTCCCTGCTCATCGCCCTGCTCGGCACCCCGGCCTACATCAGGTTCCTGGTGCGCAAGCACTACGGCCAGTTCGTCCGGGACGACGGGCCCACGTCGCACCACACCAAGCGCGGCACCCCGACGATGGGCGGCGCGGTCATCATCCTCGCGTCGCTGCTCGCCTACGCCCTGGCGCACCTGCTGACCTGGTGGCCACCGACGGCCTCCGGGCTCCTCGTGATGTTCCTGATGGCCGGGCTCGGCCTCGTGGGCTTCCTCGACGACTACATCAAGATCTCCAAGCAGCGCAGCCTGGGCCTGCGGTCCTGGCAGAAGCTCGCCGGCCAGGGCCTCGTCGGGCTGATCTTCTCGGTGCTCGTGCTCGAGTTCCCCAACAGCGCCGGGGTCACCCCCGCGTCGACGGTGATCTCCTCGGTGCGTGACACCAACCTCGACCTCGACCTCAGCTCGACCCTGCCGTGGGTGGGGGTGCTGCTCTTCGTCATCTGGGCCAACCTGATGATCGCGGGCACCAGCAACGGCGTGAACCTCACCGACGGTCTCGACGGGCTCGCGACCGGGGCGAGCACGATGGTGTTCGCGGCATACGTGATCATCGGGACCTGGCAGACCAACCAGAGCTGCGCGCTGTCCCCGTCCGCCAACTGCTACGAGGTGCGCGACCCGCGCGACCTCGCCGTCGTGGCGGCCTGCCTCATGGGCGCCTGCTTCGGCTTCCTGTGGTGGAACGGCTCGCCCGCCAAGATCTTCATGGGCGACACCGGCTCGCTCGCGCTGGGCGGCGGCCTGGCCGGGCTCGCGATCTGCACCCGCACCGAGCTCCTGGTGGTCATCCTCGGCGGCCTCTTCGTGCTGGAGACCCTGTCGGTGATCATCCAGGTCGGGTCCTTCAAGGCGACGCGCAAGCGCGTCTTCCGTATGGCGCCGCTGCACCACCACTTCGAGCTGCTCGGCTGGGCGGAGATCACGGTCGTCATCAGGTTCTGGATCATCGCCGGGCTCTTCGTGGCGCTCGGCATCGGGTTGTTCTACGCGGAGTGGGTCGTGGGAGCGTGACGGAGATGAGCGACGAGAGCGCCGGGCCCTTCGACCCGGACTACGAGCCCCGACCGGGCCTGACCCACAAGGACGCCGACTGGTCCGGCCTGCGGGTGCTGGTCGTCGGCCTCGGGCGGTCGGGCTTCGCGGCCGCCGACGCGCTGCGGGAGCGGCTCGCCGTGGTCACCGCGATCAGCCCCGACGTGACCCCCCAGATCGAGGAGCACGCGCGGATCCTGGACATCCTCGGGGTCGAGGTGCTGCTCGGTGACGACGCCCCCGACGAGGTGCCCGAGGGCATCGAGCTGGTCGTGACGTCCCCGGGCGTGCCCCCGCACAACCCGTTGCTCGCGCAGGCCGCCGCCGCCGGCATCCCGGTCTGGGGCGAGGTGGAGCTGGCGTGGCGGATGCGTCCGCAGACCGGCGCCGCCCCGTGGCTCGTGGTCACCGGCACCAACGGCAAGACCACGACGGTGACGATGCTCGAGTCGATCCTGCGGCACGGTGGCGCCCGGGCGATCGCGGCCGGCAACGTGGGGACGCCGATCATGGAGGTCATGCTCGACCCGACCCCGTGGGACGTCATCGCCGTCGAGCTGAGCTCCTTCCAGCTGCACTGGCAGCGCTCCCTGTCGCCGCTCGCGTCGGTGTGCCTCAACGTCGCCCCCGACCACCTCGACTGGCACGGGTCCTACGACGCCTACCTGCGCGCCAAGGGCAGCGTCTACGACCAGACCCAGGTGGCCTGCGTCTACAACGTCCAGGACCCCCAGACCGAGCTGCTGGTCATGGAGGCCGAGGTCGTGGAGGGGTGCCGCGCCGTGGGCTTCACGCTCGGGGTGCCCGCCGTGAGCATGGTCGGCCTGGTCGACGACGTGCTGGCCGACCGGGCCTTCGTCGAGCAGCGACACACCGCGGCCGCCGAGCTCGCGACGCTCGCGGACCTGCAGGGCGACGCCCCCGGCGTGGCCCCGCACTACGTCGCCAACGCCCTCGCGGCCGCGGCGCTCGCGCGGGCCTACGGCGTCGGGCCGATGGCGGTGCGGGACGGCCTGCGCGCCTACCGCCCCGAGGCGCACCGCATCGCCGAGGTGGCCGTGATCGACGGGGTCCGTTACGTCGACGACTCCAAGGCCACCAACCCGCACGCGGCGGCCGCGTCCCTGGCCGCCTTCGAGCGGGTGGTGTGGATCGCCGGCGGGCTGCTCAAGGGCGCCGACGTCGAGGACCTGGTGCGCTCCCGCGCCGACCGGCTCGCCGGGGTCGTGCTCATGGGGCGCGACCGCGACCGGATCGCGCAGGCCCTGGCTCGACACGCGCCCGATGTGCCCGTGGTCGACGTCGCCAGCACCGACACTGGTGCCATGGCGCAGGTCGTGCGCGCGGCCACCTCGCTGGCGCAACCAGGCGACGTGGTGCTGCTCGCACCGGCCGCGGCGTCGATGGACATGTTCACCAACTACGGAGCCCGGGGCGACGCCTTCGTCGAGGCGGTGCGCCAGCTCGGAGGGAGCCCCGCATGACGACGCGCCCCGGAGCCACGCGGGCCGGCACGGTCGGCTCGGGACGGGCCGGGCGCGACACCCTCCCGGACCGCGTCAGCGCCTTCCTCGAGCGGATCGACACGCCCCTGACGACGCACCACCTGCTGGTCAGCGTCACGGCGACGCTGACGATCTTCGGCCTGGTGATGTACCTCTCGGCGTCGAGCATCCGCAGCTACGACAACTTCCTCAAGCAGCTGGTCTTCGCCGGGGTCGGCGCCGTGCTCTGCTTCGTCGCCTCGCGGATCCCGGTGCGCGTGTGGCGGCGCCTCGCCTGGCCCGGCATCGGGCTGGCGCTGCTGCTGCAGGGCCTGATCTACACCCCGCTCGGGGTGACCTTCCAGGGCAACCGCAACTGGATCCAGATCGCCGGCTACCAGCTGCAGCCGTCGGAGTTCGCCAAGATCGCCATCGTCGTCTTCGGCGCCGCGATCCTGGACCGCAAGAAGGACAAGCTGTCCGACTTCTGGCACGCCATGGTGCCGCTGGTCCCGGTGGCGGTGCTGCTGCTCGGGCTGCAGCTGGCCGGCCAGGACCTCGGCACCGGGCTGGTGCTGCTGGCCATCGTCGCCGGGACCCTGTATGCCGCCGGCGTGTCGGCCCGGCTCTTCGGCATCGCCGGGGTCCTCGGGGCCGTCGCCGTCGCCGTCATGACCCTGAGCAGCGGCAACCGGATGGGCCGCATCAACGCCTGGATCGGGGACGGGTGCACCACCAACCCCGACCTGTGCCGCCAGGTGGTCAACGGCAAGTACGCCCTCGCCGACGGCGGCTGGTGGGGCGTCGGTCTCGGCGCGAGCACCGAGAAGTGGGGCTGGCTGTCGGAGTCCCGCAACGACTTCATCTTTGCCATCGTGGGGGAGGAGCTGGGCCTGCCCGGCACCTTCGCGGTGCTCTTCCTGCTGGCGGCCCTGGCCTATGCCTGCTACCGCCTGGTCTTCCGCACCGACGACCTCTTCGTGCGGCTGGCCGCCGCGGGGGTCATGACCTGGCTCATCGTGCAGTCCGCGATCAACATGGGCGCCGTCACCGGCCTGCTCCCCGTCATCGGCGTGCCGCTGCCGCTGGTCTCCGGCGGCGGCACCGCGCTGATCTCCACCCTCACCGCCCTCGGGATGCTGATGGCCTTCGCCCGCGAGGAGCCGGGGGCCCGCGAGGCCCGCGCCCTGCGCCGGGTGCGGGTCCGCCCCACCTCCGACGCTAGGACCGACCGATGACCGCTGCTCCCACCGGCCCGGGCCGCCTCACGTCGGTCGTCCTGGCCGGCGGAGGCACGGCCGGGCACGTCTCGCCGCTGCTGGCCCTCGCCGACGAGCTCCGCCGTCGCGACCCGGAGGTGCGGATCACGGTGCTCGGCACCGCCTCCGGCCTGGAGACGCGGCTGGTCCCCGCGCGCGGCTACGACCTGCGGACCATCCCCAAGGTGGCCTTCCCGCGCCGCCCCTCCGCCGCGCTGCTGCGGCTGCCCGGCGCCCTCAAGGGGGCCGTCGACGCGGCGGGCGCGGTCATCGACGACGTCCACGCCGACGTCGTCGTCGGGTTCGGCGGCTACGTCTCCACCCCCGCCTACCTGGCTGCCCGCCGGCGCGGCCTGCCGATCGTCATCCACGAGCAGAACGTCCGCCCCGGCCTCGCCAACCGCCTGGGCGCGCGGCTCACCCGGCACGTCGCCACGACCTTCGCCGCGACCCGGCTGCCCGGGGCCCGTCACCTGGGGATGCCGCTGCGGACCGAGATCACGGGCCTGGACCGCGCCGCCCGCCGCGCCGAGGCCAGGGCTTGGTTCGGGCTGCGCGAGGAGGGCCCGGTCGTCCTCGTCACCGGCGGCTCCAGCGGCGCCAAGCGGCTCAACGACACCTTCGCCGCCCGGATGCGCGAGCTCTCGGACGCCGGTGTCCAGGTGCTCCACGTCACCGGGGCCGGCAAGCTGCCGCCCGCCCCCACCCTCGCGAGCGGGGGAGCGCCATACGTGCTGGTGGAGTATTGCGACCGGATGGATCTCGCCTTCGCCGCCGCGGACCTCGTGGTGTCGCGGGCCGGCGCCGGCATGGTGTGCGAGCTCACCGCCGTCGGTCTGCCGGCCGTCTACGTCCCGCTGCCGATCGGCAACGGCGAGCAGCGGTTCAACGTCGCCGAGGTGGTGGAGGCCGGAGGCGGTCTCGTCGTCGACGACGCCGAGCTGCTCCCGGGGTGGGTGGACCAGATGCTGCTGCCGCTGGTGGGCGACCCGTCCCGGCTCTCCCGGATGGCGCAGGCCGCCGCGTCGGTCGGCACCCGCGACGGCGACCGGAGACTGGCCGACCTGGTGGAGGATGCCGTGACCACCCACCGGAGCAAGGGGCGATGACCGTGACGGAGCGTTTCGACCTCAGCGCGCCCACCGTCTCGCTCGAAGACCTCGGCCGGGTGCACGTCACCAACGTCGGCGGGGCGGGCATGTCCGCCGTCGCCCGCGTCCTGCTCGGGCGCGGCGTCGCCGTCAGCGGCTCCGACCCCAAGGACCTGCCCGTCCTCGCGGCGCTGCGCGAGCAGGGCGCCGACGTCCACGCGGGCGCCCAGCCGGACACCGTGGACCGCGCGGACACCGTCGTGGTGTCCTCCGCGACCCGGGAGTCCGACCCCGAGCTCGTCCGCGCCCGTCAGCTCGGCACCCGCGTGCTGCACCGCTCCCAGGCGCTCGCGAGCGCCGCGGAGGGGCGCCGCGTGGTCGCGGTCGCCGGCGCCAACGGCAAGACGACCACCACGTCGATGCTCACGGCGCTGCTGCTGGAGGCGGGGGCGGACCCGTCCTTCGCCATCGGTGGCGAGCTGGCGCGGTACGGCACCAACGCTCGTGCGGGGTCGGGGGAGGCCTTCGTCATCGAGGCCGACGAGTCGGACGGTTCCTTCCTCGTCTACCACCCCGAGGTCGCGATCGTCACCAACGTGCAGCCGGACCACCTGGACCACTACGGCACCTTCGAGGCCGTGCAGGACGCCTACCTGGCCTTCGCG
The DNA here is from genome assembly GCF_001189535.1 of Arsenicicoccus sp. oral taxon 190. Taxonomy (NCBI): domain Bacteria; kingdom Bacillati; phylum Actinomycetota; class Actinomycetes; order Micrococcales; family Intrasporangiaceae; genus Arsenicicoccus; species Arsenicicoccus sp. oral taxon 190. The sequence continues at coordinate 2,297,503 of NZ_CP012070.1, forward strand.
CGCAGCATCCGCCCCGGGGGGCTGCTGGTCGCCTGCGCCGACGACGAGGGCTCGGCCCGGCTGGCGCGGCGCGCGCAGGCCGAGGGCGTGCGGGTCCTGACCTACGGCACCTCGGCGACCGCGGACGTGCGGGTGGTCGGGCACGTCGTGGACGGCTTCCGCACCGTCGCCCGGATCGTCGACGAGGGCCAGGACCGTGAGCTGTCCGTGGCGATCCCCGGCGCGCACAACGTGCTCAACGCCACCGCCGCGTATGCCGCCGCCCACCACGGTCTCGGGGTCGACGCCTCGCGCGCCGCCGCGGGTCTGGCGGCCTACACGGGCACCCGGCGTCGCTTCGAGCTCAAGGGTGAGGCGGGCGGCGTGACCGTCGTCGACGACTACGCCCACAACCCCGGCAAGGTCGCGGCCGTGGTCGGCACCGCCGCCGCGCTGCAGGAGCGTCCCCACCGGCTCGTGGTGGTCTTCCAGCCGCACCTCTACTCCCGCACCGCCGACTTCGCCCAGGAGCTGGGCGCCGCGCTGCTCCCCGCCGACGTCGTCGTGGTGATGGACGTGTATGCCGCCCGCGAGGACCCGGTCCCCGGGGTCACCGGGGAGCTCGTCGCCGACGCGGCACGCCGCTGCGCCGAGGCCGAGCCCGGGCCGGCCTGCGAGGTGCACTACGAGGCGTCCTGGGACGCCGTGGCGCCGCTGGTGGCGTCGCTCGTGCGCCCCGGTGACCTGGTGCTGACCGTCGGGGCCGGGGACGTCACGGCCCTCGGCCCGCAGGTCCTGGCCATCCTGGAGGGGGCTGCCGCCTCGTGAGGGTGCGTCCTGCCCGTGGCGACGGCGCCGACCGGCGGCGGTTCGAGCAGCGGGCCCGCCAGGCGCGGACGCTGCGCCGGCGCCCGGTGCTGCTCGCCCTGCTGCTCGTCGTCCTGGTGGCGGCGGGCGTCTACCTCGTCGGCTTCAGCTCGGTCCTCGCGGCGCGCACCGTCGTGGTCGAGGGCGTCCCGCAGGCGCAGCAGGCAGCGGTCCGGGAGGCCGCGGCCATCCCCACCGGGGTGCCCCTCGCCCGCATCGACCTGGACGCCCCCGGCCGGCGGGTGGTGCAGTCCCCGCTCTACGCCTCGGTCGAGGTCGCCCGCAAGTGGCCGAGCACGGTGCTGATCACCGTGACGCCGCGCACCCCGGTGCTGGCGCTCAAGCGCTCCGGGGACTTCCAGCTCGTGGACGCCGACGGCGTGGCCTACCAGACGGTGGGTGCCGCGCCCGCGGGAGTGCCCGTCGCCTCGGGCAAGGGCGAGGTCTCTCCGCAGGGGCTCCGTGCCGCGATCTCGGTGATGTCCACGCTCCCGGGGGACCTGCGGGGGAAGGTCTCCGCCGTGCAGGTCCAGGGCCCGAGCATGGTGACCTTCCAGCTCGACAAGACCACCGTCCTGTGGGGCGATGAGTCTGAACCTCAACTCAAGGTCAAGGTGCTCCGCGCGCTGCTGTCGAAGGGCGCCGGGACCATCAACGTCAGCGCGCCGCACAGCCCCGCCACCTCCTGACGGGGCAACCCTCGAGCGGAGGGTCGGGGTGTTGCGCCGTCCGGGTGGCAACACACCGTGGCGGAGGTTGCCCCCTACCCTGATCAGGACGTACCTTTTTGCCGACACTCGGTAACAGAACAATAACTCTGCAGTTGAACTTCAGGGTGATGCCGCCTTCGGCTCGCCACGGGGCCGGCTGCACCATCAGGAGAGGCCCCACCGTGGCAGCACCACAGAACTACCTGGCCGTCATCAAGGTCGTCGGCATCGGCGGCGGCGGTGTCAACGCGATCAACCGCATGATCGAGGTCGGGCTCAAGGGCGTCGAGTTCATCGCCATCAACACCGACGCCCAGGCACTCCTGATGAGCGACGCGGACGTCAAGCTCGACGTGGGTCGCGAGCTGACCCGCGGCCTGGGCGCGGGCGCGGACCCCGAGGTCGGCAAGAAGGCTGCCGAGGACCACTCGGAGGAGATCGAGGAGGTCCTCAAGGGGGCCGACATGGTCTTCGTGACCGCCGGCGAGGGCGGCGGCACCGGCACCGGTGGCGCGCCCGTCGTCGCCAAGATCGCCCGCAACCTCGGCGCCCTGACCATCGGCGTCGTCACCCGGCCGTTCACCTTCGAGGGCCGCCGTCGCGCCAACCAGGCCGAGTCCGGCATCGGCAACCTCCGCGAGGAGGTCGACACCCTCATCGTCATCCCCAACGACCGTCTGCTGTCGATCAGCGACCGCAACGTCTCGATGCTCGACGCCTTCCGCAGCGCCGACCAGGTGCTGCTCTCCGGTGTCCAGGGCATCACCGACCTGATCACCACCCCGGGTCTGATCAACCTGGACTTCGCGGACGTCAAGTCGGTGATGCAGGGCGCCGGGTCGGCGCTCATGGGCATCGGTTCGGCCCGCGGGGAGGACCGCGCGGTCCAGGCCGCCGAGCTCGCCATCTCCAGCCCGCTGCTCGAGGCGAGCATCGACGGCGCCTACGGCGTGCTGCTGTCCATCCAGGGTGGTTCCGACCTGGGTCTCTTCGAGATCAACGAGGCCGCGCGGCTGGTCCAGGAGGCCGCCCACCCGGAGGCCAACATCATCTTCGGCTCCGTCATCGACGACGCCTTGGGCGACGAGGTGCGCGTGACCGTGATCGCCGCCGGCTTCGACGGCGGCGACCCGCAGCCGCGCCGGGACGAGCCGGTGGCCCAGCCGCAGCAGCAGCGCCCCGCCCAGCCGCAGCAGCCGCAGCAGCAGCGCCCGGTGGCCCAGCCGCAGCAGCAGCGTCCGATGCAGCAGCAGCGTCCGGTCCAGCAGGAGCAGGCCCGCCCCGCGCAGCAGCAGGCCCCGCAGCAGCAGGCCCAGCCGGCCCAGCAGGCTCCGGTGCAGCAGCCCTCGGTCTCCGGCCAGCCGCAGCGGCAGGAGCAGGGCCAGGCGGAGCAGTCGGGCACCCCCGGCCAGGTGCGCCCGGCCGAGCAGCAGCAGGCGCAGCGCCCGCCGCGGCAGGTGTCCTTCGACGACGCGGCCGACCTGGACGTCCCCGACTTCCTCAAGTGAGCCGGAGCGGGCCCGCCGCCCGCCCCCACGGAGCCCCGCCGACCGTCACGGTCGGCGGGGCTCCGCGTCGCTGCGTCGCTGCGGGCCGCGAGCGTTAACCTCGGAGGCGTGTTGGCTCATCAGCAGCAGGACGGGACCGTGCTCCGGGTCTTCACCGACGCGTATGGCGGACGGAGCCGCCCGCCATACGCCCCGCCGGGGGCACCCGGTCAGGGGCTCAACCTCGGCAGCCACGTCGGGGACGACCCGCACGCCGTGGCGGCCAACCGGTCGCTGCTGGCCGCCCGCGTCGGGGTCGACGCGAGCCGGCTGGTCTTCCTCAACCAGGTCCACGGTGCCGAGGTCGTGCAGGTCGACGGGCCGTGCAGCGGCCCGGCGGGTGACGCCGACGGGGTCGTGACGACCCGGCCCGACCTGGCCCTGGCCGTGCTCGTCGCCGACTGCACGCCGGTGCTGCTGGCGGACCCGCAGGCAGGCGTGGTCGGTGCCGCCCACGCCGGTCGTCCCGGGATGCTGGCAGGCGTGGTCCCCGCGACGGTCGCGGCGATGCGCGACCTCGGCGCGCGGGACATCACGGCCCACGTGGGGCCGTCGGTGTGCGGGCGCTGCTACGAGGTGCCCGAGCAGATGCAGCAGGACGCGGCCCAACGGGTCCCCGAGTCCGCGGCCCGGACCTGGTCGGGCACCCCCGCGATCGACGTCGCCACCGGTGTGGTCTCCCAGCTGAGCGCCCTCGGGGTGCCGGTGACCTGGGTGCCCGGGTGCACGGTCGAGCAGGACCGGTTCTTCTCCTACCGCCGCTCCGGCGCGACCGGACGCTTCGGCGGCGTGGTCGTGCGGCGCGAGCGGGGCAGCCGGTGAGCGGCCCCGACCCCCGCACCGCCGACCCCCGCACCGCCGAGCTGGCGGACCGGCTCGCCGCGGTGGAGCAGCGGATCGAGGCGGCCTGCCGGGCGGCCGGGCGCTCGCGGGAGGAGGTCACGCTGGTCGTGGTCACCAAGTTCTTCCCGGCCGAGGACCTCGCACGCCTCGTGGACCTCGGGGTCACCGAGGTCGGGGAGAACAAGGCCCAGGAGGCCCACGCCAAGCTCGCCGACCTGCCTCCCCAGGTGCGGGACCGGCTCACCGTCCACTTCATCGGACAGCTGCAGACCAACAAGGCCCGGCTCGTGGCCGGCTTCGCGGACGTCGTCCACACCGTCGACCGCCCTCGTGTCGCCCACGCCCTCGACCGCGCGGCCGCCGATCGTGGGCGGCCGCTGGACGTGCTGATCCAGGTGAACCTCGACGAGCCCGACGAGCCCGCCCAGCCCGACGAGCCCGACGAGCCCGCCCAGCCTCGTGCAGCAGCCCCGGGCGGCCGCAGCGGGCCCGGTCCGAGCCGCGGGGGAGAGCGGCCGGACGGCATACGAGCTCTGGCGCAGGAGGTGAGCGCCTGCCCGCACCTGACCCTGCGCGGGCTCATGGCCGTGGCGCCGCTCGGCGCGGACCCCGACCCGGCCTTCGTCCGGCTGGCCGGTCTCGCTGCCGACCTGCGCCGCGAGCACCCCGCCGCGACCCTGGTCTCGGCAGGCATGAGTGGGGACCTCGAGGCGGCCGTCGCGCACGGGGCGACACACCTGCGTGTCGGGTCGGCAATCCTCGGTCCGCGACCAGGGCCCCGGTAGCGTTCCGCGTGACGATGATCGACGACTGAGCAGGAGACGCGCGATGGCTGGGGCGCTGCGCAAGACGATGGTCTACCTCGGGCTGGCCGAGGACGACTACGAGAGCTACGACTACGACAAGAAGGGCCAGGACGAGCGGGCCGGCGGTCAGCAGACCCGCACCGAGCCCCGCCTGGTCGAGTCCGGCCGCGAGGAGCGCCGCTCCGAGGGTGCCACGGCCGTCCGCGAGGAGCGCCACGCCTCCGTCGCCCACCTTCCCCAGCGCACCCCGGTGGCGCGCGTCGTCCGCGACCCGGAGGTCGGCCCGATGAACCGCATCACCACGATCCACCCCCGCACCTACAACGAGGCCAAGACCATCGGCGAGTCCTTCCGCGAGGGCATCCCGGTCATCATGAACCTCGGCGACATGGCCGACGACGACGCCAAGCGCCTCGTGGACTTCGCCGCCGGCCTCGTCTTCGGGCTCAACGGCGCCATCGAGCGCGTCACGAGCAAGGTCTTCCTGCTCACCCCGCAGCACGTCGAGGTCTCCACCGAGGAGTCCGAGGCCCCCGCCGCCGCCCGCGGCTTCTTCAACCAGAGCTGACACCCGCCCCCCAGCGCGGATCGACGGCGCAGGCGCCTCGGGAACCCCCTGAGGCCCTGCGCCGTTGTGCTGAGGGCCCGCCCCCCACCCCGTGAAGGACCGGACATGACCGTCAAGGGTCTGCTCATCGACATCCTCTGGCTCTACTGGCTCGTGCTGATGGCGCGACTGGTGCTGAGCTATGTCGTGATGCTGGCGCGCGACTGGCGTCCCCGCGGGGTGGTCCTGCTGCTGGTGGAGGGCGTCTACACGCTGACCGACCCGCCCATCAAGGCGCTGCGCCGGGTGATCCCGCCGCTGCGCATCGGGGGTGTCGCCCTCGACCTGGCCTTCATGGCGCTGCTCGTCATCGTGCTGGTCCTCATGCAGATCATCGCCAGGGTGTAAGTTGCTGGACGACTGTCGCGGCCCCGGGCCCTGCCCGGCCACGACCTGGACGATCGAAAAGGAAACACCATGGCCCTCACGCCGGATGACGTGCTCAAGAAGAGCTTCGGAGCGACCCAGTTCCGTCGGGGCTACGACGAGCGCGAGGTCGACGACTTCCTCGACGAGGTCGTCAGCGAGCTGCGCGACCTGATCGCCGAGCGCGACGACTACAAGCGCAAGTACGAGGACTGCGCCCGCAGCAAGGGGCAGTCCCCGGTGCCGGCCAAGGGCCGTCGCGCCGACGACGAGGTCACCACGCTGCGCGCCGAGCTCGACGCCGCCACCAAGCGGGCCGCCGAGGCGACCCGCCGCGCCGAGGCCGCCGAGCGTGCGAGCACCGCCGCGCCGACCGGTGCCGCCGCCGGCGACCAGGCCCAGAAGCAGGCCGCGGCCCGCCAGGAGGGCGAGGCCGCCCGCGCGGAGGTCACCCAGCTGCGCGAGCGGCTGCGCACCGCCGAGGCCCAGCTGGCCGAGGCCCGCACCCAGCTCGACGAGGCCAAGGCCAAGGCCACCGCCCACGTCTCGTCGCAGGCCCAGGCGCAGCCCGCCGCTGCGACCGGCGAGGCCGCCGGCGCCGCAGGCCTCATCGAGCTGGCGCAGCGCCTGCACGACGAGCACGTCGCCAAGGGCCAGGCCGAGCACGACCGGCTGCTCGCTGAGGGCCGCAGCCAGCGCGAGACGCTGATCGGCGAGGGCACCAGCAAGCGGGACGAGCTCGTCGGGTCGGCGCAGAGCCGCCGCGACCAGCTCATCGCCGAGGGCCAGCAGCGCCACAAGAAGCTCATCGCCGACGGCACCGCGCAGCACGAGTCGATGATCGCCGAGGCCACCCAGAAGCGTGAGGCCATCCTGCAGAGCCTGAGCGGCGAGAGGGCCGCCCTGGAGGAGGTCGTCGCCCGGCTGCGTGGCTTCGAGACCAGCTACCGCGACAGCATCGCCACCTTCATCAAGGGGCAGCTGACCCAGCTGGAGCAGACCCGGCTCGAGCCCGAGGAGCGTTAGTCGTCGCGCGCCCGGACGGGTGCCCCATGGGGCCCCCGTCCGGGCGCGTCCGCGCCACGATGCGGGGCGCGTCCGCGCCACACTGCCCGGCGCGTCCGCGTCACGACGGGTGCGGCGCGGACCTCGGCTTTCGTGGGGGTGGCCCAGCGGCTACCCTATGCAGACCTCGACGCGGGCGAGCCCGCGTCGGACGTCCGGTGCAGGCGGCTCCGGACGACACCTCGACCGATCAGTGAGGACAGCATGGCTGGCAAGTCCGCAGGGCGATCCACGACGGCGGCGTCCGCCGGCACCACCACCGCGACGGACGACGCGACGTGGAGCGACGCGGAGATCACCGAGCTCAAGGAGACGTTGCGCGCCGAGATCGACCGGCTGGAGCGGGATCTCGTCGCCGCCCAGGTCGACCTCGTGGACCTGGTGCAGGACACCCAGGACATCGTCGGCGACGACCAGGCCGATGTCGGGTCCAAGGCGATCGAGCGGGAGCACGAGGCCGCGATGGCCGCCAACACCCGCGACGTCCTCGCGCAGTACCACCACGCCCTCGAGCGCGTCGAGGCCGACCTGCAGGGGGTCTGCGAGAGCTGCGGGGGGACGATCCCCAAGCCGCGGGTCCAGGCCTTCCCGCGCGCGACCCTGTGCGTCGCGTGCAAGTCCGCGCAGAAGCGGTGACGGCCACGCGGCAACCCCGCCGGCACACCTGGCCGCTGCTTGCCGTGATCGCCGCGGCGGCCTTCGTCGCCGACCAGGTCAGCAAGGCCTGGGCGCTGCGCGACCTGACCCCGGGGATGCCGCGCCCGCTGCTCGGCAGCGTCTTCCAGCTCAACCTGATCCACAACTCCGGCGCGGCCTTCTCGATCGGGTCCGGCCAGACGTGGCTGCTCACGCTCGTGGCGGTCGGGATCGGCGGGGCGGTGCTGTGGCACGCCCGGCGGATCGTCAGCGTCGCCTGGGCCGTCGCGGGCGGTCTCGTCATGGGGGGCCTGCTCGGCAACCTCTACGACCGGTTGTTCCGGCCGCCCTCCTTCGGGCAGGGTCATGTCGTGGACTTCCTCGACTACAACGGCTGGTTCATCGGCAACGTCGCGGACATCGCGATCGTGGCGGCCGCCATCCTGGTCGGGCTCCTCGCGATCCTCGGGGTCACGTATGACGGGTCCGGGCCCGCCGACCGGCCCGCGACCCGCGAAGAGGTGCACGATGCCTGACGTCCGGATGCTCCCCGTGCCCGACGGCCTCGAGGGCGAGCGCGTCGACGCCGCCGTCGCCCGGCTCTTCGGGCTCTCGCGCAGCCGCGCGGCCGACCTCGCCGCCGACGGCGCCCTGCAGGTGGACGGCAAGGTCGTCGCCAAGTCCGAACGGGTCAGCGCCGGGGCATGGCTCGAGGTCACGCTGCCCGACCCGGCCCGCGACGACGCGCCCGCGGTGGTGCCGCGCGAGGTCCCCGGCCTGCGGATCGTCCACGACGACACCGAGATCGTGGTGGTGGACAAGCCCGCCGGCTGCGCCGCCCACCCGAGCGTCGGCTGGGACGGGCCGGACGTCGTGTCCGGCCTCGCCGCCGAGGGCTACCGCATCTCCACCTCGGGCGCCGCCGAGCGGCAGGGCATCGTCCAGCGCCTCGACGTGGGGACCACCGGCCTGATGGTGGTCGCGAAGTCCGAGCGTGCCTACACCGTCCTCAAGCAGGCCTTCCGCGACCGCACCGTCGACAAGACCTACCACGCCGTCGTGCAGGGCCTGCCCGACCCGATGGTGGGCACCATCGAGGCCCCGATCGGGCGCCACCCCAACCACGACTGGAAGTTCGCGGTCCGCCAGGAGGGCCGCCACTCCGTGACGCACTACGAGGTGCTCGAGGCGATGCGGCACGCGTCGCTGCTCGAGATCCACCTCGAGACCGGGCGCACCCACCAGATCCGGGTCCACTTCAGCGCGCTGCGGCACCCCTGCGTCGGGGACCCGCTGTATGGCGCCGACCCCGTGCTGGCCCGGCGCGTCGGGCTGGACCGGCAGTGGCTGCATGCGCACGAGCTGGGCTTCACCCACCCCGGCAGCGGCGAGTGGGTGACCTTTCAGAGCCCCTACCCGGGCGACCTGGAGCACGCCCTGTACGTCCTGCGGCAGGGCTGACGGGGCGCGACCGGCCGGCCCCGGGGGGCGGCGGGCGCGGCATACGGGCTGGTCCTGCCGGTGCCGGTGAGCCGCTCGAGGGGTCTGTCGGAGGCCGGGCATAGACTGCCCGCGATGTCCTCGCCAGCAGCCTCCAGCAAGTCCTTCGTGCACCTGCACAACCACACCGAGTACTCCATGCTCGACGGTGCCGCCCGCATCGACGACCTCTTCGCCGCCGCCGCGGAGATGGGGATGCCCGCGGTGGCCACGACCGACCACGGCTACCTCTTCGGGGCCTACGAGTTCTGGTCCAAGAGCAGGAAGTACGACGTCAAGCCGATCATCGGCCTGGAGGCCTACGTCACGCCGGGCACCCACCGCACCGACCGCACCCGGCTGCAGTGGGGCGACAAGGGCACCCGGCCCGGCGACGACCTGTCCGGCAGCGGCGCCTACACCCACATGACCCTGCTGGCCCGCAACAACCAGGGCATGCACAACCTCTTCAAGATGGGCTCGATCGCCTCCCTGGACCAGGTCTTCGCCAAGTGGCCGCGGCTCGACCGCGAGCTGCTGCAGACCTACGGCCAGGGGCTCGTCGCGACCACCGGCTGCCCCTCGGGGGAGATCCAGGTCCGGCTGCGGCTGGGGCAGTACGACAAGGCGCTCGAGGCGGCCGCGGAGTTCCAGGACATCTTCGGCAAGGACAACTACTTCTGCGAGCTGATGGACCACGGCATCGACATCGAGCGCCGGGTCCGCGAGGACCTGCTGCGGCTCGCCAAGGACCTGTCGATCCCGCTGCTCGCGACCAACGACCTGCACTACACCCGGCAGGGCGACGCCACGGCCCACGGGGCGCTGCTGTGCGTCCAGTCCGGCTCGACGCTGATGGACCCCAACCGGTTCAAGTTCGACGGGGACGGCTACTACCTCAAGAGCCCCGAGGAGATGCGCCACGTCTGGCGCGAGCTGCCCGAGGCCTGCGACAACACCCTGCTGGTGGCCGACATGTGCGACGTGTCCTTCACCGAGGGCGAGGGGCGGTTCATGCCGCGCTTCCCGTGCCCGCCGGGGGAGGACGAGACGAGCTGGTTCGTCAAGGAGGTCGAGACCGGGCTGCGCGAGCGGTTCCCGGACGGCGTGCCCGACTACGCCCGCAAGCAGGCGGAATACGAGTGCGAGGTCATCATCGGCAAGGGCTACCCGGGCTACTTCCTGGTCGTCGCCGACTTCATCAACTGGGCCAAGGCCAACGGCATCCGCGTCGGCCCGGGCCGTGGCTCGGGCGCGGGGTCGATGTGCGCCTACGCCATGCGGATCACCGACCTCGACCCGGTCCCGCACGGCCTGATCTTCGAGCGCTTCCTCAACCCCGAGCGCAAGTCGATGCCGGACTTCGACGTCGACTTCGACGAGCGCCGGCGCGGCGAGGTGATCAGGTACGTCACCGAGAAGTACGGCGACGAGCGGGTCGCCCAGATCGTCACCTACGGCACCATCAAGGCCAAGCAGGCCGTCAAGGACGCCTCCCGGGTGATGGGGCACCCCTTCAGCGTCGGTGAGCAGCTGACCAAGGCGATGCCGCCGGACGTCATGGGCAAGGGTGTGCCCCTGGCCAAGATCTACGACGAGAGCCACCCGCGCTACAACGAGGGCGGCGACTTCCGCGCCCTGGTGCAGTCCGAGGCGCACCTGCAGGAGATCGTCGAGACCGCCAAGGGCCTCGAGGGGCTGAAGCGGCAGTGGGGTGTCCACGCCGCCGGCGTCATCATGTCCAGCGAGCCGCTGATCGACGTCATCCCGATCATGCGGCGGCTGCAGGACGGTCAGGTCATCACGCAGTTCGACTACCCGAGCTGCGAGACGCTCGGCCTGGTCAAGATGGACTTCCTGGGGCTGCGCAACCTCACGATCCTCGACGACGCGATCAAGAACGTCGAGAGCAACCGCGGCGAGACCATCGACCTGGACGCGCTGTCCAAGGACATGACCGACAAGGCCACCTACGACCTGCTCGCCCGCGGCGACACGCTCGGGGTCTTCCAGCTCGACGGCGGCGGGATGCGCTCGCTGCTGCGGCTCATGCAGCCGGACAACTTCGAGGACATCTCCGCGGCCCTCGCGCTCTACCGCCCCGGCCCGATGGGCGCCAACGCGCACACCAACTTCGCGCTTCGCAAGAACGGCAAGCAGGACGTGGACTACATCCACCCCGAGCTGACCGAGGCGCTCGAGCCGATCCTGTCCATGACCTACGGCCTGATCATCTATCAGGAGCAGGTCATGGAGATCGCCCAGAAGCTCGCGGGCTACACCCTCGGCAACGCCGACCTGCTCCGTCGCGCCATGGGCAAGAAGAAGAAGGAGGTCCTGGACGCCGAGTTCGCCAACTTCGAGCAGGGGATGCTCGACAACGGCTACTCCAAGGCCGCCGTCAAGACGCTGTGGGACATCCTGCTGCCGTTTTCCGACTACGCCTTCAACAAGGCCCACACCGCGGCCTACGGCGTCGTCTCCTACTGGACGGGCTACCTCAAGGCCAACTATCGCGCCGAGTACATGGCGGCCCTGCTGACCAGCGTCGGCGACGACAAGGACAAGTCCGCGCTCTACCTCAACGAGTGCCGTCACATGGGCATCAAGGTGCTCCCGCCGGACGTCAACGACTCGATCGGCTTCTTCGCCGCCGTCGGGGAGGACATCCGCTTCGGCCTGGAGGCGGTGCGCAACGTCGGCGCCAACGTCGTCACCGAGATCATCAAGGCCCGCGAGGAGAAGGGCGCCTTCACCTCGTTCAAGGACTTCCTGTCCAAGGTGCCCGCCGTGGTCTGCAACAAGCGGACCATCGAGTCGCTCGTCAAGGCCGGGGCATTCGACTCGCTCGGGGAGTCCCGCCGCGGCCTCGTCGAGATCCACGAGGGCTACGTCGAGGCGCTCGTGGACGTCAAGCGGCGCGAGGCCGCCGGTCAGGACTCGCTCTTCGCGGCCTTCGCGATGGGGGACGGCGACTCCGGCGGCGCGGACGCCTTCGCCGGGCTGCCGCCGGTGCCGGGACACACCTGGGACAAGCAGGTCACGCTGCAGTACGAGCGCGAGATGCTCGGCCTCTACGTCTCCGACCACCCGCTCTTCGGGATCGAGCACGTCCTGCACCAGGCGGCGGACACCTCGATCGCCTCGCTCAACGCCGAGGAGGGCAAGCCGGACGGCACGACGGTCACCATCGCGGGGCTGATCACCGGGCTGCAGCTCAAGCGCACCAAGAAGGGCGACCTGTGGGCCATCGCCACCGTCGAGGACCTCGACGGTGCGATCGAGTGCCTCTTCTTCCCGTCCACCTACATGACGGTCTCCACGATGCTGGCGCCGGACGCCGTGGTCGTGGTGCGGGGCCGGGTCAACAAGCGTGACGAGAGCACTTCGATCTACGCCCAGGACCTGACGCTGCCGGACCTGCACGAGGGGCCGCGCGGACCGGTCGTCTTGACGCTGCCGATGGTGCGCGCCACCAACGGCGTCGCCGAGATGCTCAAGGATGTCCTGCTCAACCACCCCGGGTCCACGGAGGTGCAGGTCAAGCTCACCCAGCCCGGTCGTCACGTGCTGATGCGGCTCGAGCCCCGCGTCGACCCGACGTCGGCGCTCTTCGGCGACCTCAAGGCGCTGCTCGGCCCGGCCTGCCTGACGAGCTGACGTGCGCGTCGAGGTCGTGCGCTGGGCGCACCACGACGAGGTCGCCCGGCAGCTGGCCACGCTGGACCGCGACGGGCTCGTCGAGGTCGCGGTCGTGGACCGCGCGGGCGTCGCACCGCTGGTGCTGGCGGCTCCCGGTGCGCCGCTCGCCGGCGCCGACGTCATGCTCAACTGGGGGCACGGCGTCTCCCGTGAGCAGGTCGTCGAGCGCCTGTGGGCCGAGCGCATCTCCCCTGTCGCGTCCCGTATGGCGGGCCGCACCGGGCCGGCGCCCACCCCGCCTCGCCTGCTCCCGCACGACCCACGCTGGGGCATGACCGCGCACCGCCTGCTGTCCCGACTGGCTCGGGCGCTGGGCGAGGCAGGTCTGGATCCTGGCGTTGGGGGCCCCGGTGGCCCCGGTGGCGCCGGTTGGGGTTATGAGCACATCGGCTCGACGGCCGTGCCGGGGCTGCTGGCCAAAGGATTCGTCGACCTGCAGCTTGGCGTCTGCGAGATCCCCGCCGAGCAAGGGCCGTTCGACGAGGTGCTGCGGCGTTGCCGCTACCTCCCGGCGGTCGGGTCGCGGCCGGACTCGCCCGGCGTCGGTCGCGACCTGGCGTTGTTCGAGGGCGCCTGCGACGACGAGGACCACCGCAAGCGGCTGTTCTACCGACCCGACCCGGCGGCCCCGTCGATCCTGCACGTGCGGCGCCGTGGGACGCCGTGGCACGACTACACCGTGCGCTTCCGGGACCTGCTGCGGGCCACCGACGACCGGCGGAGGCCTACGAGGCGGTCAAGGTGGCGGCGGCCGACGCCCACGCCGACGACCCGGACTACGACGACTACACCAGGGCCAAGGGTGAGGTCATCCGCGACGCGCTCGTGGTGGCGGGCTGCGAGCCGGGCCGGCTGGAGACCCTGGCCCCGCTGCCGGTGACCCGGCCCGAGGCGGTGACCCCGCGGCGGACCCGGCATACGGCCCGGGTCCTGCCGGTGGACGAGCAGGGGAGGGTGCTGCTGCTGCACGGCGTCGACCCGGACGACCGGGAGCACCCGGTGTGGTTCAGCCTGGGCGGCGAGATCGACCCGGGCGAGGACCCGGTGGGGGCGGCGCTGCGGGAGCTGCGGGAGGAGGTGGGCCTGGTGGCCGCGACGTCCGACGTCGCGGTGCTGGGGGAGCAGCCGCTCGAGTTCTCCTGGGGCGGTGTGACCTTCGACCAACGACAGGTGCTGTGTGCGGTCCGCGTCCACGCGACCGAGGTGGACCTGTCAGGGCAGGACGCGGTCGAGCAGGCCACCATCGACGAGGCACGCTGGTGGGCACCGGACGACCTCGCCGCGACCGCCGACCTCGTCGGCGACGGTCTCGTCCACTGGGCCCGCGCAGCCGCCGCGACCTGACGGCGAGCGCACGGCGGCCTGGTCACGCAGCGGCTCTGCCTCAGGCAGCGGGCCAGCCCGCGATCACCTCGGCCGGGACGCCCACCGATCGGGCGCCGTCGACGATCTGCGCCCAGGTCGTCACATCGACGGGGACGCCGTCGCGGCGCGCCTCGCGGGCCGCCGCCTCGGGCTGGCCGGGCAGCAGCACCGGTCGGCCGTCGGTCTCGGGCCGGGACGCCGCCACGGACTCCAGGAACAGGTCGGTCTGCTCCGCCATCGTGCTGCCCTCGAAGGCGTCCGGCGACATCACGATCGACAGCATGTTGTCGACGATGGCCGCCTCGTGCGTGGTGGAGGCCGCGTGCGTCGTGAGCCCGCCGCTGACGGCCCCCGCCAACAGCTCGGCCATCACCGCCAGCCCGGACCCCTTGTGCAGCCCGAACGCCGTCAGCGCGCCGCGTGGCTCGGTCCACATCACGCCGGGGTCGGTGGTCGGGCGGCCGTCCGCGTCCAGCACCCGCCCCGGCTCGAGCCCGAGCCCGGAGTTGTGCGCCACCCGCGTCTTGCCCAGGGCCACGGTCGACGTCGCCATGTCCAGGAGCACCGGGTCCTGCCCCGGTCGCGGCACGCACACGCACACGGGGTTGGTGCCGAAGCGGGCGTCGGACCCCCCGAAGGGGGCGACATACGCCTCGCCGACGACGCTGACCAGGTGGATCGAGACCAGGCCGGCGCGGGCGCACTGCTCGGCCCAGTGGCCGATGCGCCCGACGTGGTGGGCGCCCCGCACCGCCGTGACGCAGACCCCCAGCTCGCGGACCCGGCCGATGGCGAGCTCCATCGCCTCGTGGGCCACGACCTGGCCGTAGCCGCGCCCGCCGTCGATGGTCAGCACCGCTCCGGCGTCCCTGACCACGGTCGCGCCGACGCCCGGGCGGAGCTCGCCGACGGCCAGGGAGTCCAGATAGCTCGGGACCATGCCGACGCCGTGCGAGTCGTGCCCCGCCAGGTTGGCGGCGACCAGGTGGTCGGCGACCAGCCCCGCCTCCCGGGCGTCGCTGCCGGCGGCCCGGACGATGGTGCTCACGACGTCGTGCAGCAGCTCTGGGCGGATGGTCAGCGAGGGGACGGTCATGGCCCATTCCTATCGGCTACGGTGCCCGGGTGACCAACCCAACACCGCGACCACCGGTCGCGCGCCGCGTCGAGACCATCCGCGAGCATCACGGCGACCGTGTGGTGGACCACTACGAGTGGCTCCGCGACAAGACCTCTCCCGAGGTGATCGCCCACCTCGAGGCCGAGAACGCCTACACCGAGGCGATGACCGCGCACCTCGCCCCCCTGACCGAGCAGGTCTACGACGAGATCCGCACGCGCACCCAGGAGACCGACCTCACCGTCCCCTCGGCCTACCAGGGTTGGTGGTACTACTCGCGCATCACCGCCGGGGAGCAGTACGGCCGCGAGTGCCGGGTGCCGGTGCGTCCCGGCGAGCAGCCGCCCGCGCTCGCCGACGGCGCCCCGCCCGCCGGGGAGCAGGTCCTGCTCGACGCCGAGGCGCTCGCGCAGGACGCGGAGTTCTTCAGCGTCGGGTCCAGCGACGTCAGCCACGACGGCACCCGCTACGCCTACGCCGTGGACACCACCGGCGACGAGCTCTACGACCTGGTGGTCACCCACGTCGGCGACGACCCGACGCGTACCGGCCCGGTCGGCGAGGTCATCGACGACACGGTCCGGCAGGTCGGTTACGGGCTGGCCTTCTCCCGCGACGGGCGCCACATCTTCTACGCCCGCAACGACGACGCGTGGCGACAGTTCCAGGTGTGGCGGCACGAGATCGGCACACCCGCGGAGCAGGACGTGCTCGTCCACGAGGAGACCGACGAGCGCTTCTGGGTGGGCGTCGGGTCCAGCCGCGACGACGCCTGGATCCTCATCGCCGCCGGGTCCAAGGACACCTCCGAGACCTGGCTGCTGCCGGCCGACGACCCCTGCGGCGCCCCCCGGTGCGTCGCGCCGCGGCGCGAGGGCGTCGAGTACGACGCCGAGCCTGCCGGCGACCGCCTCCTGATCACCCACAACGCGACCCACGAGGACTTCGAGCTGGCCCAGGCGCCCCTCGACAGCACCTCGGCCGACGACTGGCAGAGCCTGTATGCCGCCGCCCCCGGAGAGCGCATCGTCGGCGTCGAGGCCTTCGAGCGGCACGCCGTGGTGTCGCTGCGTCGCGACGGGCTGACCGCGCTCGCCGTGATGGACCGCACGGGCGAGGCCGTCGGCCCGGATGGCCGGGGCTTCGGGACGCTGCGCCCGATCGAGATGGCCGAGGAGCTGGGCACCGTCAGCGTCGGCGACAACCCGGACTACGCCTCGCAGGTGCTGCGGATCGGCTTCACCTCCCTGGTGACCCCGCGCAGCGTCTACGACGTCGACCTCGTCACGGGGGAGCGGACGCTGCTGCGGCAGACGCCGGTGCTCGGCGGGGTGGACCTCGGCGACTACGTGCAGCGCCGGGAGTGGGCCACGGCGCCCGACGGCACCCGGATCCCGATCTCGGTGGTGCACCGCAAGGATGTCGTCGCCGACGGGACGGCCCCGGGTCTGGTCTACGGCTACGGCTCCTACGAGGCGAGCATGGACCCGTGGTTCTCGGTGGCGCGGCTGTCGCTGCTGGACCGGGGCTTCGTGTGGGCGCTGGCGCACGTCCGCGGTGGCGGCGAGATGGGGCGGCAGTGGTACCTCCAGGGCCGGATGCAGCACAAGCGCAACACCTTCACGGACTTCGTGGCGTGCGCGGAGCACCTCGTCGAGACCGGCTGGGTGGCGCCGGATCGCCTTGTCGCCGAGGGCGGCTCGGCCGGCGGGTTGCTCATGGGCGCGGTCGCCAACCTGGCGCCCGAGCGGTTCCGCGCGATCCACGCGCAGGTGCCCTTCGTCGACGCGCTGACCACGATCCTGGACCCGAGCCTGCCGTTGACGGTCGGGGAGTGGGAGGAGTGGGGCAACCCGCTCGCCGACCCGCAGGTCTACGCCTACATGCGCGGCTACAGCCCCTACGACAACGTCGCGGCCCGGGACTACCCGGCGATCCTCGCGACGACCTCGCTCAACGACACCCGCGTCTACTACGTGGAGCCCGCGAAGTGGGTGGCGCGGTTGCGGGAGCTCGCGACCAACGACCTCGCGGCGCGCCCGATCCTGCTCAAGACTGAGATGGTGGCCGGGCACGGCGGCGTCAGCGGGCGCTACCACGCCTGGCGCCAGGCGGCATTCGAGCTCGCCTGGCTCATCGACCAGGCAGGAGCCGCCTCGTGATCGAGCAGATCAGCAAGGACACCCAGCTGTGCATGTCCTTGTCCGCGCGACCGTCCAACATCGGCACGCGATTTCACAACTACCTCTACCGCGAGCTGGGCCTGGACTATGTCTACAAGGCGTTTACGACCTCGGACATCACCGCGGCGATCGGCGGGGTTCGGGCGCTGGGGATCCGCGGCTGCGCCATCTCGATGCCGTGGAAGGAGGACGTGATCCCCCTCGTCGACGAGATGACCCCGTCGGCCGCCACGATCGAGTCGGTCAACACGATCGTCAACGATGGTGGTCGGCTGATCGCCTACAACACCGACTATCTGGCGATCCGCTCCCTGCTCGACTCCCATGGCGTCTCCCCGGACCTCACCTTCGCGGTCCTCGGTGCGGGCGGTATGGCCAAGGCCGCCGTCGCCGCCCTCACCGATGCGGGGTTCACCGAGGGCTACGTCGTGGCCCGCAACGAGCAGACCGGCCCGGCTCTCGCCGAGAAGTACGGCCACCGCTGGGCCCCGGCGCTGGTCGACCTGCGCCCTGGCCTGGTCCTCAACGCGACCCCCGTCGGCATGGCGGGGGGCCCGGCGGCGACGGCGCTCGCGGCGCCCTCGGCGGTCGTGGAGGCGGCCGAGGTGGTCTTCGACGTCGTGGCCTTTCCTGCCGAGACGCCCCTGGTGGAGCTGGGACGCGAGCTCGACAAGGAGGTCATCACGGGCGCCGAGGTGATCGCGCTGCAGGCGGCCGAGCAGTTCGTGCTCTACACGGGTGTGCGCCCCAGCGACGAGCAGGTGCGCCGCGCCTCGGAGCACTCGCGCGATTGCTGAGCCTGAGCCAGGGGTGGTGCGGGGCCGGGATCACAGGTGCCCGAGCCATTCGTGGTCCGGCGCGCTGCGCAGGATGGCCCGACGCAGCCAGGTGCGCTGCTCAGGATCGAGGTGGGGAAGGGTTGCGACGAAGTCCTGCTCGTCCTTCGGGCGAGGCGACCGGGCCTTGTAGAAGAGCTGGACCTCAGGGGTCACGTAGGGGATACCCGTGTTCGAGGTGCGCCGCAGCCCGGCTAAGGGCAGCCGCACATGGGAGTCGCGACGGGATACCCAATCCTGGCCGCACGCCTCGTCGATCATGAACTGGACCTTCCACGGGTCGCCCGGCGAAGGACGGCACCAGATGTCGTGGACGGACCGCGGGAGGGTCTCGTCGGGCTTCCACGAGCGCAGCGACCCCGGTGGATCGGCCGCCTGCACGTCCCAGCCGGGAAACTGCCGGTGGACGACAGTGAAGTCCAGCAGAGTGGTGTACGACGGACCTGAGTGAGCGCGTGCCTCCAACGTAGGCGCGGCCACCGGGTGGATCCTTCGAGTGATCTGCGAAAACCGACTCGAAGAAGGAACCACAACGATGACCGCTGTACCCAGTATCGACCCTGCCCGCTTCCTCGACGAGCAGCTGTCCCAGGCGAGCCCTGATCTGATGCGGGAGCTGCTCACCACGTTCGTCAACGCACTGCTCTCCGCCCAGGCCGACGCGGTGTGCGGCGCCGGCTACAACGAGCGGAGCCCGGAGCGGGTCAACTCCCGCAACGGCTACCGCCACCGCGACCTCGACACCCGGGTCGGGACTCTCGACGTCGCAGTGCCCAAGCTCCGCCAGGGAAGCCTGTATCCGGAGTGGCTGCTCGAACGCAGGAAGCGTGCCGAACGAGCACTGACCAGTGTGGTGGCGACCTGCTACCTGCTCGGGGTCTCGACCCGGCGGATGGACAAGCTGGTGGCGACCCTCGGCATCACCGGGTTGTCGAAGTCCCAGGTCTCGGTGATGGCCAAGGAGCTCGACGAGCAGGTCGAGCAGTTCCGCACCCGTCGGCTCGAAGAGGCCGGGCCGTTCACCTTCGTCGCCGCCGACGCGCTCGTGCTCAAGGTCCGCGAAGGTGGGCGGGTGGTGCCGGTGCACGTGCTGGTAGCCACCGGCGTGAACGCTGATGGGCACCGCGAGATCCTCGGCGTGCAGGTCACCACCAGCGAGGACGGCGCCGGCTGGCTCGCGTTCTTCCGCGACCTCACAGCCCGCGGCCTGGCCGGCGTCAAGCTCGTCACGTCCGACGCGCACGCCGGGCTCGTGAACGCGATCGCCGCGACCATCCCGGGCGCTGCCTGGCAGCGCTGCCGCACCCACTACGCAGCGAACCTGATGTCCGCGACCCCAAAGTCGTCCTGGCCATGGGTCAAGGCGTTGCTGCACTCGATCTACGACCAGCCCGACACCGACGCCGTCCACGCCCAGTTCGACCGTGTCGTCGACGCCCTGGCCGAGAAGCTTCCCGCCGTCGCCGAACATCTCCAGGACGCTCGTGCCGACATCCTCGCGTTCACGCCGTTCCCAAAGGAGGTCTGGCGTCAGATCTGGTCGAACAACCCCAACGAACGGCTCAACCGCGAGATCCGCCGACGCACCGACGTGGTCGGGATCTTCCCCGACCGCGCATCCATCATCCGGCTCGTCGGCGCCGTCCTGGCCGAGCAACACGACGAGTGGGCCGAAGGCCGCCGCTACCTCGGACTCGACGTCCTCGCCCGCGCCCAAGCCGTCGACACCCAGCACGCCGAGGAGGTGAGCACCGACCTCGAACTTCAGGCCCTCACGGCCTGACCGACACGCCCAACCGAGGGATCAACCTCATACACCACCCCAGCGGACTTGACCTGGACGACCCACTGGTCGCGTCGCAGCACCAGGATGTCGAGGTCGGCGTGCTCGCGCGTCTGCTCGCCCAGATGGAGGTCGAGGGCCCACCCGCCGGCGATGGCCCAGAAGCAGTCTGCCGGTGCCATCCACTGGGCTGCGTCCTGGGGCGACAGGGGCTCCCACCGGCCGAGGCTCACGCTCGTCATGCCTGCAGACTTTCATGGGGCGCCTCTCGATCGCTGAGCGCGGCGATAGGGGCGAGTCGGGATCAGGGCGGGCTTCTCGTCATACGACCAGGGATCGAAAGGGAACCGGCCGGGGTTGCGCGGCGTCAGAAAAGTGATATCACTTAGATGTCACTCGACGACGCTTCAGGGGGAACGGCATGAGCACCCAGCAGATCCACGACGAGACCATCGACCCGCAGACCGCGCCACCGTCGGCCCGACCGGTCGGCCACCAGGGCACGCGCGTCGACGTCAACGAGCGGCCAGCGTTCGCCGTCGACGGCTTCCTGGCACTGGCACTGTCCCTGCTGCTCTTCGTGGGCGGGGTGTGGCTGATCGTGAGCGGCGCCATCGTGGCCAACGAGACGGGGGCCGCGCCCGTCGGGCGCTTCGTCGGGGGAGCGGTCGTCATCCTGCTCGCCGCGATCGTCGCCAGCGCCGTCGTCATCATCCAGCCGGGTCAGACCAAGGTGATCCAGTTCTTCGGGCGCTACGTCGGCACCGCCCGCCGCACCGGTCTGACGATGGTCATGCCGTTCACCTCCAAGCGCGGAGTCTCGGTGCGCGTCAACAACTTCGAGACCAACGTGCTCAAGGTCAACGACGCCGACGGCAACCCCGTCGAGATCGCTGCGATCGTCGTCTGGCAGGTCGCCGACACGGCGCGCGCGAGCTTCTCGGTGGAGCACTACGAGAGCTTCGTCCGGGCCCAGTCCGAGTCGGCGCTGCGGCACGTCGCGATCTCCCACCCCTACGACACCGATCGGCCCGAGGTGGAGTCGCTGCGGGGCTCCACCGACGTCGTCTCGGGGGAGCTGGCCCGCGAGGTCGCCGAACGCGTCGTCGTCGCCGGCGTCGAGGTCGTCGAGGTGCGCATCTCCCACCTGGCCTACGCCCCGGAGATCGCCCAGGCGATGCTGCAGCGCCAGCAGGCGTCGGCCATCGTCGCCGCCCGCGCCCGCATCGTCGAGGGTGCGGTCGGCATGGTCGACATGGCCCTCGCCAAGCTGGAGGAGCAGGACATCGTCGAGCTGGACGACGAGCGCAAGGCCGCCATGGTCTCCAACCTGCTCGTCGTGCTCTGCGGCGAGTCCAAGGCCACCCCCATCGTCAACACGGGATCGCTCTACCAGTGACCCCTCCTCGGGAGCGTCGCGGCGGGGGCGAGCGCAAGCAGGTGCTGCTGCGGCTCGACCCCGCCGTCCACGACGCGCTCGCCCGGTGGGCGGCGGACGACCTGCGCAGCGTCAACGCGCAGGTCGAGATGGTCCTGCGGGACGCGCTCAAGCGATCAGGCCGTATGCCGAAGGACGCGGGGCCGCTGCCTCGCCGGGGCCGGCCACCCGCCACCGACAACCGGAAGGACGACGTCCGCAATCCCTCCTAACGTGCGGGACATGACTGATGTCCTGGACTGGCTGCTCGACTCCGACCCCGCGATCCGCTGGCAGGTCCTGCGCGACCTGACCGACGCTCAAGCCGAGGAGGTGGCCGCCGAGCGCTCCCGCGTTGCGACGACCGGCTGGGGGCGACAGCTCCTCGACCTGCAGCGTGACGGGACCTGGGCAGGGGGCGCCTGCTTCCCCGGACCGGGCTGGCAGGCCCCCCGCCCGGTGCTCGGGGACCCGGACGGGCAACCGTGGGTCGCGACCCTGCCCACCCTGCGGCTGCTGCGCGACTGCGGGATCGACCCGGCCGATCCGACGGTCCGTGCGGCCGTCGCCGCTGTCCGGGAGCACACGCGCTGGGAGTATGACGACCTCGCGTTCTTCGACGGTGAGGTCGAGCCGTGCATCAACGGCGGCACGGTGGCGCTGGGGGCCTACTTCGGTGTGCCGGTCGACGGCGTGGTGGAGCGGCTGCTGACCGAGCAGCTGCAGGACGGTGGCTGGAACTGCGAGGCCGAGCGGGGGTCGGTGCGGTCGTCATACCACTCGACGATCTGCGTCCTGGACGGGCTGGCGGAGTACCACCGCGGGGGCAGCGCGCTCGACGTGACCGAGGCGCTGCGGCGTGGCGAGGAGTACCTGCTGGATCGGCACCTGTGTCGGCGGTTGTCGACGGGGGAGGTGGCCGACCCGTCCTTCCTGCAGTTCTCGTTCCCCACGCAGTGGCACTACGACGTGCTGTGGGCGCTCGACTACTTCCGCGCGCGGGGAGCCGCTCCCGACCCGCGCCTGGCGGAGGCGGTGGCGCTCGTCCGCTCGAAGCAGCGCACGGACGGTTTTTGGACGCTCGACCACACACACCCCGGGCTCGTGCACCTGGTGATGGAGGGTGAGGGGCAACCGAGCCGCTGGATCACCCTGCGGGCGCTGCGGGTGCTGCGGTGGGCGGACACCGGGTCTCGCGGGGCATGACTGCGGTCAGTCGGCGCCGTGGGAGGCGGGCGCGGCGGCATACGGGCTGATCCCTCGGGGGTGCGTCTAGGGTAGCCCGCATGAGTGCCACGCCATCCCTGATCGTCCTGCTCGAAGGCGTCAGCGACGTCGCTGCAGTGCGAGCGATCATGCGCCGCAACGACATCGGCGGCGACCACGTCGAGCTGCGCAACCTGCAGGGAGTGACCAACGTCGGGCGGGTGCTCCCCGAGATCCGACAGCTCCAGCCGGACGCCGACGTGGTGGGGATGTGCGACGCGGCCGAGGCGAGGTTCGTCGAGCGGGCGCTCGGCGCCAACAGCTGCCCGGTGAGCGATGCGAGCGACCTGCCGGCCTACGGCTTCTTCGTGTGCGAGGCCGACCTGGAGGAGGAGCTGATCCGGGCGCTGGGCACGGAGCGGGCGGTCGCTGCGATCGAGGGCGCCGGTCTGGGCGGCAAGCTCCAGGCGCTGCAGATCCAGCCGGCGTGGGCGGACCGACCGCTGGCCGAGCAGCTGCACCGGTTCTGCGGGGTGGCGTCGGGGCGCAAGGAGCAGGTCGCCGGCGTGCTGGCGGGTGAGCTGACCCGGGGCGAGCTGCCCGAGCCGCTGTCGATGCTCGTGGACCGGATCGCCTGGAGCGCCTGACAGCTCAGCCGCGGACCCGGCCGGGGCGATGTCGCGCGGGGCACCACGACCTCGCTGGGCCGGGCCGAGCGTCAACGCCCGACCCGGCGCCTGAGGGATCGATCAGTCGGTCGTCGTCCGCCGCACGGTCAGGTCGAGGTCGTCGTCCGACACGTCGACGACAACGGTGTCGCCGGCTCCCGCGGTCCCGGCGAGCAGCAGCGAGGACAGGCGGTTGTCGAGCTCGCGCTGGACCGACCGGCGCAGCGGCCGGGCTCCCATCTTGGGGTCGAAGCCCTCCTCGACGAGCCAGTCCTTGGCCGCGTCGGTCACCTCGAGGTCGACGTCCTGGGCCGCGAGCAGCCGCTGGGTCTTGCGCAGGATGAGGTCGACGATCTGGCGCAGCTCCGCCTGCGTGAGCCGGTGGAAGACGACCGTCTCGTCGATCCGGTTCAGGAACTCGGGACGGAAGTGCGTGCGCAGCGCCTCCATCAGCTGCGGCTCGATCTCCGACACGTCGCCGGAGTGGTCGAGGATGAGGTGCGCACCGAGGTTGCTCGTCATGATGACGACGGTGTGGGTGAAGTCCACGGTGCGTCCCTGGGCGTCGGTGAGGCGGCCGTCGTCGAGGAGCTGGAGCAGCGTGTTGAACACGTCGGGGTGAGCCTTCTCGACCTCGTCGAAGAGGACGACCGAGTAGGGCTGACGACGCACCTTGTCGGTGAGCTGACCGCCCTCGTCATAGCCGACGTAGCCGGGAGGTGCGCCGACGAGCCGCGAGACGGTGTGCTTCTCCTGGAACTCCGACATGTCCAGGCGGATCATCCTGTCCTCGTCGCCGAAGACGGCCGCCGCCAGGGCCTTGGCCAGCTCGGTCTTGCCCACCCCGGTCGGACCCAGGAAGAGGAACGATCCCAGGGGCCGGTCCGGGTCGGACAGGCCCGCGCGACCTCGGCGCACGGCCTCGGCCACGGCGGTGACCGCCTGCTCCTGCCCGATGACCCGCGCGTGGAGGACGTCCTCGAGCTTGAGCAGGCGCGCCTTCTCCTCCGTCGTGAGGTCGGACACGGGGATGCCCGTCCGGCGTGAGACCACCTCGGCGATGGCCTCGACATCGACGACAGGGGTGGTGGCGGCCTCCTGGTCGTCCAGGCGGGCCTGCGCCTCCTCCCGCTCGCCCTTGACGTTCTTGGCCCGCTCGAAGTCCTCGGACGCGACAGCGGCGTCGATCTCGCGGGTCAGCGCCTCCACCTGCTCCTCGAGCGCCTTCGTGCCCGGGTCGGGGGTCTTGGCCGCGAGTCGCACCCGAGCGCCGGCCTGGTCCACGAGGTCGATCGCCTTGTCAGGCATGAAGCGGTCGGTGATGTAGCGGTCCGAGAGCTGAGCAGCGGCGACGAGAGCCTCGTCGGTGTAGGTGACGCCGTGGTGGGCCTCGTAGACGTCGATGAGGCCTCGCAGGATCTCGATCGTGTCGTCGATGCTCGGCTCTTCGATCATGACCGGCTGGAACCGGCGTTCGAGCGCGGCGTCCTTCTCGATGTACTTGCGGTACTCGTCGATGGTCGTCGCCCCGATGACGTGGACGTCGCCCCGGGACAGGGCCGGCTTGAGCAGGTTGCCGGCGTCCATCGATCCCTCCCCACCGGAGCCGGCTCCGACGATGGTGTGGAGCTCGTCGATGAAGAGGATGACGTTCTCCCCGGTCTCCTCCACCTCGTCGAGCACCTTCTTGAGGCGTTCCTCGAACTCGCCGCGGTACTTCGAACCGGCGACGAGGGACCCCATATCCAGGGCGATGACGCGCGCGTCCTTCAGCGACGAGGCGACGTCTCCGTTGACGACCCGCTGGGCGATGCCCTCGACGATGGCCGTCTTGCCGACACCGGGGTCGCCGATGAGGACCGGGTTGTTCTTGCGCCGCCGCGACAGGATCTCGACGGTCTCGGCGATCTCGTCCGCCCGGCCGACGACCGGGTCGAGGCGGCCTTCACGCGCCTCCTGCGTGAGGTCCTCGCCGAACTCGTCGAGCGTCGGCGTGCTCGACTCCTCCTGCTGACCTGGACGCGCCGAGCCGGCAGGCCCGTTGCCTCGTGCGGACCTGCCGCCGCCGGCGGGCCGGGACGAGCGGGTCGGCGAGACCGGCTGGTGGGTCAACAGCTTGGCAGACGGGTTCTCCGGGTTGGCGGCGATCCCGATCAGCAGAGCCTCGGGACTGATGTAACCAGCACCGTTGCGTGCCTGGTGGGTCTGTGCCATCTGGATCGCCAGCCGCAGGCGGGGGCCCAGGCGGGGCGTGCCGTCACCCGGCGTCGGGAGACCGTCGAGCCACCCCGAGACCGTCGCCGCGACGGTGTCCGGGGACAGCCCCACCTGGGTCAGGACGTCGCGCCCCGGATCGGTGGTCGCGGCCGCCAGGACGACGTGCTCGGGAGTCACCTCCTCGTTGCCCCGCTCCGCGGCCTCGGACACCGCAGCCGTCAGCAGGTCGCGCGCGTCGTCGGTCAGCAGCCGCGAGACGTCGACCCGTTGCACCGGCGCACGGGACGCCCCGCTGGTGCCGAAGAAGCGTTCGAAGATGTCGTCGAAGGGAGATCCGTTGCCCAGCGGCCATTGGCTCATGGTGAACCCTCTCTCGCTCTGTCGCTGTCTCAGGACGACTGCACGGAGGGCAGAACGCCCGCGATCACGACGCTAGCGCCCCGGCCGCGAGTCCGCACCGGGGGTGATCCGCCGGCCCCGTGAGGACGCCCAGGGGAGTGGGGCGGGGAGGGCCGGTCGTCAGTCGGTGCGGCGGCCGTAGTCGCCGATCCGGCCGCGGGCGACGAGCTCGGTGGTGGCGACCACGGCGAGGGCCTGCACGAGCAGCAGGGCGGCGAGCACGACCAGCTGGACCGCGGCGGCCTCCAGCGGCGAGGCCCCACCGAGCAACGTGCCGACGAACGCCCCCGGCAGCGTCACCAGGCCGACCGTGCGGGTCTGGTCCATGCCCGGCACGAGTGCCAGGGCGGCGTCGTCCCGCGCGACCAGCAGCGCCGCGTCCCGGTCGAGCAGCCCGATCGACTCCGCCGCCTCGAACTCCCCGTGCCGCGACGTGAGCGCGTCCAGCGACCGCTTGCCGGCGAGGGTCGTCGCGGTCATGGCGTTGCCGATGAGGATCCCGAGGATCGGCACCATCGCGATGGGTTGCAGCGGGATGAGGCGTGACGCGGCCAGGGCGACCCCGACCGGCACGGCCCCCGCGCACACCGGAAGCGCGGCCCACCACGTCCCGTGACCGGGGAGGATGCGTCGGCCGGCGGTGAAGGAGGCCACCCCCAGCATCAGCGTGATGAAGGCGAGGGTGAGCCACCAGCTGCGCAGCACCGCCGCGATCAGCAGCCCGACGACCCCCAACTGGACGGTGGCCCGCGCGGCAGCGGTGACGGTGGCGGAGGTGTGCCCGAGCCGGCCCCAGTGGTGCACCGCCGCGGCGGCCAGGGTCAGCAGGGCGACGACGACGACGAGGCGGACGACGTCCGCGGTGCTTCCGACGGTGACCAGCGAGGATCCAGATCCCACGTCACCATCACATCACGTATGCCGCCCCGCCCGTCCCACCTCACACCGGGCCGGGCGCGACCGGCGACGTCGGGGAGGCCGGGGAATCCGGTGAGGCCGGGGACGCCGGGACCATCGGGGGCGGCGGGATCTGCGGGGTGGATCGGCGCTGGATGCCGGCACGTCGGGCCTGCCACTCGACCAGGGCGTAGGCGACCGACATGACGACGATCGACGTCACCACCGGCAGCGGCGAGCTCGTGGTCTCGCCGTCGATGAAGCCCTGGTCGAAGCCCCCGAGCGCGATGGAGATGCCCATGACCAGCATGTTGTTGACGCAGTGGAGGGCGATCGCGGCCTCCAGGCCGCCGGTGCGCCACGTCAGCAGGCACGCCGTGATCGCGAAGACCGACAGGTCGGCGACGACCCAGACGTCCTTGCTGCCGTGCGCCGCGCTGAAGCCTGCGCAGGACACGACCATGGGCACCGCGAGCGCGATCCACCGGTGCCGGAACCACGACCCGAGGCTGGTGAGCACCCAGCCGCGGAAGAGGAACTCCTCGCCGGCGCACTGCACCGGCGTCGTCAGCAGCATGATGACGAGCAGCGCCAGCCACTCCTTGGGGCGGCCCCCCTCGGGGGCGCCGTCGACCGCGATGCCGAGCCCCGTGTAGACCAGCCAGAGCGGGGTCAGCACGGCCAGGCAGCGCGCGAACCAGCCCCACCGGAACCTCCCCACCACCGACCGCAGCCAGCGCGACGACACCCCGTGCCCGATCCACACGGCCAGCATCGACACGGGGATGAGCGCCGCCAGCATGAGGTTGGTCGCGAGGAAGAGACCCGGCGTCATCGCGGCGTCCGCGGCGGAGCGCGCCCACTTCTCGACGTCGCCGCCGGACAGGGCCACGGCCACCATCGAGGCGACCATGCCGAGGATCATGACCAGCAGCGTCCCGGCCACGAGGATCACCAGCGAGAGCAGCGGCCGCCACCAGCGGTGCCGGGGGCCGCGCAGCACCTGGGGGTACTCCATGGGGCGGGGCGCCAGGTCCGGCGGCCGCGGTGGGGCGGGGACCAGGGGGTACGTCATACGGGCCATTGTCCCCGAGGGGTCTGACAGACCGGGCTGAGACGTCGGGAGGGTGTGTCGGCGCCCGCCCCTAGACTGGCGCCCATGCTCTCGATCGACGACCTGCGCGGTCGCACGCTGGATGCGCGTGCGCTGCGAGAGACGTTGCCCCGGGCGGAGTTCGACGTCGAGGCGGCCCTCGACGTCGTGCGGCCGATCTGCGAGGACGTCCGGCATCGGGGCGCGTCGGCGCTGCTGGAGCTGGGGGAGCGGTTCGACGGCGTGCGGCCGCCCCGGCTGCGCGTGCCCGCGGAGGTGCTCGAGGCGGCCGCCGAGCAGCTCGACGCGGACGTCCGGGCCGCGCTGGAGGTCTCCATCGAGCGCGCCCGCGTGGTGCACCGCGCGCAGCGGCGGCAGGACGTCATCACCCAGGTCGTCCCGGGCGGCACGGTGACCGAGCGGTGGGTGCCGGTCGAGCGGGTGGGCCTCTACGTGCCCGGCGGGCTCGCCGTCTACCCGTCATCGGTGGTCATGAACGTCGTGCCCGCCCAGGAGGCCGGCGTCGGCTCCCTCGCCGTCACCAGCCCCCCGCAGCGGGAGAACCACGGCATCTTCGCCGGCTACCCCCACCCGACCATCCTCGCGGCGTGCCACCTGCTCGGGGTGCAGGAGGTGTATGCCGTCGGCGGGGCCCAGGCCGTCGCGATGTTCGCCTACGGCGTGCCCGCCGACGAGGCGAGCGGCACGGAGGCCGTCGAGCCCGCGACCCTGGTGACCGGGCCGGGCAACATCTACGTCGCGTCCGCCAAGCGGCTGCTGCAGGGGGTCATCGGGATCGACGCCGAGGCCGGCCCGACCGAGATCGCCGTCCTCGCCGACGACTCCGCCGACCCCGACCACGTCGCCGCCGACCTGATCAGTCAGGCCGAGCACGACCCGCTCGCGGGATCGGTGCTGGTGACCGACTCCGAGGAGCTGGCCGGCCAGGTCGTCGCCGCGGTCGAGCGGCGGGTCCCCGACACCAAGCACGCCGAGCGCGTCCGCACCGCCCTGACCGGGTCCCAGTCCGGCATCGTCCTGGTCGACGACCTCGACACCGGCCTGCGCGTGGTGGACGCCTACGCCGCCGAGCACCTGGAGATCCAGACCCGCGACGCCGCCGCCGTGGCAGCGCGCGTGCGCAACGCCGGCGCCATCTTCGTCGGCGCCTACGCGCCGGTGTCGTTGGGGGACTACGCGGCCGGCTCCAACCACGTCCTGCCGACCGGCGGCTCCGCGGCCTACGCGAGCGGCCTGTCCGTGCAGTCCTTCCTGCGCGGCATCCACGTCGTCGACTACTCCGAGGCCGCGCTGCGCGAGGTCGCCCACCACGTCGTGGCACTCGCCCAGTCCGAGGACCTGCCCGGCCACGGCCAGGCGGTGACGGCGCGGTTCGGCGACGAGGTGCCGACGCCGGCGGGGGAGCGCGCATGAGCGACAGCGCGTCTCGCGCGGCCGTGCAGATCGAGGGGCTGCTGCGCCCGGACCTGCGGGGACGCACCGCCTACGGCGCGCCGCAGCTCGACGTCCCGGTGCAGCTCAACACCAACGAGTCCTCCTACCCCGTGCCCCAGGTGGTCGTGGACGCCGTCGCCGAGGCGGTCACCAAGACCGCGCCCGACCTCAACCGCTACCCCGACCGGGAGTTCACCACGCTGCGCGAGGCGCTCGCCGGCTACCTGACCCGCACCTCGGGGGTCCCGGTCGAGGCGCCGCAGGTCTGGGCGGGCAACGGCTCCAACGAGGTCCTGCTGCACCTGGTGCAGGCCTTCGGCGGGCCCGACCGGCGCGCCCTGGGGTTCACGCCCGCCTACTCGATGCACCCGATCATCACCGAGACCACCGGCACCGCGTTCGTGCACGGGCGCCGCGGCGAGGGCTTCGACGACGTGGCGCACCGGTTCGACCTGTCCGCGGAGTCCGCGGTCGCCCAGGTCCGCGAGGTGGACCCGCACCTGGTCTTCCTGTGCTCGCCCAACAACCCGACCGGCACCGCCCTGGACCTCGGCACGGTCAAAGCCGTCCACGACGCCGCCCCGCGGGCCGTGGTGATCGTGGACGAGGCGTATGCCGAGTTCGCCCGCCCCGGCACCCCCTCCGCCCTGACGCTCCTGGCCGGTCGGCCCCGCCTCGTCGTCACCCGGACCATGAGCAAGGCCTTCGCCCTCGCCGGTGGACGCCTCGGCTACCTCGCCGCCGACCCCGCGCTCGTCGACGCGCTGCGGCTGGTGCGCATGCCCTACCACCTGTCCTCGGTGACCCAGGCCGTGGCCCGCGCCGCGCTGGAGCACGCCGACCTGATGCTCGGCACCGTCGAGGCGATCAAGGACCAGCGCGACCGCATGGTCTCCGAGCTGTCAGACCTGGGCTTCACGCCCGTCGCCAGCGACGCCAACTTCGTCTTCTTCGGCAACGTCGCGGACTCCCACGGCCTGTGGCAGGCGCTGCTCGACCGGGGCGTCCTCGTCCGCGACGTCGGCATCCCCCACTATCTTCGGGTGACGGCAGGCACCCCTGCCGAGACCGACACCTTCCTCGAGGCCGTCCGGGCTCTCGCCCCGACCCACCGACTGGAGCCCTGATGAGCGACCCGCAGCACGCCGGCACCACCCACCGCACCGCCACCATCACGCGGGCCACCTCCGAGTCCCGCATCGAGCTGACCCTCGACCTCGACGGCACCGGTCGCGGCGAGGTGTCCACGGGGGTCCGCTTCTACGACCACATGCTCGAGTCGCTGGCGAAGCACTCGCTCATCGACCTCACCGTGCGGGCCGAGGGCGACGTCGACGTGGACGCCCACCACACCGTCGAGGACGTCGCCATCTGCCTCGGCCAGGCGCTGCGCGAGGCGCTCGGTGACAAGCGCGGCATCTCGCGCTTCGGCGACGCCATGGTCCCGCTCGACGAGGCGCTCGCCCAGGCCGTCGTCGACGTCGCGGGCCGGGCGTTCGTCGTGCACGAGGGCGAGCCCGCCGGGCAGGAGTACGTCATCATCGGCGGGCAGTACGTCGGCTCGCTGACCCGGCACATCTTCGAGTCGATCGCCCACAACGCGCAGATCGCGCTGCACGTCCGGGTCCTGTCCGGACGCGACCCCCACCACGTCGTCGAGGCCCAGATCAAGGCCTTCGCCCGGGCGCTGCGCTTCGCCTGCCAGCCCGACCCGCGGGTCCAGGGCATCCCCAGCGCCAAGGGAGCCCTCTGACGTCATGGAGCACGGGGTGCTCCTGGTCCGGGGCAGGCGTGAGCAGGTGATCCGGTGGGTGCGACGCGGCACCCTGCCGGTCCACGTGGTGCCCGGCACACCCTGGACCGCCCTGGTCCCGGCCGGTCCGAGCCGCGCCGCCGAGCCCTACGCCGACGGGGTCGCCATGCTCGCCGCGCACCCCGTCCGGCTCCGGCTCAAGCCCGCCGTCGGGCTGTGGGTGGACGGCGACCGCGCCGTCATCACCTGCTGGCCGAGCCGGTGGCGCCGCGGCCAGCGGTGGGTGCAGTGGCTGCCGGGCGAGGGGCCCGGGCCCGTGACGGGGTTCCCCCTGGCGCGCCCGGTGGACCTCGCGCAGGCGACCGGGTTCGGGCGGCAGGAGGGCGCGCCAGGCGCCATACGGGACCTGCTGGGCGACCCAGGGGGGACCGCCGCGGACGTGCTGGAGGACCTGGCGGTCCTCCTCGGGCTGCCCCACGCGGCGGTGCTGCGCGGCAAGCCCGCCGGGGACCTGCCCGGCGCCGAGCTGGTGGTCCCCGCCGACGAGGCGGTGCAACGGTTCGAGAAGGTCGTGACGGACGAGCAACGGCTCGACACCGAGGTGGAGGAGGGGCTGTGAGCGCACCCGACGTGGTGGTGCTGGACTACGGTAGCGGCAACGTCCGCTCGGCCGTGCGCGCGCTGGAGCGCGTCGGCGCGCAGGTGACGCTGACCGCGGACGAGCGGCGGGTGCTCGACGCCGACGGGCTCTTCGTCCCCGGGGTGGGCAACTTCCACGCCTGCCTGCGCGGTCTGCGCGCCGTCGACGGGCACCGCCTCATCGACGTGCGACTCTCGGGGTCGCGGCCCGTCCTCGGCATCTGCGTGGGGATGCAGGCCATGTTCGAGGGCTCCACGGAGCCGTCCGTGCAGGGCGCCGTGCCCGGGCTCGACCAGTGGCCCGGCACCGTGGAGCGGCTCCCCGCCCAGGTCGTCCCGCACATGGGCTGGTCCCGGGTCGACGCGCCCGCGGGGACGGTGCTCTTCGACGGGGTGCAGGACGAGCGGTTCTACTTCGTGCACTCCTACGCCGTGCAGGACTGGACGCTCGACCCGCACGGGCCGTTCGAGGTGGTGGCGCCCCGGGTGACCTGGGCCGAGCACGGAGCGCGGTTCGTCGCGGCGGTGGAGAACGGCCCGCTGTCCGCGACCCAGTTCCACCCCGAGAAGTCCGGCGACGCCGGCCTGCAGCTGCTCGCCAACTGGGTCGCCACCCTGCGCTGACCTCCGCCTGGTCCACCTGCACGCCGCGCGGCAGGATGACCTCATGAGCTACGACGTCACCGCGCTGCGCGCGCGCATCCCCGCTCTCGACGAGGGCACGGCCTACTTCGACGGGCCGGGCGGCACCCAGACGCCACGGGAGATCGGGCAGGCCATCGCCGATGCGCTGACCGCCCCGCTCTCCAACCGCGGGAGCGGCTCCACGAGCCAGCGCAACGCCGAGCAGCACGTCGAGGACTTCCGGGCGGCGTGCGGAGACCTGCTCGGCACCGACCCGCGGGGGATCGTCCACGGGCGCAGCTCGACGACGCTGACCTATGACCTGGCTCGCACGCTGGCCCAGGGCTGGCGCGAGGGCGACGAGGTCGTCGTCACCTCCCTGGACCACGACAGCAACATCCGCCCGTGGGTGACGGCCGCGGAGCGGGCCGGGGCGACGGTGCGCTGGTGGGAGCTGGACCCGGCGACGGGGGAGCTGCCGCTCGACCGGCTGACGGCGGTCGTCAGCGACCGGACCAGGTTGGTCGCCATGACCGGGGCGTCCAACCTGCTCGGCACCCTCCCCGACGTCGCCGCGGCCGTGGCCGTGGCCCACGACGCCGGGGCCCTCCTGCACGTCGACGCCGTGCACCTCGCCGCCCACCGGCTCATCGACCGGGAGGCGCTCGGGGTCGACACCCTGGTGTGCTCGCCCTACAAGTTCCTCGGGCCGCACTGCGGCGTCCTGGCCGCCGACCCCGCTCTGCTGGACACCCTGCACCCGGACAAGCTGGTCCCTTCCACCGACGCCGTGCCGGAGCGCTTCGAGCTGGGGACCCTGCCCTACGAGCTGCTGGCGGGGGTCACGGCCACCGTCGACCTCCTGGCCGACCTGGCCGACCTGGCTGACCTGGCCGACCTGGCCCCCGGTGACGCGCTCGGCCGCCGAGACCGACTGGCCGCGTCCTGGGCAGCCGTCCACGACCACGAGAGCTGGCTGCACCGGCTGCTGGAGCAGGGCCTCGCCGAGCTGCCGGGGGTGCGGGTGCTGTCGCGCGCGGCGCAGCGCACCCCCACCTCCTACCTCGTCGTCGACGGCGTCCCCGGCGAGGAGGTGAGCCGCCGGCTGCTGGAGCACGGGGTACTCGCGCCGGCCGGCCACTTCTATGCCTACGAGGCGTGGCGGCGGTTGGGCCTCGAGCCCGATGTCGGCGTGCGGGTGGGCCTGGCGCCATACACCTCGGAGGACGACGTCGACCGGCTGCTGTCGGCCCTGGGGACCGTCGCCCGGTGACAGCGGCCGGACGAGGAGCCAGCGGCGGGAGCGACGCGTCAGCGCGCGGTCCGGTGGTCGGGCGGGGCGGCATACGCCTCCCGGCGCGCGATAGCGTCGGGGCGTGACTGACGCACCTCGCCTGGAGCTCCTGCCCGCCGTCGACGTCGTGGACGGTCGCGCCGTCCAGCTGGTCCAGGGGGTCGCCGGGTCCGGCGGCGAGTTCGGCGACCCGTGGGAGGCCGCCAAGGCCTGGCAGGACCAGGGCGCCGAGTGGCTGCATCTCGTCGACCTCGACGCCGCCTTCGGGCGCGGCTCCAACTACGACCTGCTGCGGGACATCGTCGGGCGCCTCGACCTGCAGGTGGAGCTGAGCGGAGGCATCCGCGACCAGGCGAGCCTCGAGCGGGCGCTCGCCACGGGCTGCCGCCGCGTCAACATCGGCACCGCGGCGCTGGAGGACCCGGAGTGGACCCGGCGCGCCATCGGGGAGTTCGGCGACCAGGTGGCCATCGGACTCGACGTCCGCGGCACCACCCTCGCTGCTCGCGGCTGGACCCAGGAGGGCGGCGACCTGTGGGAGACCCTGGCGCGCCTCGACGCCGAGGGCTGCGCCCGCTACGTCGTCACCGACGTCAACAAGGACGGCATGATGGCCGGCGCCAACGTCGACCTGCTGAGCCAGGTCTGCCAGGCCACCGACCGGCCGGTGGTCGCCTCCGGCGGCGTCTCCACCCTCGAGGACATCATCGCCATCCGGGGCCTCGTGCCGCAGGGGGTGGAGGGCGCGATCGTCGGATCCGCGCTCTACAAGGGTGCCTTCACGCTGCCCCAGGCCCTGGACGCCGCAGGGCGCCCCTGACCGCCATGCCCGACCACCCGATCGACCCCAGGATCCGACGCCGTATGGCGGACCACGAACCCGTCGCCGGCCGCGACACCGGCGGGGTGCCGTGGCACGGGCGGGAGCTGACCGACAACCCCTTCGCCCAGGACACCGGCAACGTCGACCCGCTGCTCGCGGCCGCCCTCGCAGACCCGGACGAGGAGGCCCTGCTGGCAGCGGTGGCCCGGGCCCGGTTGTTCGTGCCCGTCGTCGCCGCCCCCGGCGACGAGGCGGCCGCCGGCACCGACTCCGTGGCCGACATGGCCACGGTCGTCCTCACCAGCCCGGACGGGGAGCGGGCGCTGCCGGCGTTCTCGAGCCTGACCGCGCTGACCGGGTGGGACGCCGCGGCGCGCCCGGTGCCGGTCACGGCCCAGACCCTGGCGCAGGCGGCGGTGCAGGAGCGCTGCGACGCGGTCGTGGTCGACCTCGGCCACGAGCAGGCGCGGGTGCTGCGGGCGTCCATGGTCTACGCCCTCGCCCAGGGACGCGCCTGGGTCCCGGCCGACCAGGACGTGGTGGTGGGGGAGTCGGTCGACACGGCCCGGGCCGCCGTGGTCGCCGACGAGCGGCTCCACGGACTGGTCCACGACGTCCGGGTCGGCGGTCTGACACCCTCGGGCGAGCTGCGGGTCGACGTGGTCGTGCCGCGCGGGCTGGACCGTCAGACCCTGCACCTGGTGCTGGCGGAGGTCGGCCGGCAGCTGTCGGGGGACGTCGAGCTGCGGGCGCGGATCGACGGCGTGACCTTCTCGGTCGTCGCGGGTCCCGGTGCTGGCCCGGTTTCCCCGATAGGCTGATACCCGGGTGCAGGTGTCACCTCACCATCACGTAGCGTGACCACGATCGTGTCAAGGCGAGCCAGGCTGCCGCACGCGGAGGAGCATCGATGACGCAGCAGGACGCGGAGACCGGCGTCACCCACCAGCGCGACGCCGCGGAGCCGGCCAACCCCCTCAAGACGCGCCTGCTCGCCGGCTCTCAGCTGTTGCAGACGATCCGGGAGGACCGGCAGACCAACCTCGGGTGGCTCGAGCCCGGTTTCCACGCGCTCGCCGCCTACCGCCTCGGGCGGTGGGCCCTCGATGCCCGCGACGAGCCCACGTGGAAGCGGCGCGGCGCCGAGCTGGCCTACGCGGTGGGCCACCGGGTCTCGGTCAACGTCTACGGCATCGACCTCCCCCGCACCGCCAGCATCGGGCGACGTGTCGTCGTCCAGGAGGCTGCCATCGGCGTCCACCCCCAGTCGGTGATCGGTGACGACTGCGTGCTGCGCAAGGGGTGCACGATCGGCGGGACGACCGGGGGCGACACCTTCGGGGAGCAGGCTCCGGTCGTGGGTGACGGCGTCAGCATCGGCGTCAACGCGGTCGTGGCGGGCAGGATCACCGTGGGCGATCACGCCGCCATCGGGCCCAACGCCGCCGTCCTGCGTGACGTCCCTGCAGCAGCCACGGTCATCGCGCCCAAGCCGCGGGTCATCCAGGGGCTGTCCAGCAACGTGGCTCGCGTGGGGGACGAGGGCTGACCCGTCACGCCGTGGTGTGACGCACCGTCCCGCCGACCACGGTCGTGAGCGCCCGCACCACACCCAGCTCGGCCGGCGGCAGCTGCCAGGGGTCGCCGCTCCACGCCACGAGGTCCGCCACCGCGCCGGGCCGCAGCATCCCGGTGCCGGCGGGTCGGCCCGCCGCGCGGGCCGGCGCCACGGTGAAGCCGTGGACCGCCTGGTCGACGGCGAGCCGCTCCCGCGGCTCGAACCCGCCTGGTGGATAACCGGTCTCGAGCTCCTGCCGGGTCACTGCGGCCTGGATCCCCGCCATCGGGTCGGGCTCCTCCACCGGGGCGTCGGACCCGAGGACCACCAGGGCCCCGGCCCGCAACAGGCTCGCCCACGCGTAGGACCGCAGGTCCCGGCCGGCTAGCAGCCGCTCGACGAGCCGGATGTCGCTGGTGCAGTGGGTCGGCTGCATGCTGGCGACGACGTCCAGCGCGGCGAGCCGCGCCACGTCGTCCGGTCGCAGGTGCTGGGTGTGCTCGATCCGGTGGCGCAGGGCCGGCGGCCCCGCGAGACGCCGGGCCTCGGCATACGCCGTCAGGACCCGATGGTTGGCCTCGTCCCCGATGGCGTGCGTGGCGACGCTGATCCCGGCCCGCGTGGCGCGCACCACGACGTCCACGAGCTCGGGCACCCCGACGACCTCGATCCCGTGCCCGCCGTCCGGGAAGGGCTCGCCCATGTGGCACGTGTGCGACCCGAGCGCACCGTCGCTGAACACCTTGACCGGGCCGGTGGACAGCCAGGCGTCCCCGTCGCCGGTGCGGCGGCCCTCGCCGATCGCCCGATCCAGGGCCTCGAGCGGGACGGACTTGTGGACCCGGAGCGCGAGCTCGCCTGCGGCTCGCAGACTTTCGTATGCCGCCCGCGCGTCCTCCCCGTCGAAGCAGTGGACCCCGGTGAGGCCCACGGCGAGCAGGCGCTGCTGGGCCACCCGCAGCTGCTGGGTGAGGTCACCGGAGTGGAGCGTCATGAGGTGCTCCCCGCCCAGGGTGGCGGACTCGCGCAGGATCCCGGTCGCGCGGCCGTGGGCGTCGCGCTCGATGGTGCCACCGGGTGGGTCGGGGGTGTGGTCGTTGATCGAGAGGTGCTGCAGGGCAAGGGAGTTGACCCAGTGCGTGTGGCCGTCGATCGACGGGAGGACCGCCGGTCGGTCGGGGCAGACCCGGTCGAGGGCGTCGCGGCCGGGCAGCCCCTCGGGCCAGTCGTTGGCGTCCCACCGGCCGCCGAAGACCCACCGGCCGGGCTCGAGCCCCGCGACGAAACGGGCGATCGTCGCCAGCGCGTCCCGCTGCGTGGCGCAGGCCCGCAGGTCGACCGTGGTCAGGTCGCGCGCGTAGCCCGCCGTGTGGATGTGCGCGTCCACCAGCCCCGGGGTGACCGTCGCCCCGCCCAGCCCGATCGTGCTCGTGATCCCCGTGGTGTGCGCCCGGAGCTCGTCAGCCGTGCCCACCGCCAGGACGTGCTCGCCCTCGGTGAGCAGCGCGGTGGCGACCGGGTGGGCGGGGTCCAGCGTCCGGAGGTCCGCGTCGACCCACAGCGTGCGCGTCACGGGTCGAGGGCTCGCGCGAGGGGTGTGGTCACAGGGCGAGGGTAGCGGCCGGGGGCCCTCCCGGCCGGGACCATCCCTGCCAGGCTGGCCACCACCCCTGCCATGCACGCCGCCACCCCTGCCATGCTGGCCGTCATGACCACCGACGTGACGGGACGCCGCTTCGCCGGCGAGGACTGGTATGCCCGCGAGCTCGTGGGGGAGCGGTTCGTCGACTGCGAGCTGGTGGACGTCGACCTGACCGAGGCGACGATCACGGACTGCGCCTTCGAGGGCACCAGGTTCCGCAACGTGCGGCTCAACGCCGCCCGCCTGGAGCGCACCCGCCTGACGGGCTGCACCTTCGAGGGGTCGTCCTTCTTCGACGCCACCCTGGTCGGCTGCAAGCTGACCGGCAGCGAGCTCGTCGGGTGCACCCTCCTGCCGCTGACCGTGGAGGGCGGGGACTGGTCCTACGTCTCGCTGCGGCAGGCGGACCTGCGTCGGCTCGAGCTGACGGAGGTCAACCTCGAGGAGGCCGACCTCACCGAGGCCGACCTGACGGGCGCCGCGATCCACTCCTGCCGTATGGCGCGCGCCGTGCTCCGGGGGGTGGTCATGCGGGGCGCCTCGCTGGTCGGTAGCGACCTGGCCGGGATCCAGCTCGCCGAGGTCGACCTGCGTGGCGTGACGATCGACCTGGCGCAGGCCGCGCTCGTCGCCGAGTCGCTCGGCGCCACCGTCGTGTGACCGCGCTCAGCGCAGGCGGCGGGCGGCGTGCTGCAGCCCCTGCCGCACCCGCTCCAGGTCGGCCGGGGTGGCCCGGTCCATCGGGATGGTCGCGCACAGCGCGACGCGTGCACGCCAGCTGCGCCCCTTGAGCGGGATGGAGACGCCGCCGAGCGGTGTTCCGAGTCGCCCGACCCCCGACGGGGTCGGGCGACTCGCGCGCTCGCCGCTCCGCCGGCGGCTAGGCCTCGACCTGTCGCCCGCTGACCTCGGAGCCGGGGTCCTGAGCCACCCAGTCGCGCACCTCGGGCATGTCCTGCAGGTGCTCGCGGATGTACGCCTCGTGCCGGTCGAGCTGCTCCTGGCACCAGGCCTTGAGCGCGGCGGACCCGCGCGGGTGCCGCTGGGAGTTGTTGAGCGCGTCCATCACCAGGTGGTAGCGCGACGCCTGGTTGCGCACCACCATGTCGAAGGGCGTGGTGGTCGTGCCCTGCTCGATGAAGCCCCGCACGTGGAACCGGTCGGCGTCGTTGCGCCCGTGCACCAGCTGGTGGATCGCGCCGGGGTAGCCGTGGAAGCTGAAGACCACGTCCTGCCAGGTCGTGAACAGCTCCTCTAAGGACATGTCGGACATGCCGTTGGGGTGGTCCTTGCGGCGCGCCAGCGTCATCAGGTTGACGACGTTGACGACGCGCACCGACAGCTCGGGCAGCCGCTCCCGCAGGATCTGCGCCGCCGCCACCGTCTCCATGGTCACGACGTCGCCCGCGCAGGCCAGCACGATGTCGGGCTCGTCGCGGGAGTCGAGCTCGTTGCCGGCCCAGTCCCAGATCGAGGCGCCGCGCTCGCAGTGCTCGCGCGCCTCCTCGAGGGTGAGGTACTGCAGCTGCGGCTGCTTGTCCTGCACGATCAGGTTGACGTGCGAGCGGGACCGGAAGCAGTGGTCGGCGACGGCGAGCAGCGTGTTGGCGTCGGCGGGGAGGTAGATGCGAGCGACGTCGCCGCGCATCTGCAGGACGTTCTGGATCAGGCCGGGGCCCTGGTGGCTGAAGCCGTTGTGGTCGTTGCGCCAGGCCGTCGAGCTGAGCAGGACGTTGAGGCTGGGGATCCTGGCCCGCCACCCCAGGTGGTGCGCCTCCTCGAGCCACTTGCAGTGCTGGATGGTCTGCGAGGCGCTGACCATCGCGAACGCCTCGTAGGTCGCGAAGAGCCCGTGCCGACCGGTCAGCGTGTAGCCCTCCAACCAGCCGTGGCAGCTGTGCTCGGACAGCACCTCCATGACGCGCCCGTCGGAGGAGAGCTTGACGTCGTCGGGGGTGACCCGCTCCATCGTCATACGGTCCGAGACGTCGAAGACGGCTCCGATCCGGTTGCTGTTGCTCTCGTCGGGGCAGAAGAGCCGGAAGGTGCGCGGGTTGCGCTCGTAGAGCCCCTTCATCAGCTCGCCCAGCACCCGGGTCGACTCGTGGCGGACCACCGCGGGCGCCGGCACGTCGATCTCCAGGTCCTGGACGTCCGGGATGTCGAGGTCCTGGGTGAGCAGCCCGCCGTTGGCGTGCGGGGTGCCGCTCATGCTGAGCGCGCCGGGCGGGTTGTTGCGGGTGACCAGCTCGGTCGGTGCGCCCGACTCGTCGAAGAGCTCCTCGGGGCGGTAGCCGCGCAGCCACTCCTCGAGCAGCCGCAGGTGGTCCGGGTCGTCCTTGACCCCGGACAGCGGGACCTGGTGGGCCCGCCAGGTGCCCTCGATCAGCGTGCCGTCGACCTCGTGCGGGCCGGTCCAGCCCTTGGGGGTGCGCAGGATGATCATGGGCCAGCGCGGCCTGGTCTGCGGCGCCTCTCCCGCGCGCGCCCGGTCCTGGATCTCCCGGATGAGGCCGTATGCCGTCGCCAGCGCCTCGGCGAACCGCCGGTGCATGCCGGGCAGGTCGCTGCCCTCGACCTCGATGACCTCGTAGCCGTGGCCGCGGAAGAGCTCGCGCACCTCCTGCGGGTCCTTGCGGGCGAG
Source organism: Arsenicicoccus sp. oral taxon 190 (assembly GCF_001189535.1). Classification (NCBI taxonomy): domain Bacteria; kingdom Bacillati; phylum Actinomycetota; class Actinomycetes; order Micrococcales; family Intrasporangiaceae; genus Arsenicicoccus; species Arsenicicoccus sp. oral taxon 190. Next base: position 2,337,726 of record NZ_CP012070.1, read on the forward strand.
GACGGTGGGGCCGGCGATCTTGGCGCCGTTGAGGTGCAGCACGGGCAGCACCGCGCCGTCGCGGGCGGGGTTGAGGAAGGAGATGCCCTTCCAGGACCCCTCGAGCGGGCCCGTCTCGGCCTCGCCGTCGCCGACCACGGCGACGGCCAGCAGGTCGGGGTTGTCCATGACTGCGCCGAAGGCGTGGATGAGGGCGTAGCCGAGCTCGCCGCCCTCGTGGATCGAGCCCGGGGTCGTCACCGAGGCGTGGGAGGGGATCCCGCCCGGCGCGGAGAACTGCCGGAAGAACCGGGTGAGCCCCTCCACGTCCTGCGTCACCTCGGGGAAGCGCGGGGTGTACTCGCCCTCGAGGTAGGCGGCCCCGACGAGCGCCGGGCCGCCGTGCCCGGGCCCGGCGAGGTAGATCGTCTGCTGCCCGGTGTGCCGGATCAGCCGGGACGCGTGGGCGTAGACGAACGCGAGCCCGGGGGAGGTGCCCCAGTGCCCGAGCAGCCGGGGCTTGATGTGCCCGGGGGCGAGCGGCTCGCGCAGCAGCGGGTTGGCCATGAGGTAGATCTGGCCGACCGTGAGGTAGTTGTCGGCGCGCCACCAGGCGTCCAGGGTGGCGATCTCGTCGTCGGACGGGTGGGCGAGCCGCTCGCGCACCTCGTCGGTGAGCGGGGGTGCGGGGCGCAGGTGGGCGGGAGCGGTCGCGGCGGGCGTGACGGGCTGGTCGGGCGTCGTGCTCACGGCAGACTCCTTCGGATCGGGAGGGTCCTTCGGATGGGTGCTCCCTCCACCTTCCTACCCCCGTCGGCGGCGCTCAACCCGGGCAGGGGGCAGGTCACGAGATGTTCACCGGCGCCTAGCCCCCGGGCCGGCCGACGGATTGGTGCGGCGTGGGCCCGGCCTGGTAGCCTGGTGCACTGACCGGTGACATCCGCCTGGGTGTCACGTGCAAGAGAAGCCCCGCTTCCACCCGCCATCGCCGACCGAGCAGCAGCTCGACAGGCGTTCGGGTCCTGAGGTCGCCGCCACGGATCGTGGCGGTTCGCCGTCGGCCGTTCGTGGGCCGGCCGGCGGGCGTCGTCATACGTCCCGAGCGGGCGTGGCGCCGGATCTCTCGGTGGTGCAGGCTCCTCGCGCAGGTCGCGGGGAGCCTTTCGGTTTCTCCGGACAGGTCACCGACATGTTCGAGAAGGAGCATCACATCAGCGAGCCTCGTATCAATGAGCGCATCCGGGTCCCCGAGGTGCGCCTTGTGGGACCCAACGGTGAGCAGGTCGGCATCGTCCGCGTGGAGGATGCGCTGCGTCTGGCCGCCGAGGCGGACCTCGACCTGGTCGAGGTGGCCCCGATGGCCAAGCCTCCGGTCGCCAAGCTCATGGACTTCGGCAAGTTCAAGTACGAAGCGGCGCAGAAGGCGCGTGAAGCCCGCAAGAACCAGGTCAACACGGTCATCAAGGAGATCAAGCTCCGCCCGAAGATCGACCCGCACGACTACGGCACCAAGAAGGGCCACGTCGTCCGGTTCCTCAACGGCGGCGACAAGGTCAAGGTGACCATCATGTTCCGCGGCCGCGAGCAGTCCAAGCCCGAGCTGGGCTTCCGGCTGCTGCAGCGCCTCGCGGAGGACGTCTCCGAGCTCGGTTTCGTCGAGTCCGCGCCCAAGCAGGACGGCCGCAACATGGTGATGGTCCTCGGCCCCACCAAGAAGAAGGCCGACGCCAAGGCCGAGCAGCGCAAGCGCCGCGAGAGCGCCGCCCGCGGGCCGCAGGACGAGGCGCCCGAGGCCGTCGACGGCCCCGAGTCGCCCACCGAGTAGCCCTCGCCCCCAGCTTTACCCGCCCGCACAACGAGTTAGAGGAGATCGGCCACCATGCCGAAGAACAAGACGCACTCCGGTGCCAAGAAGCGGTTCCGCCTGACCGGCTCCGGCAAGGTCATGCGCGAGCGCGCGCACCACGTGCACAAGTTCGAGGAGCGCGCCAAGCGTCAGACGCGCCGTCTGGTGCCTGACGTCGTCGTCGCCAAGGCCGACGAGAAGAAGATCAAGCGCCTCCTGGGCAAGTGAGCCCGCTTTCCCTTATTAGTCTTTCCTGAAGGAGTACTCACGTGGCACGCGTGAAGCGGGCAGTCAACGCCCAGAAGAAGCGCCGGGTCGTCCTCGAGCGCGCGAGCGGCTACCGCGGTCAGCGGTCCCGCCTCTACCGCAAGGCCAAGGAGCAGGTCACCCACTCCCTGGTCTACGCCTACCGCGACCGTCGCGCCCGCAAGGGTGACTTCCGACGCCTGTGGATCCAGCGCATCAACGCTGCGGCCCGCGCCAACGGCATGACCTACAACCGCTTCGTCCAGGGCCTCAAGGCCGCGGGCGTCGAGGTGGACCGCCGCATGCTCGCCGAGCTGGCCGTCAACGACGCCGCCGCGTTCACCGCGCTGGTCGAGATCGCCAAGGCCAACGTCCCGGCGCAGTCCGCGACCGACGCCGCCTGATCCTCTCCGGACCAGGCACAGCTCGTATGCCGAGCCCCGCTCGTCCTGAGCATCGTTCCCGTGGGGGCGACCAGACCGCTGGTCGCCCCCACGGGCGTGCCGGGGACCCTGCCTCCGCCGGGGTGCTGAGCAACCCTCGGTCCGACCGGGTCCGCGCGGTGCACGCCCTGACCCGCCGCGCGGTGCGCGAGCGCGAGCAGGCCTTCCTCGCCGAGGGCCCGCAGGCCGTGCGCGAGGCGGTGGCCTTCCAGCCGGACGTGGTCCGGGAGGTCTACCTGACGCCCGCGGCGGCGCAGCGGCACCCCGGGATCGTCGACGACGCCCGCGCCGCGGGCCTGCGGGTGCAGACCGTCACCGACGAGGTCCTCACCGCGATGGGGGACACCCAGGCCCCCCAGGGGATGCTCGCCGTGTGCCGCCGCCTGGACGTGACGCTCGACGCGGTGCTGGCCGGCGACCCCCGGCTGGTGTGCGTCCTCACGCACGTGCGCGACCCCGGCAACGCCGGCACGGTGCTGCGCGGCGCCGACGCCGTCGGCGCGGACGCCGTGGTCGTGAGCGAGGCCAGCGTCGACGTCTACAACCCCAAGGTCGTGCGGTCGACGGTCGGCTCGCTCTTCCACCTGCCCGTGGTCGTCGGTGTGCCCGTCGAGGAGGTGCTGGGGCGGTTGCGGGGGCACGGCATACGCCTGCTGGCGGCCGACGGGCACGGCGACCAGCTGCTGACCGCCCCGGCCGTCGAGCGCCGGCTGGCCGCGCCGCACGCCTGGGTGATGGGCAACGAGGCCTGGGGGATGCCCGAGGAGACCCGCGCGCTGTGCGACGACGTGGTCCGGGTGCCCATCCACGGGCACGCCGAGTCGCTGAACCTCGCCATGGCTGCAACGGTTTGTCTCTACGCTTCGGCACGGGCCCTGCACGACGACGCACCGCACTAGGCTGTTCGGGTGGCTCGGTCGGTGCGGCCGACTAGGGTGCTCCCATGACCTCGGTGACACCTGGCGTGCCGGAGCGACAGGCTGCCCGGCCCGCCTCGATGCCGGTCCGTTGCCCGTCGCAGGTCTGTGACCTGGACGTCCTCCCTGACGGGGTCGTCGTCACGGACGCCACGGGAGTTGTCACCGCCGTCAACTCCCGCGCCCTGGCCATCCTCGGTGCCGACCGTGACGCCGTCCTGGGTGCGGACGCCCGGGTGGCCCTCCCGCTGCAGGACCTCGAGGGCCGCTCCTGGTGGACCTGCGCCGACCCCTACGGCGGCCTGGCGACCCGGACCCGCATCTCCGAGACCCTGCTGGCGCTGCCCGGCGACCGCGAGGTGTTCCTCACCGCCACGCTGGGGCGCGAGCGACCGCGGGGCCCGGTGGTCCAGGTGGTCGTCGTGCTGCGGGCCGCCGCCGCCCGGCGGCGCGCGGAGCAGAAGACCTCGGCCCTCATCTCGACGGTTGCCCACGAGCTGCGGTCCCCGCTCACCAGCGTCAAGGGCTTCACGTCGACGCTGCTGCGCCGCTGGGACCGCTTCAGCGACGACCAGAAGCGGCTCATGCTGGAGACGATCGAGTCCGACACCGACCGCATCACCCGCCTGGTGGCCGAGCTGCTCGACGTGTCACGCATCGACAGCGGCCGCCTGGAGCTGCGCCGCCAGCCGGTCGACCTGCCCCGCATCGTCGAGCGGCACGTCGAGGGCCTCGTCGCCTCGGGCCATGCGGCCGACCGGTTCGTGCTGCAGGTGCAGGAGCCGCTGCCCGAGGTGTGGGCCGACCCGGACCGCGTCGAGCAGGTGGTGGCCAACCTGATGGAGAACGCCCTGCGCCACGGCGCCGGCGTGGTCACCGTCGCGATCGCCGGGTCCCCCGGGCAGGACTTCCTGCTGGTGCGGGTGTCCGACGAGGGCGAGGGCATCCCGGAGGAGAGCTACCCGATGGTGTTCACCCGGTTCTGGCACTCGACCCGTCGGGGTGGCACCGGGCTGGGGCTGTATGTCGTCCGCGGCCTCGTGCAGGCCCACGGGGGCACGATCTCCGTGGGACGGGCACCGTGCGGGGGCGCCGAGTTCTGCTTCACCCTGCCCGCCGGGGCGCCCGAGCACGTTGCCTGAGCGCGTCGCCTGAGCGCGTCGTCTGATGGCCGGGCGCGCCGCGCACCGGCCGCGGGGCTCTCGCCTGCTGTCCGCAGAGGCGGCGCCGTCGGTGCCGCCCACTAGGATGGCGTGCGGTGACGGCCGGGCCCGCCCCCGCACCCCCGACCCACGTGAGTGAGAGCGATGTCTGGACCCAACACGCAGTACGACCCGGTCGAGGTCAGCGCCCTCGACCCTGCCGCCATCGAGGCCGACGTCGCCGCGGCGCTCGCCGCCGTCGAGTCCGCCACGACGCTCGAGGAGCTCAAGGCCGCCCGGCTGGCGCACGCGGGGGACCGGTCGCCGCTGGCGCTCGCCAACCGGGAGATCGGGGCGCTGCCGCCGTCCGCCAAGGCCGACGCCGGCAAGCGCGTCGGGCAGGCCCGGGGCCGGGTCGCGGCCGCGGTCGCCGCCCGGCAGCAGGTCCTCGAGACCGAGCGCGACGACCGCATGCTCGTCGAGGAGCGGGTCGACATGACCGTAGTGGCGCCGCGCCGCCCGATCGGCGCCCGCCACCCGATCTCGACGACCATCGAGCGGATCGGGGACATCTTCACCGGCCTCGGCTGGGAGGTCGCCGAGGGCCCCGAGGTCGAGGCCGAGTGGTTCAACTTCGACGCCCTCAACTTCGGCCCGGACCACCCGGCCCGGGCCATGCAGGACACGTTCTTCCTCGAGCCGACCGACGGCGGCCTGGTGCTGCGCACCCACACCTCGCCGGTGCAGATGCGCGCGATGCTGACCCGCGAGCTGCCGCTCTTCATCGTCTGCCCCGGCAAGGTCTTCCGCACCGACGACCTCGACGCCACCCACACCCCGGTCTTCCATCAGGTCGAGGGCCTGGCCGTCGCCGAGGGCCTGACCATGGCCCACCTCAAGGGCACCCTCGACCGGTTCGCCGCCGAGCTGTTCGGCCCGCACGTGACCACGCGGCTGCGGCCCGCCTTCTTCCCCTTCACCGAGCCGAGCGCCGAGATGGACTTCCAGTGCCCCATCTGCCTCGGCAAGGACCCGGCCTGCCGGGTGTGCGGCGGCACCGGCTGGATCGAGTGGGGTGGCTGCGGCATGGTCAACCGCAACGTCCTGTCGGCGGCGGGCATCGACCCCGACCGCTTCACCGGGTTCGCCTTCGGGATGGGCATCGAGCGCGCCATCATGCTGCGCCACGGGGTGCCCGACATGTTCGACATCGTCGAGGGCGACGTCCGTTTCAGCACGCAGTTCGGGATGGAGATCTGATGCGCGCACCCGTGTCCTGGTTGCGAGAGCTGGTCGGGGAGGACGCCCTGCCCGTCACGACGACGGGTGCGGACGTCGCCGCCGCCCTGGTCAAGGTCGGCCTGGAGGAGGAGGGCCTGCACGGCGGGGACGTCACCGGCCCCCTCGTCGTCGGGCGGGTCCTGGACTACGCCGACGAGCCGCAGAAGAACGGCAAGGTCATCCGGTGGTGCACCGTCGACGTCGGCGAGCACGGCCAGATGGTGACCGAGGGCAAGCACCAGGAGATCGTCTGCGGCGCCCACAACTTCGCCGTGGGTGACCTGGTCGTCGTGGTGCTCCCCGGCGCCACCCTGCCCGGCGGTTTCCGGATCAGTGCCCGCAAGACCTACGGCCACGTCTCCAACGGCATGATGTGCGCCCTCGACGAGCTCGGCCTCGGCGAGGACCACAGCGGCATCATCGTGCTCGGCGACTACCTGGCCGACGACCCGGAGCGCCTCGCGCGAGCGGTCCCCGGCGCCGACGCCATCGAGCTGCTCGGGCTGGGCGACGAGGTCGTGGAGGTCAACATCACCCCGGACCGCGGCTACGCCTTCAGCATGCGGGGGATCGCCCGCGACCTCGCCCTGTCCCTCGGCGTCCCCTTCACCGACCCCGCCGCCGAGCCGGCCCGGACCGCGCCGGCCGGCGACGGGTCGGGCTATCCGGTGCGGCTCGCGGACGAGGCGCCCCTCGACGGGCGCCCCGGCTGCGACCGGTATGTCGCCCGCGTCGTCCGGGGCGTGGACGTCCACGCCACGACGCCGCCGTGGATGGCGACCCGCCTCACCCAGCTCGGGATGCGCCCGATCTCGCTGACCGTCGACGTGACCAACTACGTGATGCTGCTGCTCGGCCAGCCGCTGCACGCCTTCGACCTCGACCGCCTCTCCGGCTCCATCGAGGTCCGGCGGGCGCGTGCGGGGGAGCGGCTCACCACGCTCGACGGGATCGAGCGTGCGCTGGACCCGCAGGACCTGCTCATCACCGACGCCGGTGAGACCCCGCTCGTCATCGCCGGCGTCATGGGCGGCGCGGACTGCGAGGTCACCGACACCACGACCGACGTCCTGGTCGAGGCCGCCCACTTCGACCCGGTGAGCATCGCCCGGTCGGCGCGTCGCCACAAGCTGCCCAGCGAGGCGGCCAAGCGCTTCGAGCGGGGCGTGGACCCCGAGCTCACCGCCGCCGCGGCCGAGCTCGTCGTCCAGCTCCTCGTGGAGCTCGGCGGCGGCACCGCCGACCCTGGCGCCACCGACGTCGGTTCCGTGACGCTGCCGGAGCCCTTCACCGTCGACGTGACGCTGCCGACCCGCCTGGTGGGGCTCACCTTCGAGCGCCCGGAGGTCCTCGCGGTGCTGCGCGAGATCGGCTGCGACGTCGAGGAGCTCGACGGCGACCTGGTCCGGGTGACGCCGCCGAGCTGGCGCCCCGACCTGCGCAACGGGCCCGACCTCGTGGAGGAGGTCGCCCGGGTGCGGGGCTACGCGCAGATCCCCTCCGAGCTGCCGCGGGCCCCGGGAGGCACCGGCCTGACGCCGGTGCAGCGGGCCCGCCGGCTCCTGGCGGCCACCCTGGCGCAGCAGGGCCTCGTCGAGGTGCTGAGCAGCCCCTTCGTCGCGGAGGCGCGGTTCGACGCCTTCGGCTACGACCCCCAGGACGAGCGACGGCGCACGGTCCGGCTCGCCAACCCCATCAACGACGAGCAGCCGCTGCTGCGCACCACGCTGCTCGACACCCTGCTGGACGTGCTGCGGCGCAACGTGTCCCGCGGCGCCAAGGACCTCGCGATCTACGAGCTGGGCCTGGTGACCCGCCCCGACGGGCGCGGCCTCAAGGCGCCCATCCCCCCGCTCGGGCACCGTCCCGACGAGGAGACGCTGCGGCGCATCCACGAGGCGGTCCCGGCTCAGCCGTGGCACGCCGCGCTGGTCCTGACCGGTGACGCCGCCCCCGCAGGGCCCTGGGGCCCGGCCCGGCCGGTGTCCGCGACCGACGCGGTCGCGGTGGTGGTGGAGGCCGCGGGGGCCCTCGGGGTGAGGCTCGAGGTCGCCCAGGCCGAGCAGACCCCCTGGCACCCCGGCCGGTGCGCCCGGCTCGTCCTGCCCGACGGCACCACCCTCGGGCACGCCGGAGAGCTGCACCCGCGGGTGCTCGCGGCGCTGGAGCTGCCGGCCCGCACCTGCGCTGCCGAGATCGACGTGGACCTGCTCGCCGCGGCGGCCGGGGAGGCCGTCGCCGAGGCTCACAAGCTGTCCACCTACCCCGTCGCACACAGCGACGTCGCCCTCGTCGTCGACGAGCGGGTCCCCGCCGCCGAGCTGGAGCGGGCGCTGCGGGACGGCGCCGGGGCCGAGCTGGAGCACGTCGTCCTCTTCGACGTCTTCCGCAGCGACCAGCTCGGGCCGGGCAAGAAGTCGCTGGCCTACCGCCTCACCGTCCGGGCCGCCGACCGCACCCTCACCACCGAGGAGGTCAGCGCCCTGCGCGACCGCGCGATCTCGGCCGCGGCCCAGGCCACCGGCGCGACCCAGCGAGGTGCCTGAGGTGACCAGCAACAGCGCGCCGGACGGCGGCCCGGTCACCGACCTGCCCGACGGTGGCCCCGTCGCGGACCCGCCCGTCGCCGGCCTGCCGGACGGTGGCCCCGTCGGCGGCCTGGTGCCGGGGGCCGAGGAGACGGTGACCCCGCAGCGGCCCGCAGGGGCGCCCGGCATACCGCCGGTGGTGCTGGTGACGGGAGGGTCGCGCGGCATCGGCGCGCACCTGGCCCGTGGTTTCTCCGCGGAGGGCTACGTCGTCGAGCTGACGTCGCGCGACGGTGACGCCGCCCGCCGGCTGGCCGACGAGCTCGTGCGCGAGGGTGGCGACGCGACCGGCTCCCCGCTGGACGTCGCCGAGCCTGACCAGGTGCGGATCTTCGTGGACCAGGTGCTCGAGCGGCACGGCCGGCTCGACGTGGTCGTCAACAACGCCGGGGTCATCGAGCGGCCGACCGTGCTGTGGGAGAGCGACATCGACGAGTGGTGGGGCGTGCAGCGCACCAACGTCCTCGGGCCCTACCTGGTCGCGAGGGCGGCGGCGCCCGCCATGATCGCCGCCGGCGGCGGTCGCATCATCAACCTCAACAGCGGCTCGGGCACCCGGGCCGACGCGGAGCAGAGCGCCTACCACGTGTCCAAGACCGCCCTCGCGCGGATCACCGGCGCGCTGCACCTCGCCGGCGCCGAGCACGGCCTGCGTGCCTTCGACCTGGCGCCGGGCGTGGTCCGCACCGACATGACCGAGGCGATGCCGCAGCACCTCGGACGCACCGAGTGGACCGACCCGCAGGAGGTCGTGGCGCTGGCGCTCGCCCTCGCCGCGGGCGACCTCGACGCCTGGTCGGGGCGCATGGTCCGGGCCGGCGCCGACACCCCGGAGAGCCTCGCCGCTCGCGCGGCCGAAGGGCTCACCGACGACGTCCGCACCATCGGGCTGGTCGGTTACGGCGACGGCGACCCGGTGGCCGGTTGACCCTGCGGACCGTTTCGCATGATGACGCGGTCCGACGTATGATCATGCAATGAGGTCCGTAGCCGTCGCCGGTGCGAGCGGGTATGCCGGCGGCGAGCTGCTCCGGCTGCTGCTCGGCCACCCCGAGCTGGAGGTCGGTGCCGTCTGCGCCGCCTCCCAGGCAGGCAGCCTGCTCGGGGCCGTCCACCCCCACCTGATGCCCCTCGCCGAGCGGCGTCTCGAGGCCGCCGACCCCGCGCTGCTGGCCCGCCACGACGTGGTGGCGCTGGCGCTGCCCCACGGGGCGTCCGCGCCGCTAGCGGCGCAGCTGCCGGACCACGTCGTGGTCGTGGACTGCGGGGCCGACTTCCGGTTGGAGGACCCGGCCGCGTGGGAGGCCTTCTACGACACCCCCCATGCCGGCGCCTGGGCCTACGGGCTGCCCGAGCTGCCCCTCGAGGCGGGGTCAGGTCGCGGTCGCGACGCCCTGGCCGGTGCGACCCGCGTCGCGGTCCCCGGCTGCTACCCGACGGCCACGACGCTCGCGCTGGCGCCCGGCTTCGCGGCCGGCCTGCTCGAGCCCGACGACGTCGTGGTCGTCGCCGCCAGCGGCACCAGCGGGGCCGGCAAGGGGCTCAAGCCGCACCTCCTCGGCGCCGAGGTGATGGGGGGCATGTCGCCGTACGGCGTCGGCGGGGTGCACCGGCACACGCCCGAGATCGAGCAGAACCTCTCCCGCGTCGCCGGCGCCGCCGTCACCGTCTCCTTCACGCCCACCCTGGCCCCCATGCCACGCGGCATCCTCGCCACCTGCACCGCCCGGGCCGTGCCCTCGGCGACCGCCGACGAGGTGCGCGCCGCGTGGGAGTCCTGCTACGCGGCAGAGGAGTTCGTGCACGTCCTGGCGCCCGGCCGCTGGCCCCGCACCGCCGACGTGCTGGGCTCCAACCAGGTCCAGGTGCAGGTCGCCCTGGACGAGCGCACCCGCCGGGTCGTCGCCGTGGCCGCCATCGACAACCTCACCAAGGGCACCGCGGGGGCCGCCGTGCAGGCCATCAACCTCGCGCTCGGCCTGCCGGAGGGCCTCGGCCTGCCGACCGTGGGGGTCGCGCCGTGAGCGCCACCGCGGCCCGCGGCTTCCGGGCGGCCGGGGTCACGGCGGGGCTCAAGCCGAGCGGCCGGCCCGACGTCGCCCTCGTCGTCAACGACGGCCCCGACCACCACGGCGCCGCGGTCTTCACGAGCAACCGGGTGGAGGCGGCGCCCGTCACGTGGAGCCGTCAGGTCCTCGCCGACGGGCGTATCGACGCGGTCGTGCTCAACTCCGGGGGAGCCAACGCGTGCACCGGGCCCGAGGGCTTCCTCGACAGCCACCGCACCGCCGAGCAGGTCGCCGAGCTGCTGGGGATCAGCGCCGGCGACGTCGTGGTGTGCTCGACGGGCCTCATCGGCGAGCGACTGCCGATGGACCGGCTGCGGGCCGGGGTGAGCGAGGCCGCGGCCTCTCTCTCGGGCGACGGCGGTCCGGCTGCGGCAGAGGCCATCATGACCACCGACACCCGTCCCAAGCAGGCGCAGGCGAGCGGTGACGGCTGGGTCGTCGGCGGGATGGCCAAGGGGGCCGGCATGCTCGCCCCGTCCCTCGCGACGATGCTCGTCGTGCTGACGACGGACGCGGTGGTCGACCCCGCGACGCTCGACCGGGCGCTGCGCACGGCGACCGCCGCGAGCTTCGACCGCGTCGACTCCGACGGCTGCCAGTCCACCAACGACACCGTCGTGCTGCTCGCGTCCGGGGCGAGCGGGACCGCACCCGGCGAGGAGCAGCTCACGCACCTGCTCACGGAGGTCTGCCAGGACCTCGCCCGACAGCTCGTCGGCGACGCCGAGGGCGCCCACCACGACATCCGCATCGAGGTGGTGCACGCGGTCGACGAGGACGACGCCCTGGAGGTGGCCCGGTCCGTCGCCCGCAACAACCTCTTCAAGTGCGCCGTCTTCGGCAACGACCCCAACTGGGGCCGCGTCCTCGCCGCCGTCGGCACGACCTCCGCCGAGTTCGACCCCTATCGCCTGGACGTGGCGATCAACGGCGTCCAGGTGTGCCGCGCCATGGGTGTCGGCGAGCCGCGCGATCGCTTGGACCTGACACCGCGCGAGGTGCACGTCCAGGTGGACCTGCACGCCGGCGACGCGGCAGCGACCGTCTGGACCAACGACCTCACCCACGACTACGTCCACGAGAACTCCGCGTACAGCACATGACGACCACTCCCAGCCCCCGCCCCCGGGCCACGCCGCGACTGCTCGAGTCCCACCCGCGCACCCTCGCCAAGGCGTCCGTGCTCGTCGAGGCGCTGCCCTGGATGGAGCGCTTCCGCGGCGCCCTGGTCGTCGTCAAGTACGGCGGCAACGCCATGGTCGACGACGACCTCAAGCGGGCCTTCGCCCAGGACATCGCGTTCCTGCGCTACGCCGGGCTGCGGCCCGTGGTCGTGCACGGCGGTGGCCCCCAGATCGCGGCGATGCTGCAGCGGCTCGGCCTGACCAGCGAGTTCCGGGGCGGCCTGCGGGTCACGACGCCGGAGGTCATGGACGTCGTGCGGATGGTGCTCACCGGCCAGGTGGGTCGGGAGCTCGTCGGGCTGCTCAACCAGCACGGCCCGCTCGCCGTCGGTCTGTCGGGGGAGGACGCCCACCTCTTCGGGGCCCGCCGCCGGGGCACCGTCGTCGACGGCGAGGACGTGGACCTCGGCCTCGTCGGGGACGTGGAGGTCGTCAACCCCGCTGCCGTGCAGGACATCCTGGACGCGGGCCGGGTCCCCGTCGTGTCCACCGTCGCCCCGGACCTCGACCAGGACGGCCAGGTCCTCAACGTCAACGCCGACACCGCCGCGGCCGCCCTGGCGGTGGCGCTCGGGGCCACCAAGCTCGTGGTCCTCACCGACGTCGAGGGCGTCTACCTGCGCTACCCCGACCCCGACTCGCTGCTCGCGACGATGACCGTCGACGAGGCCGAGGAGCTCGCCGGACGCGTGGACGCCGGCATGATCCCCAAGCTGCAGGCCTGCGTCGCGGCCGTCCGGGGCGGCGTCGGCCAGGCCCACATGATCGACGGTCGGGTCGCGCACGCGCTGCTGCTCGAGGTCTTCACCAGCGAAGGGGTCGGCACGATGATCACCGCTGCCGACGACGAGCCCGGCACCGAGCCCCAGGAGGCCGTATGACGACCGCCACCGCCACCCTCGACCGCTCCCAGGAGGTGCTGCTGGGCGTCTTCGGGCGGCCCCGCCTCACGCTCGTGCGGGGCGAGGGCTGCCACGTGTGGGACGCCGACGGCCGCCGCTACCTCGACCTGCTGGGGGGCATCGCCGTCAGCAGCCTCGGGCACGGCCACCCGGCCCTCGTCGAGGCGATCAGCCGGGCGGCCCGGGAGCTCGTGCACGTGTCCAACTTCTTCGTGACCCCGGACCAGGTCCGGCTCGGGGAGCGGCTGCTCGAGCTGGCGGGCGCCCCGGACGGTTCGCGAGTCTTCTTGTGCAACAGCGGGACCGAGGCGATCGAGGCCGTCGTCAAGCTGGCGCGGCGCACCGGTCGGCGGCGGGTCGTCGCGGCGGAGGGCGCCTTCCACGGCCGCTCCACCGGCGCGCTCGCGCTGACCCACAAGCAGGCCTACCGGGAGCCCTTCGAGCCCCTCATGAGCGAGGTCACCTTCGTGCCCTACGGCGACACGGCGGCGCTGCGGGCCGCCGTGGACGAGACGGTGGCGGCCGTCGTGCTGGAGCCGATCCAGGGGGAGGCGGGCGTCATACCGGCCTCCGGCGACTATCTGCGGGCCGCGCGGGAGGCGACCACGGCCGCGGGCGCGCTGCTGGTGCTCGACGAGATCCAGACCGGGGTGGGCCGCACCGGGCGGTGGTTCGCGCACCAGGAGCACGGGATCCGCCCCGACGTGATGACCCTCGCCAAGGGGCTCGCCGGAGGCGTGCCGATCGGGGCGGTGGTCACCTACGGCGACGCCGTCAGCGGCCTGCTCGGGCCGGGCCAGCACGGGACCACCTTCGGCGGCAACGCGCTCGCCTGCGCCGCTGCGCTCGCCGTGCTCGACACCATCGAGCGGGACGGCCTGCTGCAGCAGGCCGCGGCGACCGGCGAGCACCTGGCGCAGGCCGTCACGGCGCTGGGGCACCCCGGCGCGACGGAGGTCCGCGGGGCCGGGCTGCTGCGCGCCATCGGCCTCGCCGGGGACGTCTCGGCGCAGGTCACCGCCGCGCTCGAGGCATCAGGGCTTATCGTCAACCCAGTGCGTCCCGACGCCATCCGGGTCGCGCCACCGCTCATCCTGACCACCGAGCAGGCCGACGAGCTCGTCGCCGCCCTGCCCGCCGCGCTCGACCGGATCGCCTCGTCGCACGGAGGACCATCATGATCGCCCCCACCCGTGGTGCCCGGCACCAGCTCATCGCCGACATCCTGGCCCGCACCACCGTGCGCTCCCAGAACGAGCTGCTCGAGCTGCTCGCGGCCGAGGGGGTCGAGATCACGCAGGCGACGCTGTCGCGCGACCTGGTCGACCTCGGCGCGGTCAAGGTGCGTCAGGGACGCACCCTGGTCTACGCCCTGCCGGGGCTCGGGGGTGACCAGACGCCGCGCATCGCGCCCGACCACGCCGAGATCTCCGGTCGGCTGCGCAAGGTGTGCGAGGAGCTGCTCGTGTCGGCCCGTTCTTCGGCAAACCTGGTCATCGTGCGCACCCCGCCGGGGGCCGCCAACTTCCTCGCCTCCGCGATCGACATGGCCCGCGAGAGCGACATCGTCGGGACCATCGCCGGCGATGACACCATCCTGGTCATCTCCTCCGAGCCGGACGGCGGGCAGGCGGTCGCGGCCAAGCTGCTCCGCCTCGCCGGCGTGACGGAGGACTGAGGACTGACCCCGGGCGGCGCCCACCCGCGGCGCCGCTCCTCGCCCCACGACCCGAAGGACACCTTCCATGAGCTCCGAGCGCACCAGCCTCTGGGGCGGTCGCTTCGCGGGTGGACCCGCGGACGCGCTGGCCGCCCTGTCCCGCTCCACCCACTTCGACTGGCGGCTCGCGCCCTACGACATCGCGGGGTCGCGGGCCCACGCGCGGGTGCTGCACCGCGCCGGGCTGCTCGACGACGAGACCCTGGCCGCGATGCTCGACGCGCTGCGCGCGCTGCGCGAGGACGTCGAGTCGGGCCGGTTCGCCCCGGCCGAGGACGACGAGGACGTCCACACCGCCCTGGAGCGCGGCCTGATCGAGCGGGCCGGCCCCGACGTGGGCGGCCGGCTCCGCGCGGGCCGGTCGCGCAACGACCAGGTGGCGACGCTCTTCCGGATGTACCTGCGCGACCACGCCCGCCGCGTGAGCGGCCTCGTGCTCGACGTCGTGGACGCCCTGCTCGCCCAGGCGGAGGCGCACGCCGGCACGGCGATGCCGGGGCGCACCCACCTGCAGCACGCCCAGCCCGTCCTGCTGGCCCACCACCTGCTGGCCCACGCCTGGGCGCTGCTGCGCGACGTGCAGCGGTTCGTCGACTGGGACGTCCGGGCCGCGGTCTCGCCCTACGGGTCCGGCGCGCTGGCCGGCTCGTCCCTCGGCCTCGACCCCGAGGCGGTCGCCGCCGACCTGGGCTTCGCGGCGAGCGTGGACAACTCCATCGACGGCACCGCGTCCCGCGACGTCATGGCCGAGTTCGCCTTCGTGTCCGCCATGGTCGCGGTCGACGTGTCCCGGCTCGCGGAGGAGGTCGTGCTCTGGGCGACCAAGGAGTTCAGCTTCGTCACCCTCGACGACGCCTACTCCACCGGGTCGAGCATCATGCCGCAGAAGAAGAACCCCGACGTCGCCGAGCTGGCCCGCGGCAAGGCGGGTCGGCTGGTCGGGGACCTCGCGGGCCTGCTCACCACGCTCAAGGCGCTCCCGCTGGCCTACAACCGCGACCTGCAGGAGGACAAGGAGCCGGTCTTCGACGCGATCGACACGCTCGAGCTGCTGCTGCCGGCCTTCAGCGGCATGGTGGCGACCCTCGTCTTCCACGACGACCGCCTGGAGTCCCTTGCGCCCCAAGGCTTCTCGCTCGCGACCGACGTGGCCGAGTGGCTGGTGCGCGAGGGGGTGCCCTTCCGGGTCGCTCACGAGGTCGCCGGCGCCTGCGTGCGGGTCTGCGAGGAGCGGGGCATCGAGCTGTGGGACCTGTCCGACGAGGACCTCGCCGGGATCTCCGAGCACCTGCGGCCGGGGGTGCGCTCCGTGCTGTCGGTGCCCGGGTCGCTGGCGTCCCGCGACGCCAAGGGCGGCACGGCTCCGGCCCGCGTCGCCGAGCAACGCGACCGGGTCCGTGCCGTCGCCGCCGAGCTGCGCGACTTCGCCGGGGCCACCCCGGTCGTGCGCGACTGATGCTGACGCGCGACTTCTTCGCGCGCCCCGTGCTCGAGGTGGCGCCCGACCTGCTCGGGTGCGTCCTGCGCCACGGCCCGGTCTCGTTGCGGCTCACCGAGGTCGAGGCGTATGCCGGTCAGGTGGACCCCGGCTCGCACGCGTTCCGTGGCCCCACCCCGAGGACCCGGGTGATGTTCGGCGAGGCGGGGCACCTGTACGTCTACCTGTCCTACGGCATGCACCACGCCGTCAACGTCGTCACCGGGCCGACGGGCGAGGCTTCGGCCGTGCTGCTGCGTGCGGCGCAGGTCGTGGCGGGAGCCCCCGAGGTGGCCGAGCGGCGGCCCGGCATACGGCCGCGGGACTGGGCCCGAGGACCGGGGCGACTGACCCGGGCCCTCGGTCTGGACCTGGCGCACCACGGGCTGGACCTGCTGGACCCGGACGGGCAGGTGCACCTGGACCCGGCGGTGGATCCTCCGGCCCCCGGCTCCGTGCTCACCGGCCCCAGGGTGGGGGTCTCGGGGCCCGGCGGGGACGGGGAACGCTTCCCCTGGCGGTTCTGGATCGCGGGGGAGCAGACGGTGTCGGCCTACCGCCCGGGGACGCCCCGCCGGCGGCGGCCCGCACCACCCGGCGCTGCCACCTCCGGACCCACCTCCGGACCGACCTCCCCGCCCACCTCCCCGCCCACCTCCCGACCAGGCACCGTCCAGAGGTCGGACCCCGGAGGCACGGGGGTTCTAGGCTGGGGGTGACAGGCACGACCACGACGGGGCGCACGCTCCGGTGAGGAGCAGCAGTGAGCAGCAGCAGGGCTCGTTCCTCGGTGGGTGACGCGGTCAGGACCGAGCGTCTGAGCCTGCGGCCGTTCGCCGAGAGCGACTTCAAGGCGGTCCGCAGCTACCTGTCCGACCCGCAGGTCATGCGCTACCTCGACGACCCCTACACCGACAAGCAGGTCAAGCGCTTCCTGACCCGCTGGGTGGGGGACGACCCGCCCGTGCTCGCCCTCGTCAAGCGCGGCAAGGACAAGGTCGTGGGGCACGTCGTGTTCCACCGCTACGAGCACCCGGACGTCTACGAGATCTCCTGGGTCCTGCACCCCAAGTACCACCGTCGCGGCTACGCCACCGAGATCGGGCGCGCGCTGCTGGACCACGCCTTCGGCAGGCTCGGGGCCCATCGGGTCTTCGCGACCACCGTGGAGGGCAACCAGGCGGCCTGCCGGCTGCTGCACCGGCTCGGGATGACCCGGGAGGCCGTGCTGCGCCAGTCGGTGCCGGTCGAGCAGGGATGGGCCGACGAGTACTACTTCGCCATGCTCGCCTCCGACCAGGCCGACGTGGACCCGGCTGCAGAGCTGCGAGCGAGTAGGGCAGGCTAGCTGCGGCGGCAGATCCCGCCGCCCCGGACGACAAGGAGACCCATCCCGTGAGCACCATCCTCGACGAGCTGCAGTGGCGCGGTCTGGTGGCGCAGACCACCGACGAGCAGGCCCTGCGACAGGCCCTCGAGGACGGACCGGTCACGGTCTACTGCGGCTTCGACCCGACGGCGCCCTCGCTGCACTTCGGCAACCTCGTGCAGCTGATCACGCTGCGGCACCTGCAGCGAGCCGGGCACCGCGTCATCGGGCTCGTCGGCGGCTCGACCGGGCTGGTGGGTGACCCGCGGCCGTCGAGCGAGCGGACGCTCAAGACCAAGGAGCAGACCGCGGCCGACGTCGAGCGCATCAGGGCGCAGGTCGTGACGATCCTCGGCGAGGACACGGCCAACCCGGCCACCTTCGTCAACAACCTGGACTGGACCGAGCCGATCTCGGCCCTCGACTTCCTGCGCGACTACGGCAAGCACTTCCGGGTCAACCAGATGATCAAGAAGGACGCCGTAGCCGCGCGGCTCAACTCCGACCAGGGCATCTCCTACACGGAGTTCAGCTACCAGATCCTGCAGGCCCTCGACTACCTCGAGCTCTACCGCCGCTACGGCTGCACGCTGCAGACCGGTGGGCAGGACCAGTGGGGCAACCTCACCGCGGGGGTCGACCTGATCGGACGGGTCGAGGGGGCGTCGGTGCACGTGCTGACGACACCGCTGCTGACGGACTCCTCGGGCGAGAAGTTCGGGAAGTCCGCCGGCAACGCCGTCTGGCTCGACCCGACGATGACCTCGCCGTACGCCTTCTACCAGTACTGGATCAACGTCGAGGACGCGTCGGTCGTCACGCTCCTCAAGGTCTTCACCGACCGCACGCGCGAGGAGATCGCCGACCTGGAGCGCCAGGTGGCCGAGGAGCCCTTCCGTCGTATGGCGCAGAAGGTGCTCGCCGCCGACGTGACGACGCTCGTGCACGGTGCGGAGGCGACGGCGGCCGTCCAGGCGGCCTCCGAGGCGCTGTTCGGCAAGGGGGACCTCACGTCCCTGGACGAGCGGACGCTGCTGGACGCCACGGCCGAGCTGCCCGGCGGCCCGGTGCACCTCGGGGACAGCGTGGTCGACGCCCTGGTGGCGGCGGGGCTGGTGGCCTCGCGCAACGAGGCTCGCCGCGCGGTCAAGGACGGCGGGGTGTCGGTCAACAACGTCAAGGTGACCGACGGGGAGGCGACGCTGGGTGAGGAGGACTTCCTGCACGGCCGGGTGGTCCTGCTCAAGCGGGGTCGCAAGTCGATGGCCGCCGGGCGACGGGCGCGGGACTGAGGCGCCGGCACCCGGTGAGGTGCGGGCGGTGGACGGGCGCACCGCCTCTGACCAGCAGATTTGTCCTTGGCGGACACCGTCCCGTAATGTTCTCTTCGTCGCCCGGACAGGGAGGAACGGACACCACTGCTAGCAGGGAAACCTCGCAGCGAAGTAGGCCGGTCCCGCGGACGACGAACCTCTACCGAGAAGGTACTTCGGTATGTCCTGATGAGCGGAAACGCTCGATTGGGAAGCGGGAGAAACACCTGCTACAGTAGAGGAACCGAACAAGCCAAGCGCGCTCCGCAGATCCGATCGGGTCTGGTCCGAGAAGCCCAAGAGTGTTCGGAAATCACCAGCCATGGCGCTAGATCCCCTCATCGGGATGGATCGTTGTGTGCGTCCGATGTTTGAGAACTCAACAGCGTGCCGAAATTTGATGCCAAGTTTTTACCTCGTTTGAGGTTCCTTTGGTAGACGGACAGCAATGTCAGATTGTTGTTCTGTTTGCTGGGGTTTGAATTTTCTACGGAGAGTTTGATCCTGGCTCAGGACGAACGCTGGCGGCGTGCTTAACACATGCAAGTCGAACGATGAAGCCCAGCTTGCTGGGTGGATTAGTGGCGAACGGGTGAGTAACACGTGAGTAACCTGCCCTTCACTCTGGGATAACTCCGGGAAACCGGGGCTAATACTGGATATGACCCTCCCTCGCATGGGGTGGGGGTGGAAAGCTTTTGTGGTGGAGGATGGACTCGCGGCCTATCAGCTTGTTGGTGAGGTAGTGGCTCACCAAGGCGACGACGGGTAGCCGGCCTGAGAGGGCGACCGGCCACACTGGGACTGAGACACGGCCCAGACTCCTACGGGAGGCAGCAGTGGGGAATATTGCACAATGGGCGGAAGCCTGATGCAGCGACGCCGCGTGAGGGATGAAGGCCTTCGGGTTGTAAACCTCTTTCAGCTCTGAAGAAGCGAGAGTGACGGTAGGAGCAGAAGAAGCACCGGCTAACTACGTGCCAGCAGCCGCGGTAATACGTAGGGTGCGAGCGTTGTCCGGAATTATTGGGCGTAAAGAGCTTGTAGGTGGTTTGTCGCGTCTGCGGTGAAAACCCAACGCTTAACGTTGGGCTTGCCGTGGGTACGGGCAGACTAGAGTGTGGTAGGGGAGACTGGAATTCCTGGTGTAGCGGTGAAATGCGCAGATATCAGGAGGAACACCGATGGCGAAGGCAGGTCTCTGGGCCATAACTGACACTGAGAAGCGAAAGCATGGGGAGCGAACAGGATTAGATACCCTGGTAGTCCATGCCGTAAACGTTGGGCGCTAGGTGTGGGGCTCATTCCACGAGTTCCGTGCCGCAGCTAACGCATTAAGCGCCCCGCCTGGGGAGTACGGCCGCAAGGCTAAAACTCAAAGGAATTGACGGGGGCCCGCACAAGCGGCGGAGCATGCGGATTAATTCGATGCAACGCGAAGAACCTTACCAAGGCTTGACATACACCGGAAAAGTGCAGAGATGTGCTCCCCGTAAGGTCGGTGTACAGGTGGTGCATGGTTGTCGTCAGCTCGTGTCGTGAGATGTTGGGTTAAGTCCCGCAACGAGCGCAACCCTCGTTCTATGTTGCCAGCGCGTGATGGCGGGGACTCATAGGAGACTGCCGGGGTCAACTCGGAGGAAGGTGGGGATGACGTCAAATCATCATGCCCCTTATGTCTTGGGCTTCACGCATGCTACAATGGCCGGTACAAAGGGCTGCGATACCGCGAGGTGGAGCGAATCCCAAAAAACCGGTCTCAGTTCGGATTGGGGTCTGCAACTCGACCCCATGAAGTCGGAGTCGCTAGTAATCGCAGATCAGCAACGCTGCGGTGAATACGTTCCCGGGCCTTGTACACACCGCCCGTCAAGTCACGAAAGTCGGTAACACCCGAAGCCGGTGGCCTAACCCTTGTGGGGGGAGCCGTCGAAGGTGGGACTGGCGATTGGGACTAAGTCGTAACAAGGTAGCCGTACCGGAAGGTGCGGCTGGATCACCTCCTTTCTAAGGAGCATTTGCCTCTTCATCACCGAGTGTGTGGTGGGGGTGCTCATGGGTGGAACATCGAATGGTTGGCTGCTGGTTCTGCTGGTTGTGAGTACGGCTCGCCCTTGTTGGGGGTGGGTGTGGAAAGCGTCTGGTGGGGGTGGTGGTCGTGGCGCGCTGTTGGGTCCTGAGACATCGGTTTCCCTGTTCTGGTGGCTCCTCGTTGTGGGGGTTGCTGGGTGGGGGTCTGGGGTCTTTGCCTGGACTGCTGATAGCTCGAGCGTGTGCTTGGGTGTGTAGGTGGTTGGGGTTTGTGTTTTGAGAACTACACAGTGGACGCGAGCATCTTTGTGGCCAAGTTTTTAAGGGCGCACGGTGGATGCCTTGGCACCAGGAACCGATGAAGGACGTAGGAATCTGCGATAAGCCTCGGGGAGTCGATAACCAGACTGTGATCCGAGGGTTTCCGAATGGGGGAACCCGGCTGGAGTTTGTGTCCAGTCACCTGCACCTGAATATATAGGGTGTGTGGAGGGAACGTGGGGAAGTGAAACATCTCAGTACCCACAGGAAGAGAAAACAACAGTGATTCCGTCAGTAGTGGCGAGCGAACGCGGATGAGGCTAAACCGGTCGTGTGTGATACCTGTCAGGGGTTGCACGGTCGGGGTTGTGGGACTTGCCGGCCCGTACTGACATGCGGGCGCGCAGTAAGAAATCTCGTGGATAGGCGAACGGTCTTGAATGGCCGGGCAGAGAAGGTGGCACCCCTGTAGCTGAAATCTTCGAGACTGTGGGCGAGTATCCCAAGTAGCACGGGGCCCGAGAAATCCCGTGTGAATCTGGCAGGACCACCTGCTAAGCCTAAATATTCCCTGGTGACCGATAGCGGACAAGTACCGTGAGGGAAAGGTGAAAAGTACCCCGGGAGGGGAGTGAAATAGATCCTGAAACCGTGCGCTTACAATCCGTTGGAGCCTCTGTGTGGGGTGACAGCGTGCCTTTTGAAGAATGAGCCTGCGAGTTAGTGCTCAGTGGCGAGGTTAACCCGCGTGGGGTAGCCGTAGCGAAAGCGAGTCCGAACAGGGCGTTTGAGTCGCTGGGTCTAGACCCGAAGCGAAGTGATCTACCCATGGCCAGGTTGAAGCGCGGGTAAGACCGCGTGGAGGACCGAACCCACCTAGGTTGAAAACTGGGGGGATGAGCTGTGGGTAGGGGTGAAAGGCCAATCAAACTTCGTGATAGCTGGTTCTCCCCGAAATGCATTTAGGTGCAGCGTCACGTGTTTCTTGCCGGAGGTAGAGCTACTGGATGGCCGATGGGCCCCACCGGGTTACTGACGTCAGCCAAACTCCGAATGCCGGTAAGTGAGAGCGTGGCAGTGAGACTGCGGGGGATAAGCTCCGTAGTCGAGAGGGAAACAGCCCAGATCACCAGCTAAGGCCCCTAAGCGTGTGCTAAGTGGAAAAGGATGTGAAGTTGCCTTGACAACCAGGAGGTTGGCTTAGAAGCAGCCACCCTTTAAAGAGTGCGTAATAGCTCACTGGTCAAGTGATTTTGCGCCGACAATGTAGCGGGGCTCAAGCACACCGCCGAAGCTGTGGCATTGACATATTGCTAAGCCGTTTGTGGTTCAGGCGTGTCGATGGGTAGGGGAGCGTCGTGTGGCGAGTGAAGCGGCGGAGTGATCCAGTCGTGGACGCTACGCGAGTGAGAATGCAGGCATGAGTAGCGAATGACGGGTGAGAAACCCGTCCGCCGAATAACCAAGGGTTCCAGGGTCAAGCTAATCTGCCCTGGGTAAGTCGGGACCTAAGGCGAGGCCGACAGGCGTAGTCGATGGACATCCGGTTGATATTCCGGAACCGGCGCAGTACCGCCCCTAGCGAGGCTGGTGATACTAAACCTGGTGAAGCTTCTCTAACCGCCTTCGGGTGGGTGAGGAGTGGATGAGGTGACCTGAGCCAGTAGTAGTTAAGCGATGGAGTGACGCAGGAAGGTAGCCGCCGCGTGGCGATGGTTGTCCACGTCTAAGGATGTAGCCCGGTGTGTAGGTAAATCCGCATGCCATTCGGGTGAGATCTGATAGTGACCGCGTATGCGGGAAGAGGGTGATCCTATGCTGCCGAGAAAAGCTTCTAGCGAGGGACTGAGCCGCCCGTACCCCAAACCGACTCAGGTGGTTAGGTAGAGAATACCAAGGCGATCGAGTGAATCGTGGTTAAGGAATTCGGCAAAATGCCCCCGTAACTTCGGGAGAAGGGGGGCCATGATCGTGACGCACCTTGCGTGTTGAGCGTGAGTGGCCGCAGAGACCAGGGGGAAGCGACTGTTTACTAAAAACACAGGTCCGTGCGAAGAAGTAATTCGATGTATACGGACTGACGCCTGCCCGGTGCTGGAACGTTAAGGGGACCGGTTAGCCTCACGGCGAAGCTGAGAACTTAAGCGCCAGTAAACGGCGGTGGTAACTATAACCATCCTAAGGTAGCGAAATTCCTTGTCGGGTAAGTTCCGACCTGCACGAATGGCGTAACGACTTCCCTACTGTCTCAACCGCGAGCTCGGCGAAATTGCACTACGAGTAAAGATGCTCGTTACGCGCAGCAGGACGGAAAGACCCCGGGACCTTTACTATAGCTTGGTATTGGTGTTCGGTACGGCTTGTGTAGGATAGGTGGGAGACTGTGAAGCATGCACGCCAGTGTGTGTGGAGTCATCGTTGAAATACCACTCTGGTCGTTCTGGATGTCTAACCTCGGTCCGTGATCCGGATCAGGGACAGTGCCTGGTGGGTAGTTTAACTGGGGCGGTTGCCTCCTAAAGGGTAACGGAGGCGCCCAAAGGTTCCCTCAGCCTGGTTGGTAATCAGGTTTCGAGTGTAAGTGCACAAGGGAGCTTGACTGTGAGACAGACATGTCGAGCAGGGACGAAAGTCGGGACTAGTGACCCGGCGGTGGCTTGTGGAAGCGCCGTCGCTCAACGGATAAAAGGTACCCCGGGGATAACAGGCTGATCTTGCCCAAGAGTTCATATCGACGGCATGGTTTGGCACCTCGATGTCGGCTCGTCGCATCCTGGGGCTGGAGTAGGTCCCAAGGGTTGGGCTGTTCGCCCATTAAAGCGGTACGCGAGCTGGGTTTAGAACGTCGTGAGACAGTTCGGTCCCTATCCGCTGTGCGCGTAGGAAACTTGAGAAGGGCTGTCCCTAGTACGAGAGGACCGGGATGGACGAACCTCTGGTGTGTCAGTTGTTCTGCCAAGGGCACCGCTGATTAGCTACGTTCGGGAGTGATAACCGCTGAAAGCATCTAAGCGGGAAGCACGCTTCAAGATGAGGTTTCCATGCCCCTTGTGGGTGAGAGGCTCCCAGCTAGACTACTGGGTTGATAGGCCGGATGTGGAAGCACAGCAATGTGTGGAGCTGACCGGTACTAATAAGCCGATGACTTGACCCGAAGATTGCTCGCGTCCACTGTGTAGCTCCCGACACACAAACCCTGTGGTGGGTGGTGAAGTCGATAGAGTTACGGCGGTCATAGCGTCAGGGAAACGCCCGGTCCCATTCCGAACCCGGAAGCTAAGCCTGACAGCGCCGATGGTACTGCACTGGTGACGGTGTGGGAGAGTAGGACGCCGCCGGACAACATTTCACGTGTAGCCCCTGACCCCTCGGTCAGGGGCTACACGCATTTCTGGCCCCGCCCGATCCGCTGCATGCGGCATACTGGACGGCCGGAGCCACGTCAACCTGCATAGAGACCCGCCGGCGCATCGCGTCGACGACGTGAGGAGACCTTCGTGAACGATGAGGCGCCCCAGGGCGATTCCGGTCGACCCCGTCGAGAGCGAGGTCCCGCTGGACCCGGCCGTGGTCGCAGGCCCTACGACGGTCCTTCCCGCAGCTCTGCTGGGCGGCGGCCCTACCGGCGCCCCGGCGAGCAGGACGAGCGGCCCCGTGGCGACGACCGGCGTCGTCGAGAC
Source organism: Arsenicicoccus sp. oral taxon 190 (assembly GCF_001189535.1). NCBI lineage: Bacteria > Bacillati > Actinomycetota > Actinomycetes > Micrococcales > Intrasporangiaceae > Arsenicicoccus > Arsenicicoccus sp. oral taxon 190. The sequence continues at coordinate 2,362,174 of NZ_CP012070.1, forward strand.
GACGGGCCTCGCGGTTACCGGGATGATCGGTCTCGTCGTGAGGACGGGTCTCGCGGTTACCGGGATGATCGGCCTCGTCGTGAGGACGGGTCTCGCGGTTACCGGGATGATCGGCCTCGTCGTGACGACGCGCCTCGTGGCTACCGGGACGACCGGCCTCGCCGGGACGAGGGCGCTCGATACGGGGATGACCGGCCGCGGCGGTTCGGCGATGACCGTCGGGGTCACGCACCGCGGGGCGGTAAGGGCCCCCGTGGGCCCCGCTTCGCCGATCGCGACCCGCGTCGCAGCGGCGACCCCATGGACCCGGACGCCCCCCGCCAGGGAGGTTCTCGGCTGGTCCCCCGCGAGGGACGCAAGCCTGAGCCGCCCATCGACGAGGACGTGACCGGTTTCGAGCTCGAGCGCTCCGTCAAGAACCAGCTGCGCACCCTCAGCAAGGAGAACGCCGAGGGCGTCGGCCAGCACCTGGTCATGGCGGCTCGGCTGCTCGACGTCGACGACGAGACAGCCCTGCTGCACGCCGAGACGGCGGTGCGGCGGGCCGGTCGGGTGGCCGCAGCCCGCGAGGCGCTCGGTCTCGTGCTCTACCGGCGGCAGGAGTGGGCCAAGGCCCTCAACGAGTTCCGCACGGTGCGACGCCTCTCCGGCTCCAACCACCTGCTGCCGTTCATGGTGGACTGCGAGCGGGGCCTCGGCCGTCCCGACAAGGCACTGGAGCTGGCGCAGAGCCCGGAGGCCGGCGCGCTGCCGCAGGAGGACCGCATCGAGCTGCTGATCGTGACGTCCGGGATCCGGCGGGACCTGGGGCAGCTGGACGCGGCCAAGGTCGAGCTCGAGGTGCCTGCGCTGCGGCAGGGCACGACCAAGCCGTGGTACCCGCGGCTGGCCTATGCCTACGCCGAGGCGCTGCTCGCGCTGGGTGACGAGGCCGGCGCGACGCAGTGGTTCCACCGGTCGGCGGACGCCGACCACGAGGGGGAGACCGACGCGGACGAGCGACTCGCCGAGCTGGAGGGCTACAGCTTCACCGACCTGCTCGACGGCGTCGAGGACGAGGACGGTGTGGAGGTCGAGCTCGGAGACGGCGCTGTGGCGCAGGCCGGTGTCGACGAGCCCCCGGCCCCCGAGGGTGGGCGGGCCGACGGCATACGAGGCCGTGAGCATGAGTGACGCGCTGCTGGCGGGATACCAGGGGCTGGTCGTGGACCTCGACGGGGTGGTCTACCGCGGCCCGGACGCCGTCGACCACGCGGCGGATGCGCTCAACGCGGCCGTCGACCAGGGCCTGCCGGTGATGTACGCCACCAACAACGCCGGCCGACCCGCTGCCACCGTCGCCGAGCACCTCACGGAGCTGGGCGTGCGGACGGACGCCGAGCACGTCGTGACCAGTGCCCAGGCGGGTGCTGCCCTGCTCGCGGACCAGCTCGAGCCCGGCACCACGGTGCTGGCGGTCGGCGGCCCGGGCGTCGCGATCGCGCTGCGCGAGGTCGGTCTCGACCCGGTCACCCCCGGGGAGCGCATCGAGGACCCCGAGGTGGCCGGTCGGGTGCGCGCGGTGCTGCAGGGATACGGCACCGAGCTGACCTGGTCGGACCTGAAGGAGGCGGCCTACGCGGTGTCGGCGGGAGCCACCTGGATGGCGACCAACGTGGATCTCACCATCCCCACCGAGCGCGGGATCGCCCCCGGCAACGGGTCCGCGGTGGCGGCGGTGCGCAACGTCATCGGCCGCGACCCGCAGGTCGCCGGGAAGCCCTACCCCCCGCTCTACGAGCGCTGCGCCGAGCGCGCCGAGCGCGACGTGGCGAGGATGCTCGCCGTCGGTGACCGCCTGGACACCGACATCGAGGGCGCGAACGCCTCGGGCATGGACAGCCTGCTGGTCCTCACCGGCGTCGACGGTCCGCTCGCCCTGGCGAGCGCGCCGGACCGCCGGCGCGCCACCTATGTCGCCCTGGACCTGCGGTCGCTGCACGAGCCGTATGCCGCCGCCCAGCTGCGCGACGGGGCCGAGGCGCCCGCGGCGTCCTGCGGCGACGCCGTGGCCACCGTCGACGGGCACGGGGACGACGCCACCCTGACCGTCTCCGGGGGAGACCCGATCGAGCAGGTCCGGGCGGCCGTCACCGCGGTGTGGGCGGCCCGGGACGCGGGGCGGGTCGGCATACCGCTCCCGGCCGGGGTGGCCGAGCCGCTGGAGGCCCTCGACCCCCGCTGAGGCGGCCGTGGTGTCGCGGGGTCTGTCGGTCGCCGCGGCTATCGTGGGGCCAGCCACCAGGATCAGCCCGCAGGGCCCGGCCACCAGGAGGAGCACCATGAGCGAGGCGACGCCCCGACCGTCGCCCGGGCCGTCGAGCCTCGGCACGAGCGACGGCCAGGACCCCGCCGTCGAGGAGGTGCTGCGAGCCCTGGACGAGGCTGCCGCGGGGGACGACCCGCAGCAGCAGATCGACGCGGCCCGTCGTGTCTACGAGGTGCTCCAGTCGCGTCTGTCCGGGGTCACCGGCTCGTGACCCGGCCCGGGTGGCGACGATGAGCACGGCACGGCTCGACAGCGAGCTCGTGCGCCGCGGCCTGGCACGCTCCCGCGGGCAGGCCCGCGAGCTCCTCGCCGCCGGTCGCGTGACCGTGGGCGGCCGCGTGGTCCCCAAGGCGTCGCACGCCGTCACCAGCGCGGACGCGGTGGCGGTGACGGGCGGGCCGGACCCGTGGGTGAGCCGGGCGGCGCACAAGCTGCGCGCGGCCCTGGCGGAGTTCGACGGGGTGCAGGTCGCCGGCAGACGGTGCATCGACGTCGGCGCGAGCACCGGCGGGTTCACGCAGGTGCTGCTGGACCGCGGCGCGGCCACGGTGTGCGCCCTCGACGTGGGCCACGGCCAGCTCGACGCGCAGCTCGCCGCCGACCCCCGGGTCGACGAGCGCAGCGGGTTGTCCGTGCGCGACACCGCGCCCGAGGACGTCGGCGGCCCCTTCGACCTGCTGGTCACCGACCTCAGCTTCATCTCCCTGACGCTCGTGGCGCGCCGGCTGGCGGACCTGGTCCGCGAGGGCGGGGACGCCGTGGCCCTGATCAAGCCGCAGTTCGAGGTGGGGCGGGCGCGGCTCGGCAAGGGCGGCGTGGTCCGCGACCCCCGGCACCGGCGCGCGGCCGTCGAGCAGGTCCTCGACGCCCTCGCGGTCGCCGGGCTGCACCCCCGCGGCCTCGCGGCCAGCCCCATCACCGGCACCGACGGCAACAACGAATACCTTGTGTGGTGCGTCCGCGACCTGGGCGCGCCACCCGACCTGACGCCGTGGCGGCAGACCGCCGCGCGCCTCACCGAGCAAGGAGCTCATCCGTGACCCGCACGATCCTGCTCGTCGTTCACCACCGCCGCGCCGAGGCGCGTCACCTCGCCCGCAGCCTGTGCGAGCACCTGCGCGCGGCCGGGATCGTGCCGCGGCTGTCGTCGGCCGACCGTGAGGTCCTCGGCGGCGAGCTCGGCGACCTGGTCGAGTGGAACGACGGCGACTGCGCGGAGGGCTGCGAGCTGGTCTGCGTCCTCGGCGGCGACGGCACGATCCTCCGGGGAGCAGAGCTGGCCCGGGGCTGCGGCATACCCGTCCTGGGGGTCAACCTCGGGCACGTGGGGTTCCTGGCCGAGGCCGAGCGGGAGCACTTCGAGGACGTCGTGGAGCGGATCGTGCTGCGCGACTATGCCGTGGAGGAGCGGCTGACGCTCGAGGTGGTGGTCCACCAGGGCGACGACGAGCTGACCCGCACCTGGGCCCTCAACGAGGCCACCGTGGAGAAGGCCTCCCGCCAGCGGATGCTCGAGCTCGCCGTCGGCATCGACGGCCGCCCGCTGTCCACGTGGGGCTGCGACGGCGTGGTCATGGCGACGCCGACCGGGTCGACGGCCTACGCGTTCTCCGCCGGGGGGCCCGTGGTGTGGCCGACCGTGGAGGCGCTGCTCGTGGTGCCGCTGTCCGCCCACGCGCTCTTCGCCCGCCCGCTGGTGCTCAGCCCCTCCTCCGAGGTGTCGGTCGAGCTGCTGCCGGACCAGGAGGGCACCGGGGTGCTGTGGTGCGACGGCCGCCGCACCATCGACCTGCCGCGCGGCGCCCGCGTCGAGGCCCGCCGCAGCGACGTGCCGGTCCGGTTGGCGCGACTGGTGACGGCGCCGTTCACCGACCGACTGGTCGCGAAGTTCGACCTGTCCATCGCCGGCTGGCGCGGCCGCGGTCGTCTGGAGCCGTGACCGATGCTGCGCGACATGACGATCCGCGGGCTCGGGGTCATCGACGAGGCGGTGCTGCAGCTGGCGCCCGGCCTCAACGTGGTGACGGGTGAGACCGGTGCGGGCAAGACGATGGTCGTGACCGGTCTGGGGCTGCTGCTCGGCGGCCGCTCCGACAGCGACCTGGTGCGCACCGGGGCCGAGCGGATCAGCGTCGAAGGTTTCGTGGAGCTGCCGCCGGATCACCCCGCGCTGGAGCGGGCCGGCGACGCCGGTGCCGACGTCGACGACGGCCTGATCCTGGCGCGCACCGTCGCGACCTCCGGGCGCTCCCGCGCCCACCTCGGCGGCCGATCGGTGCCCGTGAGCACGCTGGCCGAGGTGGGGGAGCAGCTCGTGGCCGTGCACGGCCAGGCCGACCAGTGGCGGCTGCGCTCCGGGGAGGAGCACCGGGTGGTGCTGGACGCCTACGACGCCCAGATCGCCCCGCTGCTGGCTGCCTTCCAGCAGACGTATGACGAGCACCACCGCCTCGCCGCCGAGCTGGACGGGCTGCGCTCCGCGGCCCGGGAGCGGGCCCGCGAGGCGGACGGCCTGCGCGTCGCGCTCGAGGAGATCGAGGCGGCCGACCCGCAGCCGGGCGAGGACGACGAGCTGCGCCTGGAAGACGACCGCCTCTCCCACGCCGACGCGCTCCGCGACGGTGCGGCGCGGGCCCACGCGGCGCTCGCCGGGGACGAGCAGGGCTGGGAGGGGCCGGCCACCGGGGCCGTCGCCGCGATGGCCGAGGCGGCCACCTCGCTCGAGCCGTGGGTCGCCCACGACCCCGCCCTCGCGGACCTGCACCGTCGGCTGAGCGAGCTGTCCTACCTCGCCGCGGACCTGACGACGGACCTGGCGGGATACCTCACGGACGTCGAGGTGGACCCGGCGCGGCTGGCCGCGGTGCAGGATCGCCGGGCCGACCTGGTGCGGCTGCAGCGCAAGTACGGCGACACCATCGACGAGGTCCTCGCCTGGGCCCAGCAGGCCAGCACGACCCTGCTCACGCTCGAGGGGGACGACGCCCGGATCGCCGAGATCGAGCACCGGCTCCAGGAGATCACCCCACGCCTCGGCCAGCAGGGGGCGCAGCTGCACGACGCGCGGACGGCAGCGGCGGCCCGGCTCGGGGAGGCGGTGACCCGCGAGCTCACCCGGCTGTCCATGCCCCGGGCCACGCTGGTCGTCCACGTCACCACGCACGCGCACGACCGCGGCCTCGAGCTGCCGACCGGTGAGCGGGTCCGCTACTCCCGCAACGGCATCGACGAGGTCGAGATCGCGCTGGCCGCCAACGCCGGGGCACCCCCGCGCAGCGTCACCAAGGCCGCCTCCGGGGGAGAGCTCTCACGCGTCATGCTGGCCCTCGAGGTCGTCGCCCGGGGCGGCTCGAGCGTGCCGACCTTCGTCTTCGACGAGGTGGACGCCGGCATCGGCGGCAAGGCCGGCGTGGAGGTCGGCGGCCGGCTCGCCGAGCTCGCCCGCAGCGCCCAGGTGATCGTCGTCACGCACCTCGCGCAGGTCGCGGCGTACGCCGACCGGCACCTGGTGGTCCGCAAGGCCGACGACGGACAGGTCGCGGCCAGCGGGGTCGTGGAGGTCAGCGGCGAGGAGCGGGTGCGCGAGCTCGCCCGGATGATGAGCGGCGACGACAGCGCCGCCGCGGTGGAGCACGCCCAGCAGCTGCTCGACACGGCCCGCCGCGGCCGGGCCCGCCGTCGTTGACGGCTCGGCCGCACCGGCCGTCGTCGACGCCCGGGCGGGCGCCGCGCGGCGTGGACGGACGGGGCTCACCGGGGGCCGTGGCACGATGGACCGTGATGTCCCAGTTCCCGCACCGCGGCCGCTCGGCCCGAGACGCGCCTGCGGTCGACACGCACACCGTCCGCGTCGACCGGCGCACGAAGGACCTCACGAAGCGCCTGAACCCCGGCGACATCGCCGTCATCGACCACGCCGACATCGACCGGGTCTCGGCCGAGGCCCTGGTCGCGTGCCGCCCCGCGGCCGTCCTCAACGCTGCGCGGTCCACCACGGGTCGCTACCCCAACCTCGGGCCGCAGATCCTGCTCGACGCCGGCATACCGCACCTGGACGGGCTCGGGCCGGAGGTGATGACCGTCCGCGAGGGCAGCGCCGGTGACCTGGTCGCCGACTCCCTGGTCGTGGACGGCGAGGTCGTCGCCACGGGCCACCGCCAGACGGCGGAGAGCATCGAGGCGGCGCAGACGCTGGCGCGGATCGGCCTGTCCAACCAGCTCGAGGCGTTCGCCGCCAACACGATGGAGTACCTCAAGCGGGAGCGGGCGCTGCTGCTGGACGGGGTCGGCATACCGGACATCGCCACCCCCATCAAGGGCCGGCACGTCCTGGTGGTGGTGCGCGGCTACCACTACAAGGAGGACCTGCGGGCGCTGCAGCACTACATCCGGGAGTACAAGCCGATCCTGATCGGGGTGGACGGCGGCGCGGACGCGCTGCTCGAGATCGGCCGGCGGCCGGACCTCATCGTCGGCGACATGGACTCCGTCAGCGACCAGGCGCTGCAGTCGGGGGCCGAGATCGTGGTGCACGCCTACCGTGACGGCCGGGCACCGGGGCTGGACCGGGTCCGCGCCCTCGGGCTGGACCCGGTGGTCTTCCCCGCGACCGGGACCAGCGAGGACATCGCGATGCTGCTCGCCGACGACGCCGGCGCCACGCTCATCGTCGCGGTCGGCACCCACGCGACCCTGGTGGAGTTCCTCGACAAGGGCCGAGCCGGTATGGCGAGCACCTTCCTGACGCGGCTGCGGGTGGGCGGCAAGCTGGTGGACGCCAAGGGCGTGTCGCGGCTCTACCGCACCCGGATCTCGATCGCGTCGCTGCTCTTCCTGGTGCTGGCCTGCCTGCTTGCGCTGGTCGTCGCCCTGGCCACGACCCCCGGGGGCCAGGCGATGCTGCAGGCCGTGGGGGCGCGGTGGGACGACGTCATCTCTTGGATCTGGGGGCTGTTCACATGATCGACTTCCGCTACCACCTGGTCTCGATCATCGCCATCTTCATGGCGCTGGCGGTGGGGATCGTGCTGGGGGCCGGGCCGCTGAAGGAGGACATCGGCACCACGCTGACCTCCGAGCTCACCAAGCTGCGCCAGGACAAGGCCGACCTCAACACCCAGCTGACCCAGGCGCGCCGGGACGTCACCGCGGGCCAGAGCTTTGCCGCGGCCACCCGACCGGTGGTGCTCAAAGACCGGCTCAGCGGCAAGCAGGCCGTCGTGGTCGCCGCGTCCGGGGCCGACGAGCAGGTCGTCGCCGGGGTCGAGACCGCGCTCGGCGAGGCGGGTGCGCAGGTGGGCTCGGTGGTCCGCCTCAGCGACCAGTGGACCCACCCCGACGACTCCGGCGACCTGGGGGCGATCACCAAGGAGGCCGCGGGGGGCCTGGGGATCGACCGGACGAAGGTGACCGACGACCTCCTGCCGGGCAGCGTGCTCGGCCGCGCCCTGCTCACCAGCACCGCCAAGGACGGCTACCGCTCCGAGCCCGGCCACGCCCGCCAGGCCCTGGACACGCTGCGCAGCAAGGGCCTGCTGACCGTCCGCGGCGACGAGTCGCAGCCCGCGACCCTGGTCGTGACCGTCGCGGCACCTCTGACCCGCAGCGGGACCCAGCCGGTCGACCCGCAGGTGCAGGCCTACGCCAACCTGGTGCGGGCGATGGACACCACCGCCGACGGGTCGGTGCTGGTGTCGCCCAGCAAGCCCGTCGACGACACCGACAACCTGTCGGCCGGCGCCGTTGTCTCGGGGGTCCGCGCGATCCGTCCCGCCGCCGCCGTGGTCTCCACCGTCGATGACGCCGACCTCGCGATGGGACAGGTGGCCACCGTCGTCGCCCTCCAGGCCCAGCAGAAGGGCGGCGCCGGCCGCTACGGCACCGGGACCGATGCCGAGTCGGTCCTGCCGGACCTCGCGCGGTAGGCCCGCCGTGTCGCCACGTGACCCCAGCCGGCACCGGGCACCGCTCGGTGGTGCCGCCCCGAGGCTGGTCCCCTCGGGCCTCGCCGCGCTCGTCGCCGCGGGCTTCGGGGTCGGCGTCGGCGCAGCCTCGGCCCGCGGCGCCCACGATGGCCTGAGCCGCCGCCCCCCGGGAGGCTCGCAGCGGTGGCACCGCACCAACCACGCCGGCCGGACCGTGTCGCTGCTCGAGGGACCGGCCTGGGCCCTCGGCGCGGCCGCCCCGCTCGCGCTGGCCTCGCTGACCGCCCCCGCCGGTCGCCGCGCGGTGCCGGCTGCCGCGGCCGCCGCGGTCCTGGCCGCCGCCGCCGTGGGGGCGGTGGACGACCACGCCGGCGCCACGTCGGTCAAGGGGCTGCGGGGACACCTGCAAGCCCTGCGCCAAGGCACGGTCACCACCGGGGTGCTCAAGATCGTCGGCCTCGCCGGCGTCGGGCTGGGCACGGCCACCGTCATCGACCGGTCTCGCCCCAGGGCAGGCGGGGTTGCGGCGGTCGCCTCCACCCTGCTGGGTGGTGCCGTGATCGCCGGCGCCGCCAACCTGCTCAACCTCTTCGACCTGCGGCCGGGCCGGGCGCTCAAGGTCGTCCTCCTGAGCGCGCCCCTCACCGCTGCCGGGGCCGGGGACGACCTGCGGGGCGCGGACGCGGTGCGGTGCGCCGCCGCTGCCGCCGGGGCGTCCCTCGCGCTGCTGCCGACCGACCTCGCCGGGGACAGCATGCTGGGGGACACCGGCGCAAACGCAGCGGGGGCCCTGCTCGGGACCGCCCTGGTCGCCCGCGGCGGGACGCGCACCCGCGCGGTGGCGCTCGGCATACTGTCCGGGCTGATCCTGGCGAGCGAGCGCGTCAGCTTCACCCAGGTCATCGCCGACACGCCCTGGCTCGACGCCCTCGACCGGTGGGGCCGCGCCACGTGAGCGCGCGGGCGGTCCGGGGCCTGGCCGCGGCCAGCGTCGTCATCGCGGTCCTCACCCTCCTCAGCCGCGTGGTGGGCTTCGGCCGGTGGCTGGTCTTCTCCCACGAGGTGGGGGCCACGTGCGTCGGCACGGCGTACTCGACGGCCAACACCGTGCCCAACGTCCTCTACGAGGTCGCGGCCGGCGGGGCGCTCGCCGCGGTGGCGGTGCCGGTCGTCGCCGGCTACCTCGCCGAGGACGACGAGCGCAGCGCCGACCAGGTCGTGTCGGCCCTGCTCGGGTGGGCGATGGTGGTCCTCGTGCCGCTCGCCGCGCTCGTGGTGCTCCTCGCCGGACCCATCGCGACCGCGCTGCTCGGGTCCACGCCCTGCGCCGGGCAGCACGCCCTCGTCACCCGCATGCTCTGGTGGTTCGCCCCGCAGATCCCGCTCTACGGCCTCGGGGTGGTCGCGGCCGGGGCGCTGCAGGCGCGGCGCCGGTTCGCGTGGCCGGCGGTCGCGCCGCTGCTGTCCAGCGTCGTGGTGATCGTCGCCTACCTCGCCTACGGCCGGATGTCGCCCCCCGCCGCCTCGGCCGCCTCGCTGCCTGCCGGTGCGCTCACCGCCCTCGCCGGCGGCACCACCGCCGGGGTCGTCGCGCTCAGCGTCCCTCTCCTGGTCCCGTTGCGGCGCAGCGGGTTCCGGCTGCGGCCGACCCTGCGCTTCCCGCAGGGGGCCGCGGCCCGGGCCCGTAGCCTCGCCCTCGCGGGCGTGGTCGCGCTGCTCGCCCAGCAGGCGACGGTCCTGGCGACGGTGTGGGTGTCCAACGCCCGTGGTGGGGCAGGGCTGATCAACGCCTACCAGTACCTCCAGGCGGTCTACGTCCTGCCGTATGCCGTGCTGGCGGTCCCGGTCGCGACCGCGGTCTTCCCGTCGCTGAGCCAGCGGGGTGGCCCGGACGCGCCGGTGGAGGCGGCGGTCGAGCGCCGCCTCGCGACGTCGGTGCGGGTCGTCGCCCTCTCGGGCTCGCTCGGCGCCGCGGTGCTCGTCGCGGTGGCCCCCGCCGTGGGGCGGTTCTTCGCGGCCCTGGACGCCGGCCGGGGCCGCGAGGGCTCCCTGGACCTGACCCGCGTGGTGGACCTCGGGCTGACGACCTTCGCGCCGGGCCTGGTGGGCTACGGCCTCGTGGCCGTGCTGAGCCGCGCGCTCTACGTGCGCGGTCGTCCTGCCGTGGCGGCGGGCTGGACGGCCCTCGGATGGCTGGTGGCGGCGGCGCTCCCGGTCGGCGTGACCCTGCGCGCAACCGGGCCGACGGCGACGATCGTGGCGCTCGGGGTCGGCAGTGCCCTCGGCATGACGGTCGCGGGGGTCGGCCTGCTCCTCGCGGTGCGCCGCAGCTGGGGCGCCGGGGCGGTCCGCGGGGCCGGTCGGGCGGTGCTCGCCGCCGCTGTCGCGGTGCCCTGCGCCGGGCTGGTCGGTCGGCTGCCGGCAGGCGTCGCCCCCGGCGCGCCCTGGCACGGGACGTGGGGGAGCGTGGCGCTCGGGATCGGGTGCGCCGCAGTGGCGGTCGCGGTGTGGGCGGCCGTCGGCGCCGTCGCCGACCGCAGCGCCGTCGCGCGGGTGCTCCGCAGAGCGAGCAGCCCGGGCAGGTGAGCGGCAGTCGTGGTCTCATAGGCCCCATGCGCATCCTCCTGGTGATGGGAACGAGCTCCGGCGGCATGGGCCGTCACGTCCACGGCCTCGCCGAGGGTCTCGTCGGCCGCGGCCACGAGGTCATGGTCGGGTGCCCGCAGTCTGCGGACGAGCTCTTCGACTACACCGGCACCGGGGCCCGGGTCGTGCACCTGCCGATCTCCGACCGCCCGCACCCCGCCAACGACCTGCGCGCCCACACCACCTTGCGGGCGCTCATCGAGGGCGCCGACGTCGTGCACGCCCACGGCCTGCGCGCCGGCGCGCTGTGCTCGCTGGCGCGGCTCGGGCACCTGGCCCCGCTGATCGTCACGCTTCACAACGCCACCCCCGACAGCTCCTGGCTGGGCGGGGTCTACAACACCCTGGACCGGCTGGTCGCCAGCAAGGCCGACCTGGTCCTCACGGTCAGCCGCGACCTCGAGGAGCGCCAGCGTCAGCTGGGCGCCCGCCGGGTCGAGCACGCGGTCATCCCTGCGCCCCCCTTCCCCGAGGCCGTGGCCGAGCGCCGGGCGGTCCGGGAGGCGCTGGGCGTCGAGGACGCCACCCCGCTGGTCGTCTGCGTGGCCCGCCTCACCACGCAGAAGGGCCTGCCGGTGCTGCTCGACGCGGCCGCGCGGCTCAAGGACACCGCGGTGCAGATCGTGGTCGCCGGCGAGGGGCCGATGCGCCACGACCTCGAGACCAACATCGAGGAGCGCTCGCTGCCGGTGCGGCTGCTCGGCGACCGCCGGGACGTCCCCGACCTGCTCGCCGCCGCCGACGTCGTGGTCAGCTCCGCCCACTGGGAGGGGCAGCCGCTCGCGCTGCAGGAGGCGCTGGAGGCGGGGGCCGCCATCGTCGCCACCGACGCCGGCGGCACCGCCGCGGTGGTCGGCTCCGGCGGGATCCTGGTGCCGGTGGGTGACGCCGACGCCCTGGCCCGCGAGGTGCGCCGGGTGATCGACGACCCCGGTGCGGCGCAGGACCTGCGCGCCAAGGCCCGGGCCCGCGCCGAGGCCCTGCCCACCGTGGACGACGCGGTCGAGGCGGCGCTGGCGCAGTACTCCCTGTGCCTCGAGGACGTCCGGCCCTGACCGCACCCGGTCCAGGGGCCGCAGCCGGCGACGGGGGCGGGGCGACATACGGCCCGGCAGTGTCCGTCGGTCACGATCCGATGACGTACCATCGAACTCCGTGGTGGACACCAAGCACATCTTCGTGACCGGAGGCGTTGCCTCGTCGCTCGGCAAGGGCCTCACGGCCTCCAGCCTCGGCCATCTGCTCCGCGCCCGCGGCCTGCGCGTGACGATGCAGAAGCTCGACCCCTACATCAACGTCGACCCCGGCACGATGAACCCCTTCCAGCACGGAGAGGTCTTCGTCACCGAGGACGGGGCCGAGACCGACCTGGACATCGGCCACTACGAGCGCTTCCTGGACGTCAACCTCGTCGGCCGCGCCAACGTCACGACCGGTCAGGTCTACAACAACGTCCTCGCCCGGGAGCGCCGCGGGGAGTACCTCGGCGACACGGTGCAGGTGATCCCGCACATCACCAACGAGATCAAGGACCGGATGCGCGAGCCCGCCACCCTCGGCAAGGACGCCCCGGACATCATCATCACCGAGATCGGCGGCACCGTCGGCGACATCGAGTCGCTGCCCTTCCTGGAGGCCGCGCGCCAGGTGCGTCACGAGATTGGGCGGGACAACAGCTTCTTCCTGCACGTGTCGCTGGTGCCCTATCTCGCGCCCAGCGGCGAGCTCAAGACCAAGCCCACCCAGCACTCCGTCGCCGCGCTGCGCCAGGTCGGCATCCAGCCCGACGGGCTCGTCCTGCGCGCCGACCGGGAGATCCCCGAGGGCATCAAGAAGAAGATCTCCCTCATGTGCGACGTCGACGCCGAGGGCGTGTGCGCCTGCGTCGACGCCCCCTCGATCTACGACATCCCCAAGGTCGTCCACCGCGAGCAGCTCGACGCCTACGTCATCCGACGGCTCGGGCTGAAGTTCCGGGACGTCAACTGGAAGGACTGGGACCAGCTGCTGCAGCGCGTCCACCAGCCCGCCCACGAGGTCGAGATCGCCCTGGTCGGCAAGTACATCGACCTGCCCGACGCCTACCTGTCGGTGACGGAGGCGCTGCGGGCCGGGGGATTCCACCACGACGCCCGCGTCGCGATCCGGTGGGTCGCCTCCGACACCTGCCAGACCCCGGAGGGGGCGCAGGAGGCGCTCGGTGGGGTGGACGCGGTCCTGGTGCCCGGCGGCTTCGGGGTGCGCGGGATCGAGGGCAAGCTCGGCGCGCTGCGCTGGGCCCGCGAGCACAAGGTCCCCACGCTGGGCATCTGCCTGGGTCTGCAGTGCATGGTGATCGAGGCGGCCCGCAACCTCGCGGGCATCGAGGGCGCCTCGTCCTCGGAGTTCGACCCCGAGACGCCCGCCCCGGTCATCGCGACCATGGCGGAGCAGAAGGCCTTCGTCGAGGGGGCCGGCAACCTGGGCGGCACCATGCGGCTAGGCGCCTACCCCGCCAAGCTCGCCAAGGGGTCCGTCGTCGCGGGGGCCTACGGCGCCACCAAGGCCAGCGAGCGGCACCGGCACCGCTACGAGGTCAACAACGCCTACCGCGCCCGGCTGGAGGAGGCCGGGCTGGTCTTCTCCGGCACCTCCCCGGACGGCACGCTGGTGGAGTTCGTCGAGCTGCCGCGCGACGTGCACCCCTACTACGTCTCCACCCAGGCGCACCCGGAGTTCAAGAGCCGCCCGCACCGCGCGCACCCGCTCTTCGCCGGGCTCGTGGGCGCTGCCCTCGAGGCGCAGGGCGCCTCGGCAAAGAGCTGAGGCCGTATGCCGCGCAACGACTTCCGTGGTCACCCGCAGCTGGCCCGCACCGACGTCGTCGACCGGATCGACCCCCGACCGGTCGTCGAGTCCCACGTCATCCACGAGGGCTACGTCTTCGACCTCGTCTCGGAGACAGCCGATCTCGGCGAGGCCGGCCAGGTGCGACGCGAGTTCCTGCGCCACCCGGGAGCGGTCGCGGTGGTGGCGCTGGACAGCGAGGACCGCGTGGTCCTGATCCAGCAGTACCGCCACCCCGTCGGCGCCTTCGAGTGGGAGATCCCGGCCGGGCTGCTCGACGTGGCCGGCGAGGACCCGGCCGTCGCCGTCGCCCGCGAGCTGCACGAGGAGGCCGACCTGCGCGCCGAGCGTTGGGACGTCCTCATCGACTACTGGACCACGCCGGGCGGCAACGACGAGGCCATCCGCATCTACCTCGCCCGCGACCTGTCGCTGGTCCCCGAGGACGAGTGGCACGAGCGTGAGGACGAGGAACGCGACATGCCGACGGGCTGGCTGTCGCTGGACGACGCGCGTGCGGCGGTGCTCGCCGGGCAGCTGCACAACCCCTCCACCGTGGTGGGGGTCCTCGCGGCGCACGCCTCGCGGGCGGACGGCTGGGCGTCGCTCCGCCCCGCTGACAGCCCGTGGCCCGAGCACCCGGCCCACCGGTGAGCGAGCAGGGCCGGCGGGCGACCGCGGGGTCAGGGTCCGGCGCCGCCTTCGGCGTCGTCAGGCCGCCCACGCCGGGGGAGTGCCCGTGCGGGTCCGGCGACCCCTACGAGCAGTGCTGCCGACCGCTGCACCTGGGTCGGCATACGGCGAAGACCCCTGAGCAGCTGATGCGCTCGCGGTACTCCGCCTTCGCCGTGGGGGACGCGGAGTATCTCCTGCAGACCTGGGACCCGGCCACCCGGCCCGGTGAACTGCGCCTCGACCCGCGGCGGGAGTGGTTGGGGCTGAGGGTGATCCGCGCGGACGGCGACGAAGTGGAGTATGCCGCAACCTCCCTCGTCGGCGGACAGACCCACGAGCTGCACGAGATCAGCAGGTTCCGACGACTGCTGGGGCGTTGGGTCTACGTCGACGGCGACTTCCCGGACGACTGACGCTCGAGCCCCTCCTGCAGCTCGTCGAGGGACGACTGCAGCGTCGCGACCGCCTGCTGCAGGTCGCCGTAGGAGGCCGCCTGGTCCGCGCGCTTGAGCAGGACCGTCACGTTGCCGCCCGGCTCGACGCGCGCCCGCAGCACCTCGCTGGTGTGGTCGGCGCCCTGGCTGTGGATCGCGTTGAGCAGCTCCAGCTCGGTGATGCCGAGCCGGCGCAGGGCCGCCTCGTCCACGACACCCTCGTGGATGAGCTCGGTCGGGCGCCCCTCCAGGAGCCACCGGACCCACGGGACGGTGTCGGCCAGGCGCTCGAGCAGGGCGTTGAAGGCGACGAGCACGGCCGCACCCAGCAGGCCGCCCGACAGCGAGTTGTCGTCGCCGATGATGGCGTTCTGCACGACGTTGGACAGCAGCAGCACGACGACCAGGTCCAGCGAGTTCATCTGGGCCATGAGGCGTTTGCCGGCCAGCCGCACGATCAAGGCGATCCCCAGGTAGACCACCACGGTGCGGATGACCTTCTCGACCGGCGGGATCTGCCAGGCCAGCAGGTCGGTGGTGATGGATGACGCCAGCAGCTGGGACACGGTGCCACCTCGGGCGGGATGGTGACCCGAGGGTACGCCCGAGGCGCGCTGGTGAGGGGGTAGACGGCTCTGGTCGCCCCGGGGCGGGATACCGACCACAAGCACACCCCCGGGGAGGCTTGAGTCGCTGGCACACGTCGGCGCGACTGGCGCTGCTCGAGATCCGCCCCTGGCCGGCGAGCGTCGTAGGGACCAAGGCTCGGCTCCAGCTGGTGCGCAGAGGCCTCCCGTTGAGAGGCGACAAACCGGGGTCAAGGGACCGAGATGACCCCGGTTTGTCGCCTTTCAGATGGCCGGGGGCCCTGAGCTGGTGGGAGGGCCTACCGGATGCCGACGCCTGTGCCCTGGGGCCGGCCCACGACTCGATCCGGGCCGAGATCGGGCGGGCCATCGACGCGGAGCGGGCCC
This sequence comes from Arsenicicoccus sp. oral taxon 190, assembly GCF_001189535.1. NCBI lineage: Bacteria > Bacillati > Actinomycetota > Actinomycetes > Micrococcales > Intrasporangiaceae > Arsenicicoccus > Arsenicicoccus sp. oral taxon 190. The sequence goes on from NZ_CP012070.1 coordinate 2,377,961, forward strand.
GGTGACGCGACCTCAGCCGAGGACGAGCTGCCCGTCGTCGGCGATCGGGAAGGCGCCCCAGGCGATCTCCCAGAGGAAGCCGTCCGGGTCGGCGACGTAGCCGGAGTAGCCGCCCCAGAACGCGTCGGCAGGTGCCTTGACGACGGTGCCGCCGGCGGCCTCGGCCGCGGCCACCACCTCGTCGACCTCGTGGCGCTCGCGGCAGTTGTGCGCCAGCGTGATCCCCGGGAAGCGCGACCGTTGCTGGTCGGCGAAACCGGGCCCGACGTCGTCCGCGAGCGCCTCGTAGCCGTAGAGCGACAGCCGCGTCCCGCCCGTCGCGAAGAACGCCACGTCGTCGTGGTCGGTGGCCGGGCCGACCCCGAGCCAGGACGAGTAGAACGCCGTCGAGCGGGCCAGGTCGCTGACGCCGAGGGTGATCAGTGAGATGCGTGGCTCCATGTTTCTAGCGTCGCCGACGCAGCGCGTACCCCGCCACCGCGACCAGCAGCAGCGGCCCCCACAGCAGGATCGGCACGTAGCAGGCGCCCATCAGCACGAGCGGCCAGCCGTGCATGGTGTATTGGTCCGGGCGGTGACCCGTCAGGATCTGGGTGGTCATGGAGATCGTGAAGAGCCAGGTCACGGCCAGCGCGCCGAGGCCGCCGACCACGACCGGCACCCACCGGTTGATGCGGATCGCGCCGACCCGCTCGCCCCACCCCTGCACGAGCCCGAGCGCCAGCACCCCGCAGAGCACCTGCACGATGCTCAATCCCCAGACGTAGCCCTCCTCGCCGGCGTGGAGGCGGCGCAGGTCCGTCGTCCCGGGCAGCACCCCGTAGAGCATCAGCAGGCGCCATACGGCCGAGGGGATCGTGACGAGGAAGGCGCCCCAGGCGGCCCATCGGGCCCACGCCTGGGGCGGCCTCGCGGTGCTCATCCGCCGTGCTCCGCCCGAGTCCGTATGGCGCGCAACAGGTCTCGGCGCAGGAGGCCCGAGAACGGCCGGATCACCGCCCAGTACGCGCGGAACCGGCGTCGGGCGACCTCGTCGGTGGGGTCGCAGCGGGTCGTGGTCTCGAGGTGGGTGCGGCTGCCGGGCAGGGGGGTGAGGCGGAAGTCCATGCCGTAGCGCAGCCAGCCGGGCTCGGCGAACTCCCTCAGCTGGTCGAGGGATTCGATGGGGCGCTGAGCGTCTGCCCGGGGCTCCCAGGGGCGTCCCACCATGCCGCTGGAGTAGTAGTGCGGCGGGTCGACGTGGATGGGTCGGCCCGGGCCGCGGGGGTCGGTGACGAGGGTGTTGGCGAGCTCGAGGCGACCGAGGCTGCGGATGGCGAAGAGCGGTCGGGCGAGGGCCAGGTCGGCCCATCGGGTGGTCATCAGGGCGTCCCACACGCGCGTGGGCGGGGCGGCGACGACGGTGTCGTGGTGCTCGGTGAACGCGCTCCTCGGGATCGCCGAGGCAAGCGGGCTGTCACCTTCTAGAATCGAGGTTCTAGTGAACATGCTCTAAAACTAGGCCTACGATGACGCCATGGCAAGACCTGCGAAGTTCACGGCCGACGACCTCCTCGACGGGGCCATGAGAGCCGTTGCGCGGCATGGCACCTCGGCGACGGTCGGCCAGGTGGCGCAGGAGGTGGGGGCGCCCATCGGCTCCATCTACCACCGGTTCCCCTCCCGCGAGCACCTCTTCGTCTCGCTGTGGCTGCGCTCGATCCGCGCCTTCCACGTCGGGCTGCTCGCGACGCGCGACATCGACGACCCACGAGAAGCCCTGCTGGCCCAGGCGATCCACATCCCGCGCTGGTGCCGCGAGCACCCGGACGTCGCGGTCGCCATGACCCTCTACCGCCAGCGCGAGCTCCTGGGCGCGCCCCCCGCCGGGCTCGAGGACGAGGTCCGCACCCTCAACGACGACATCTGGGCCCTCGGCCGCGAGCAGGCCGCGGCCTTCTACGGCCGGCGCGACGAGCACCTCGAGCAGGTCATGGCGCTCGGCGTGCGGCAGTGCCCCTACGGGCTGGTGCGCCCCTTCATCGGCAGTCGCATGCCGATGCCCCCCTGGCTCGACGACGCCTGCGTCGCGGCAGCCGCCGCCATCCTCGACCTCGAGCGCGACTGAGCCTCAGTGGAAGTCCTCACCGGCCAGGGCCTTCGCCGCCAGCCGCTCCTCCTCCGCGATCTCCCACACCTCGCGCGCCGCCGACACGTTGACCACCACGATGACCAGGCCCAGCACGATGTCCGGCCACCCCGACCGGGTCCACCAGGTCACCAGCCCCATCGCGATGATCGCGAGGTTGACGATCACGTCGTTGCGCGCCGCCAACCATGCTGCAGCCGTGAGGGACCCGCCGTGATGGCGAGCGCGCGCCAGGATCCAGGTGCACAGCCCGTTGACCAGCACCGCACCGCCCGCCGTGGCCACGAGCAGCACGACGTCAGGCGCCTCGGGGTGCCGGAACTTCGAGAACGCCTCCCACGCCGCCGCCAGCGCCGGCACGCAGATGATCGCCGCCATCACCTTGCCGGCCACCGACCGGGCGTGCAGCGACCACCCCAACGCCAGCGCGATCAGCAGGTTGACCGCCGTGTCCTCGAGGAAGTCGACGGAGTCCGCGATGAGCGACACCGACCCGATGGCCAGCGCCACCCCCGCCTCGACGAAGAAGTACGCCAGGTTGAGGGCGGCCACGAGCAGCACCGTGCGGCGCAGGACGGTGGGGCTGATGGCGGGGGGCGAGGGCGGCATACGGCACATTGTCGTTTAGCGGGGCACAGGTGAGTCCGTAGGATGGCGTGGGCGCGCCGACACGCGGCGCGCAGCCACACAGAACAGGAACCATCGTGCTTCGTACCCACGAGGCAGGCACCCTGCGTGCCGGCCACTCCGGACAGACCGTCACGCTCACGGGCTGGGTCGCCCGTCGGCGCGATCACGGTGGAGTGGCGTTCCTGGATCTGCGCGACGCGAGCGGCGTCGCCCAGGTCGTGGTCCGTGACGAGGTCCTCGCGGCGGGCGGCGCGCACGAGCTGCGCAACGAGTACGTCGTGAGGATCGTCGGCGAGGTCCGCGAGCGCCCCGAGGGCAACGCCAACACCGACCTGCCCACCGGCGACATCGAGGTCGTGGCCAGCGAGATCGAGGTGCTCAACCCGAGCGCGCCGCTGCCCTTCCAGATCGACGAGCGCGTCACCGTGGGCGAGGAGGCGCGGCTCAAGCACCGCTACCTCGACCTGCGTCGCCCCGGCAAGTCCGCGGGCGCCGCGCTGCGCCTGCGCTCGCAGGTGTCCGCCGCGGCCCGCAAGGTGCTGGGGGAGCGCGACTTCGTCGAGATCGAGACCCCGACCCTGACCCGTTCGACCCCCGAGGGCGCCCGCGACTTCCTCGTGCCCGCGCGCCTCGCCCCCGGCAGCTGGTACGCCCTGCCCCAGTCCCCGCAGCTCTTCAAGCAGCTGCTCATGGTGGCCGGCATGGAGCGCTACTACCAGATCGCGCGCTGCTACCGCGACGAGGACTTCCGCGCCGACCGGCAGCCGGAGTTCACCCAGCTCGACATCGAGATGTCCTTCGTCGAGGAGGACGACATCATCGAGCTCGGCGAGGCTCTCGCCAAGGAGATCTGGGCGCTGATCGGCGTCGACCTGCCGACGCCCTTCCCGCGGCTGACCTACGCCGAGGCGATGGGCCGCTTCGGGTCGGACAAGCCCGACATGCGCTTCGGCAACGAGCTGGTCGAGTGCACGGAGTTCTTCTCAGACACCACGTTCCGCGTCTTCCAGGCCGAGTATGTCGGCGCCGTCGTCATGCCCGGCGGCGCGAGCCAGCCCCGCAAGCAGCTCGACGCCTGGCAGGAGTGGGCCAAGCAGCGCGGCGCCCGCGGTCTCGCCTATGTCCTCGTCGGCGAGGACGGCGAGCTCGGCGGCCCGGTCGCCAAGAACCTCACCGACACCGAGCGGGCCGGCCTGGCCGCGCACGTCGGCGCCCAGCCCGGCGACTGCATCTTCTTCGCCGCCGGGGCGACCAAGGCCTCGCGCGCGCTGCTCGGCGCCGCCCGCCTGGAGATCGGCCGCCGCTGCGGCCTGATCGACGAGTCCGCCTGGTCCTTCCTGTGGGTCAACGACGCGCCGCTCTTCGAGCCGACCGCGGACGCCGAGGCCGCCGGTGACGTCGCCGTCGGTGGGGGAGCGTGGACCGCCGTGCACCACGCCTTCACCTCGCCCAAGAAGGAGTTCCTCGACACCTTCGACACCGACCCGGGCCCGGCCCTCGCCTACGCCTACGACATGGTCTGCAACGGCAACGAGATCGGCGGCGGGTCCATCCGTATCCACCGCCGCGACGTGCAGGAGCGGGTCTTCCAGGTCATGGGGCTGACGCAGGAGGAGGCCCAGGAGAAGTTCGGCTTCCTGCTCGACGCCTTCGCCTACGGCGCCCCGCCGCACGGTGGCATCGCCTTCGGCTGGGACCGGATCGTCATGCTGCTCGGCGGCTACGAGTCCATCCGCGACGTCATCGCCTTCCCCAAGTCGGGTGGCGGCTACGACCCGCTGACGGACGCGCCGGCGCCCATCACGGCCCAGCAGCGCAAGGAGGCCGGGATCGACGCCAAGCCGGCCGCGCCCAAGGCCTCGGAGGCCGCCGCGCTCGACACGTCGGCCGTCGCCCCCCAGGAGTCCTGAGCCGTATGCCGGAGGCCCACCGCATCGAGGTCCTGCTGCTCGACGCCGACGGCGTCCTGCAGTACATGCCGAGGCGGTGGGCCTCCGCCATACTCGGGAATCCCACCTGGCCGGGCGTCGAGCGGCTGCTCGAGATCGAGGCGCCGTTCCTGGACGGGCGGCGCCGCGAGGGCTTCCCCGAGGCGGTCGCGCAGCTGCTCCGTGAGCACCGCTCGACGATCACGACGGAGGAGTTCTTCGCCGCCTGGTCCTCGATCACGGCCGAGGAATCCGCGCTGGACCTGGTCCGGCGGGTGCAGGCCCGCGGGGTCCGCTGCTACCTCGCGACCAACCAGCAGTGGATGCGCGCCGAGGTCATGCGCGACGGCCGGCTCTACGACGACCTCGACGGCGGCTACTACTCCTACGAGCTCGGGGTCAAGAAGCCCGACCCCGCCTACTTCGACCACATCGTGCGGGACCTCGGGGTGCAGCGCGATCGCGTGCTCTTCGTCGACGACACGTGGCCCAACGTCGTCGGCGCCCGAGCGGCCGGGATCCGGGCGGCGCACAAGCCGTATGCCGACGGGGTCGCCGGCCTCGAGCGCGTCCTGCGCTGGCACGGCCTGCTCTGACGCGCCGCCGTCGAACCCGCCGCCGGTAGCGGCATCAGCCTGGTGAAGGAAGGCCGGTCGATTCCTCTACCGGCGGTAGGTCAGGAGCAGGCGGACTCGCGCTGGGGCGCCGGCGACGTGGCTCGCCGGTGCGGGTCCTCCAGCGAGCAGCTCCACCACCGCTTGTCCGTGGTGAACCCCATCGAGTGGTAGAGCGAGCGCGCCACCACGTTGTCGGCATACATGCCCAGGGTCACCACGGGCTCGACGCGCAGCAGGTCGCGGGTGAGGGCCGCCGTCACCGCCCGACCGAGCCCCTGGCCGCGGTGCGAACCCGCCACGAGGATCCCCGACAGGTGCGCCGCGCCGGAGGACAACCGGTGCACGGCGCCGCACGCGACGATCCGCCCGCCGTCGCGCACGCCCACCCAGCGCTCGCTGCGTCCCGTGCCCGGGTATCCCTCGGACAGCGGGTTCTCCCGATCCGCTAAAGCCTGCAGCTCGGCAGCGTCGGCCAGGTCGTGCAGCTCCTCCAGCCGGTCCTCCGCCGGGGTCCGAGCCGGTATGACGACCGTCGCCAACCAGTCCCACGCGCCGCCCTGGCCCGTCCCGACCCGGCCGGTGAGGACGTCGGCGTCGTCGCGCGGCAGCGTCACGTGGTCCAGGCCGGGGCTCAGCTCACCGCCCTCCAGGAGGGCCTCGACGAGGCGCTGCAGGTCCGGCCGCGGGCCCCACGCGGTGACGTTGCTCCGGCCGGAGTGGCTCTGCCGCAGGTAGGCCACGGCGTCCCCGCACGCCCAGCCCTGGTGGAGGTGGGCGGGGACGGCATACGTCGCGAACAGGTCGCTCGGAGCGGTGATCTCGCAGAGCTGCTCACGGGTGGAGATGGTGCGCATCGGGTTCCTTCCTCCCCACGACAGAGCGTGAGGGTCCGGTCCATGAATCATGGACCAGACCCTCACGCTCATGACGAGCCGGGGGCCGGGGCTACCAGCCCTGCTGCTTGTTGGCGTTGTCGGCGATCGAGCGCGCCTCCCGCACGTCGCCGCGGTCCCCGGTGTTGGGCCGGAAGCTGCGGGCGGACTGCTGGTCGGGATCGTCGGCAGGGTCACCGAGGCCCACCTTGTCGGCGACCTTGTGGATCAGGCCGCCGAGGCCGCCGTGGCTGGTCTCGGCCCGGGTCGCCCCGTCGCCCGAGCCGCCCGGCAGGTCCGAGTCGACCTCGGCGCCCGTCGCGACGAGCACCTCGGGGAAGTGGCAGGCCGAGCGGTGGCCGGCGAACCCGTCGGGACGGTCGACGAACTCGGGGACCTCGGTCGTACAGACCTCCTGAGCCTTCCAGCAGCGGGTGTGGAAGCGGCACCCCGACGGCGGGTTGGCCGGCGAGGGCACGTCGCCCTGCAGCACGATCTGCTCGCGCTTGCCGCGCAGCGTGGGGTCCGGCACCGGCACCGCAGACATCAACGCCTGGGTGTAGGGGTGCGTGGTCCGCTCGTAGATCTCGTCCTCGGTGCCCAGCTCGACCATCTTGCCGAGGTACATGACGCCGACGCGGTCGGAGATGTGCCGCACCACGGACAGGTCGTGGGCGATGAAGACGTAGGACAGGCCGAGCTCGTTCTGCAGCTTCTCCATCAGGTTGACGACCTGCGCCTGCACCGACACGTCCAGGGCGGAGACCGGCTCGTCGCAGATCAGCACCTTGGGGTTGAGCGCGATGCCGCGGGCGATGCCGATGCGCTGCCGCTGACCGCCCGAGAACTGGTGCGGGTAGCGGTTGATGTGCTCGGGGTTGAGACCGACCAGGTCCAGCAGGTCCTGCACCGCCTTGCGCCGGCCGCCCTTGGGCACCACGTCCGGGTGGATCTCGAAGGGCTCCCCGATGATGTCGCCGACCGTCTTGCGCGGGTTGAGCGAGGTGTAGGGGTCCTGGAAGACGATCTGGATGTCGCGGCGCAGCTTGCGCATCGCCGACCCGGACTGGGCGTACATGTCGATGCCGTCGAAGCTGAGGCTGCCCGAGGTGGGCTCCTCCAGCCGCATGATGAGGCGACCCAGCGTGGACTTGCCGCAGCCGGACTCACCCACGATGCCCAGCGTCTCGCCCTTGAGGAGCTCGAACGAGACGCCGTCGACGGCCTTGACGTGACCCGTCGTCTGGCGGAGCAGACCGCCGCGGATGGGGTAGTGCTTGACGAGGTCCTTGGCGACGAGGATCGGCTCAGCCATGGAGCACCTCCTGGGAGAAGTGGCACGCGGACAACCGGCCCGGGGCCGCCTCGAGCAGCTCGGGACGCTCCTGCCGGCAGATGTCCTGGGCGTAGCGGCAGCGCGGGTTGAACGCGCAGCCCGGCGGGATGCGCAACAGGTTGGGCGGCAGGCCGCCGATGGCGGACAGCGTCTCGCCCTTCTGGTCCAGGCGGGGGATCGACTCCAGCAGGCCCTTGGTGTAGGGGTGGGCCGGCTTGCGGTAGAGCTCGTAGACGTCGGCCTGCTCGACGATGCGGCCGGCATACATGACCGCGATGCGGTCGGCCACGTCGGCGACGACGCCCAGGTCGTGGGTGATGAGGATGAGGCCCATCTGGCGCTCCTCCTGCAGCTCACCCAGCAGCCGCATGATCTGTGCCTGCACGGTCACGTCCAGCGCCGTGGTCGGCTCGTCAGCGATGAGGACCGCCGGGTCGAGCGCGATGGCCATGGCGATCATGATGCGCTGGCGCATGCCCCCGGAGAACTGGTGGGGGAAGGACTTCACGCGCTCCTTGGCCGCCGGGATCTGCACGCGCTCCATCAGGCGCACGGCGTGGTCCAGGGCGTCCGACTTGTTCATCCCGCGGTGCTGGCGGAACATCTCCGCGATCTGCCAGCCCACCGGGAAGACCGGGTTGAGCGAGCTCAGGGCGTCCTGGAAGATCATCGAGATCTCGGGGCCCCGCACGTGCCGACGCCGGTCCTCCGGCATGGTCAGCAGCTCCTGGCCGCAGTAGCGCACCGAGCCGCGGGGGATCTTGGCCGGCGGCATGTCCAGGATGCCCATGACGGCCTGGGCCGTCACGGACTTGCCGGAGCCGGACTCGCCGAGGATCGCGAGCGTCTCACCCTGGTCGAGGGTGAAGTCAACGCCGTTGATGGCGCGGGCGATGCCGTCGTCGGTGTGGAACTCGACGTGCAGGTCCTCCACGTCGAGCAGGCGCCCGTCGACGGGCTGGTATGCCGACGGGGTCGCCTCGGCGTCGCGCGCATGGCGCGCCTTGTGGGTCGTGGTGGTCATGAGTGGGTCAGCCCCTCATCGCGTCTTGGGGTCCAGGGCGTCACGGACGGCGTCACCCAGCAGGATGAAGGCCAGGACCGCGAGGCTCAGGAACAGGCTGGGGAAGAGCAGGATGTGCGGCGACGTGCGCACGGTGTCGAGCGCGTCGGAGATCGCGACACCCCACGAGATCGTCGGCGGCACGAGCCCGATGCCGAGGAAGGACAGGGCGGCCTCCGTGGCGATGTACGCACCCAGGTTGATGGTCGCGACGACGATCACCGGGGCCACGGCGTTGGGCAGGATGTGGCCGAGGATGATCCGGCCCGGCCGGGCGCCCAGGGCGCGAGCGGCCTGGACGTACTCCAGCGACTTGACCTGCAGCACCGAGGAGCGCATCAGCCGGGCGATGCCCGGCCAGCCGAAGACCGTCATGACAAGGACGACCTTGCCCACCACGGACCAGTAGCCCGTGTTGGCGTCCGACGGGAAGGACGCCATGAAGAGGATGCCGCCGAGCAGCATCGGGATGGCGAAGAAGATGTCGGTCACGCGCATGAGCAGGGCGTCGAGCCAGCCGCCGAGGTAGCCGGCGAGGATGCCCAGGGTGCCGCCGACCAGGGTGGTGCAGACCGTGGTGAGCAGACCCACGATGATGGAGGCGCGGGCGCCGTAGACGGTGCGGGCGTAGATGTCCCGCCCCTGCTTGTCGGTGCCGAACCAGTGGTCGCCGCTCCAGGACTCACGGACGTGCCGCAGCGAGCCGCTGTTGGGGTCGATCCGGGTGAAGAGCTGGGGCAGCACGGCCATCAGCACGAAGAGCACGATCAGGACGGCGGAGATCCAGAAGAGCGGGTTCTTGCGCAGCTGGCGCCAGGCGTCCGACCACAGCGAACGCACCTCGTTGTCGCCGGAGCCGTGCTGGGGTCCGGGGGCGGTCTCGGAGACCGCGACGGTGGCGGTGGTGGCGTCAGTCATGGCTGATCCTCGGGTCGAGCAGGCCGTAGAGCAGGTCGATGAGCAGGTTGACGACGAGGAAGACCAGCACCAGCATCGTCACGGCCGACACGACCGCGATGCCATCGCGGTTGTGGATGCCGGTGAAGATGTAGCCGCCGACCCCGCGGATGTTGAAGATGCGCTCGGTGATGATGGCGCCGCCGAGGAGGCCACCGAAGTCGGCCCCCAGGAAGGTGATCACCGGGATGAGCGAGTTGCGCATCGCGTGCAGGCCGATGGCCCGCTGGCGGGTCAGACCCTTGGAGATCGCGGTCCGGACGTAGTCGGCGCGGAGGTTCTCCACCAGGTTGGTGCGCATCAGGCGGGCGACGTACGCGATCGACAACGACCCGAGCACGAAGCCGGGCAGGATCAGGTCGTAGAGGGTCGGGTTGTTGGCCGCGGTCACGGGGAACCACCGGAACCGCACGCCCAGGAGGTACTGCAGGGTCGAGCCGATGACGAAGGACGGGATCGAGATCGCCACGAGGGTCGAGACCATGACGAGGTTGTCGATGAACTTCCCCTTGCGGATGCCGGCGAGCACACCGGCGACCAGACCGATCACGATCTCGAAGAGGATGGCGATCGCCGCGAGCTTGGTCGTCACCAGGTAGCGGGAGGACAGGTCCTGCGCCACGGGCATGTCGTAGAAGTTCTTGCCGAGGTCGCCCTTGGCCAGCTTGCCCATGTACTTGCCGTACTGGACGACCAGCGGGTCGTTGAGGTTGTGCTCGGCGCGGAACTTCTCGACGTAGGCCGCGGAGCAGGGGCGCTCACCGCACTTGCCCTCGGTGGGGTCGCCCGGCAGGGCGAACACCATCGCGAAGATCAAGAACGTGGCGCCGATGAGCACCGGAATCATCTGCAGGATCCGGCGGATGACGTACTTGGTCACGACACCTCCTCAGGTGGTCGTGCCTGCGGCTGAGCCGCAGACGTCTCGGAGTGGTGCTCCGAGGATGAGCTCGGACGCCGTCGCCGACGAGGGGGTGGCCGTCGGGGGACGAGTCACGGGGCGCCGTTGCTCACGTGATGGCTGGGTCAAGACCCCGTTCGGGGCCGATGGGTGTTACGAGCGGGTCCAGGGTAGCCGTTGCCACCCGCGAGCCCGACCACCGGGTTCGCCGGTGGAGCCGGCCGTGACAGCCGTGGGTGCCCGGCAGGCGTGCCGGGCACCCACGGATCAGGTGTTACCTGCCAGCGGACGACCGCTGGGTCACTTCATCTTGATGCCCGCGTAGTCCGGCTTGCCGAACGCGGAGATCTTGACGTTGGTGACCTTGTCGGACCAGCCGATGGTGGCCTTGGGGTACCACAGCGGGATCGACGGCATGTCGGTGGCCAGCATCTTCTCGGCCTCCTGGTACAGCTCGTTGGCCTTGGCGGAGTCGGTCGCCGCCGCGGCCTCCTTCAGCTTGGCGTCGAAGGCCTTGTTGGAGTAGTCACCGTCGTTGGACGACGCGCCGGTCGCGAAGATCGGGGTGAGGAAGTTCTCGATCGACGGGTAGTCCATCTGCCAGCCGGTGCGGAACAGACCCTTCATCTCGCGCTTCTTGACCTGCGTGCGGAAGGTCTTGAAGTCCACGACCGGGGTGGCGACGCAGTCGATGGACAGCGCCTCCTTGATCGACTGGCAGGTGGCCTCGGTCCAGTCCTTGTGGGAGGCGTCCGCGTTGTAGGAGAGCGTCAGCTTGCCGGTGAAGCCGCCGGCCTCCTGCAGCTTGGCCTTGGCCTTGGCGGCGTCGAACTTGCAGTACTCACCGCAGGCGTCGGCCTTGTAGCCGTTGACCGTCGTCGCGACCCAGCCGGTCGCCGGGGTGCGGGTGCCGTTGAACTGCGACTTGATGATGGCGTCCCGGTCGACGGCCATCGAGATCGCCTGGCGCAGCTTGGGGTTCTGCACCGACGGGTCGGCCTTGGCGGAGGCGAAGGTCATCGTGGCGATGCCGCCGTACTCCTTCTGGGCGTTGCGGTCCGGCAGGTCCGACTTGTACTTGTCGCTGTTGATCGCCGAGCTCGGGACCTCGTCGGTCACGTCCAGGTTGCCGGCCATGACGTCGTTGTAGGCGGCCTGGGAGTCCTGGTAGATCTTGAAGGTGATCTGGTCCAGGGCGCCCTTGTTGTTGCCCGAGTAGTTCGGGTTCTTCTTGACGACGATCGACTGGTTCTTGGTCCAGGAGTCGACCATGTAGGGGCCGGCGCCGACGGGCTTGTCGCCGAAGGCCTTCGGGTCCTTCATGAACACGTCGGGCAGCGGCGCGAAGGCCGTGTAGCCGAGACGCTCGGGCAGGTTGGAGACCTTGTCCGTGGTCTTGATGGTGAAGGTGTAGTCGTCGACGACCTTCAGACCGGACATCGTCTTGGCCTTCGGCTGCTGGTCCTTCTCGGCCTGCAGGTCGGCGAAGCCCTCGATGGGCTCCATGAAGTAGGACGCGCCCTGGGCGTTGGTCGACAGGGCGGTGTAGTTCCACGCGTCGACGAAGTTCTTGGCCTTGACCTCGGTGCCGTCGGAGAACTTGTAGCCCTTCTTCAGCTTGACCGTGAAGTTCTGGTTGTCGGTCGTCTCGATCGACTCGGCGATGTCGTTCTCCGGCTTGGCCGTGTCGACGTTGTAGTGCACCAGGCGGGCCGTGACGGTGTCCAGGACGTCGCCGCCACAGGTCTCGGTGGTGGCGCCGGGGATCAGGGGGTTCTCGGGGTTGCACCCGCGGACCGAGATCTGACCGCCGGACTTGCCGGCGGCGCTGCCGTTTCCCGAGCTGCCGTTGTCCGTCGAGCCGCCGCCGCACGCCGTGAGCAGCACGGCCGTCGCGGACAGGGTCGCGGTGAGGGTGAGGCGAGTGGTGGCTCGCATGTGTTTGACCTCCTCGAGGGGCCCGCTGATGGGACGGACCGTGGTGTCACCCTGACGGATGGCGGTCAGGGTCGATCCCAGTCGAGACGTCCGCGTCCTTGCGACCGCCGGCGAGCCGGAACCGTGGCCACACTCTAGGTCCGGCAATCCCCAGGTCGAGACCCCGGGTGGCCGTCGATACCGATTCGTGACCAGATGGGGGCCAACCGGGTCGAGGCTCCGGTGCCGTCTGCGAGGATGTGCGCCGTGGACGCTCCCGACCTCTTCAGCGACGGCGCTCCCTCCGGCGGGGCGGGGCTGCCGCCGCTCGCGGTCCGGATGCGCCCGCGCTCCCTGGACGAGGTGCGGGGCCAGACGGCGGCGCTGCGCCCGGGCAGCCCGCTGCGTCGCCTCATCGAGGGGCACCAGGGCGCCGTCGGGCCGCTGTCCGCCATCCTGTGGGGGCCTCCCGGCACCGGCAAGACGACGCTGGCCCACCTGGTCGCGACCGCGGCGGGGCGGCGGTTCGTCGAGCTGTCGGCGATCACCGCGGGGGTCAAGGACGTGCGGCGGGTCGTGGACGAGGCGGTGCGCGAGCGCGACCTCTACGACCGCACCACCGTGCTCTTCCTCGACGAGATCCACCGCTTCACCAAGGCCCAGCAGGACGCGCTGCTCCCCGCGGTCGAGAACCGCCTCGTCGTGCTCGTCGCCGCCACAACCGAGAACCCGTCGTTCTCCATCATCGCGCCGCTGCTGTCGCGCTCGGTCCTGGTCACCCTCGAGTCCCTGACGGACGTCGAGGTCGGTCAGGTGCTCGACCAGGCGATCGCCGACGAGCGGGGGCTGGGTGGCGCCTTCGCCCTCGAGGCGCCGGCCCGGGAGCACGTCATACGGATCAGCGGGGGAGACGCGCGGCGCGCGCTGACCGCGCTGGAGGGGGCCGCGGGGGTGGCGCTCGGCGACGAGCCCGCCGGCGCGGCCCACGACGCACCCGTGGCGATCACGAGCGCCCACGTGGAGCAGGCCGTGGAGAAGGCCGTCGTCCGCTACGACAAGACCGGCGACCAGCACTACGACGTGGCGTCCGCCCTGATCAAGTCGATGCGCGGCTCGGACGTCGACGCGGCGCTGCACTACCTGGCGCGGATGCTCGAGGCGGGGGAGGACCCCAGGTTCATCGCTCGCCGCGTGGTCATCGCCGCCTCCGAGGACGTCGGTATGGCGGACCCCACCGCCCTGCAGACCGCCGTGGCAGCGATGCACGCCGTCGCCCAGATCGGCATGCCCGAGGCGCGGATCATCCTGGCGCAGGCCGTGGTCCACAACGCGCTTGCCCCCAAGTCCAACGCGGCCTACACCGGCATCAACGAGGCCATCGCCGACGTGCGCTCGGGTCGGGGCGGAGCCGTGCCACCGCACCTGCGCGGCTCGGGCTACGCCGGCGCGGCCAAGCTCGGTCACGGCGCCGGCTATGTCTACCCGCACGCCCTGGCCGACGGGGTCGCCGCCCAGCAGTACCTCCCGAGCGACCTCGACGGCGCCGCCGACTACTACCGCCCGACACGGCGGGGCTTCGAGGAGCGCCTGGCGCAGCGGTGGGAGTGGCTCCGGCGGGTCCTGCACGACCGGTGACCCGGCGCCGAGCCGGTTAGCGCGTCCGGGCGGTCAGCACAACCCCAGCCCGGACCGGACACCGTCACGATCGGGTCACGCGAGGTCTCGGGCGCATCACGATCGGTCACCCGCGTGCCAAAACCCGTGGCCGCCCAAAACAACGGAGTGGGCTCGTGCATAGGCTGCGAGGAGCCGGCTGATGAGGGTCGGCACGGAATGCCACCATGGTGGCGATCCGCCGTTGGTCCACTCCCAGGGTCGACGGTGACACCGAAGGACAACCACATGCCATCCATATTCTTCGGAGACGGGCCTGCTCACCCGATCTCTGACGTCCTGGTCGAGACGGGGGCGCGGACATGCTGATCTACGTCCTGCGGCGCCTCGCCAACTATCTGGTCATGATCTTCGTGACGACCACGATCGCCTACTTCGCGGCCGTGAGCTTCCTCAAGCCCGACGTCCCGATGCTGCTGGCGACGCCGAGACCCACGCCGGAGTCCGTGCGCACCCGCCTCGCCAGCTACGACCTCGACCCCCAGCTCAGCGCGGTCGAGCGCTACTGGCAATGGCTTCAGGGGGTCGTCCTGCACTGGGACTGGGGGCGCAGTCCCAACGGGCAACGGCTCAGCGAGGAGTTCGTGACCCGAGCCCTGGTGTCCGGCCGCCTGGTGTTCCTGTCCATGGTGCTGTCGATCGTGATCGGGATCGCGCTGGGGATCTACACCGCGTCACGGCAGTACCGCGTCGGCGACAAGGCGGTCACCTATCTTTCCTACTTCATCCAGACCATCCCGGCGCCGGTGCTGTACCTGGTCGTTCAGATGGGCGGCATCAAGGTCAACGAGACGAGCGGCCAGCGCATCTTCTACGTCAGTGGGATCTCCAGCGCCGAAGGGACCGACGGGTTCTGGGCAGGAGTGGTGGACCAGGTGCAGCACCTCGTCCTGCCCACGCTGGCGTTGACCATCCTCGGGTATGTCGGTTACCAGCTGCTGCAGCGGTCCCTGCTGCTCGACAACATCGGCGCGGACTACGTGCGCACCGCCCGCGCCAAGGGCCTGACCAAGGCCCAGGCAGTGCGCAAGCACGCCCTGCGCACCTCCTTCATCCCCGTGGCGCAGACCATCGCCTTCGCCGTGCCCAGCATCTTCGCCGGCACCTTCATCATCGAGACCGTTTTCGCCTGGCAGGGGCTCGGCCGCTACACGCTGGACGCGATCACGCGGACCCAGGACGTCAACGTCACGGTGGCCAGCATGGCTTTCGGGGGCCTGCTCTTCGCAATCGGCGCCATCATCGCGGACATCTCCGTGGCGGTCGTGGACCCGCGAGTGAGGGTGAGCTGACATGACCGACCAGCCCCGCGGCCGAGACCGCGTCGACACCACCCCCGGTCGGCTGGCATCCGACCCCACCGTCTCCGTGACCGACCCGACGGGCAAGGAGGACGTCCTCGCGGCTCATGCCGGCACGCTGGCGAACGCCGGCTCCAACCCGGTAGGCCCTGGACCCGGCGCGGTCCTGGACGCGGCCGCCACCGAGGGTGACGTTGCCATCACAGGCAAGGCGTCCCTGATCCTCAGGAGGCTGCTGCGCAACAAGGGCGCCGTGATCGGGCTCGTGATGCTGCTGGTCGCGCTGCTCTTCTCGGTGCTCGGCAACCTGCCCAACAAGTGGCAGTACGACGACCAGGACCTGCTCAACATCGGTATGCCCCCGTCACCGGACCACTGGTTCGGGACCAACGTCGGCGGGGTCGACCTCTACGCCATGATCGTGCGCGGGACCGGCAAGTCGCTCATGATCGCGGCCGTCGTGGGCGTCGTCGCCCCGATCATCGCTGCTATCTACGGCACCGCCATCGCTTTCTGGGGCGGCAGGCGCGAGAAGGCGGGCATGTGGCTGCTGGACATGCTCCTGCTCATGCCGACCTTCTTGCTCATCGCAGTCTTCATGGGGCAGTTCGGGGGCAACGCGCTCGTCCTCGCGGTGCTGCTGACCCTGCTCGGCTGGATGGGGATGGCCCGCGTGATCCGCGCGACCACCCAGTCGTTGCGAGAGCGGGAGTTCGTCCAGGCCGCGCGCTACATGGGGGTCTCCGACCTGCAGATCATCCGTCGACACATCATCCCCAACATCGGCTCCTACCTGATCCTGCAGATCGTCCTCGGAACCTTCGGAGCGATCATCCTCGAGACCGCGCTGTCCTTCCTCGGCGTCGGCGTCCGTCCCCCGGACGTGTCCCTCGGCATGCTCATCGGCCAGTCGTCGAGCCAGCTGTCCGGCTACCCGTGGATGTTCTGGGCGCCCACCCTGGCGCTGCAGTGGATCACGGTCGCGCTCGCCCTGGTGGGCGACGGCATGCGGGACGCACTCGACCCCAACTCGAAGTCAGGTGGCACGGCATGAGCCCCGCAACCAGTCAGCACCTGCGTGGTGACCAGGCCCCCGTCCTCTCCGTCCGAGACCTGCACGTTCGTTTCCCGTCCGAGGCGGGGTCGGTCCATGCCGTGCGCGGGGTCGACCTGGACCTCTACCCCGGCAAGGTCCTGGCCATCGTGGGGGAGTCCGGCTCCGGCAAGTCCGTGACGTCGCTCGCCGTCATGGGCCTGCTGCCCGACTCTGCCCGCGTCGACGGGTCCATCAGCTACAACGGCAAAGAGCTGCTGGGGCTGTCGGACAAGGAGATGAGCCGCCACCGCGGCTCGGACATCGCGATGATCTTCCAGGACCCGCTGTCCTCGCTGACCCCCGTCTTCACGGTCGGCGACCAGATCATCGAGGCCCTGCAGGCCCACGGCGAGATCGGCGCGAAGGCCGCGCGGGAGCGGGCGATCCACCTCCTGGAGCTCGTGGGCATCCCCAGCCCGGGGACACGGGTGGACTCCTATCCCCACGAGTTCTCCGGCGGCATGCGCCAGCGGGTGGTCATCGCGATCGCCATCGCCAACAACCCTCGCGTGATCATCGCCGACGAGCCCACCACAGCCCTCGACGTGACGATCCAGGCTCAGATCCTCGACGTGCTCAAGGTGGCCCAGCAGGAGACCGGCGCCGCCGTCATCATGATCACCCACGACCTGGGTGTCGTGGCGGGTCTGGCCGACGAGGTCATGGTGATGTATGCCGGCCGACCCGTGGAGCTGGGACCCGTGGCCGAGGTGTACCACCGGCCCCGGATGCCCTACACCGTGGGACTGCTGGGTTCGATCCCGCGCATCAACCGGAAGGTCAAGACTGCCCTCGTCCCCATCGAAGGCACCCCGCCCAACCTGTTGCACGAACCGACCGGCTGCACCTTCGCCACCCGCTGCCCCATCGCGAGCGACGAGTGCCGGCGCGGGGAACCGCCCCTCGAGGCGGTCGCGCCCGGTCACCTCGCGGCGTGCGTCAAGAAGCATCGCTTCGGCGAGGGGACCGACGTCACCGACATCTACCCCGTCCCGCCGCTGCCCCAGTCGTCGCTGGACCGGACCCCCCGCGGCGAGCGTCGGACGGTCCTGAAGGTGACCGACCTCAAGAAGCACTTCCCGCTGATGAAGGGCTCGCTGTTCAAGCGTCGGGTCGGCACGGTCAAGGCGGTCGACGGGTTGTCCTTCGACGTCCGCGAGGGCGAGTGCCTCGCCGTCGTGGGCGAGTCCGGGTGCGGCAAGACGACCACCCTCCTCGAGATCATGGAGATGTCTCCCAGGGCGGAGGGTCGCGTCGAGGTCTTCGGTCGGTCTGCACAGGACGGCGCCCGGCGCGCCGACGTCAAGGCGCTGCGCCGCGACATACAGCTGGTCTTCCAGGACCCCATGGGGGCTCTCGACCCCCGCTTCACGGTCTTCGAGGTGATCGCCGAGCCGTTGCAGACGCATGGGATGAAGGACGAGGACGTGAAGGGAAGGGTGCGCGAGCTGATGCGCACGGTCGGCCTCATGCCCGACCACATCAACCGCTTCCCAGGGCAGTTCTCCGGTGGGCAGCGTCAGCGGATCGGCATCGCCCGCGCCCTGGCACTCAACCCCAAGGTGCTGATCCTGGACGAGCCCGTGTCGGCCCTGGACGTATCGATCCAGGCCGGTGTCATCAACCTGCTGGACACGCTCAAGGCCGACCTGGGGATCTCCTACCTCTTCGTCGCCCACGACCTGTCGGTGGTACGCCACATCGGTGACCGCGTGGCCGTCATGTACCTCGGCAAGATCGTGGAGATCGGGGACGTGGACGAGGTCTTCGACCGTCCCACCCACCCGTACACACGCGCGTTGTTGTCCGCAATCCCCATCCCGGACCCCGACGTCGAACGCTCCCGTGAGCGGATCCTGCTCACGGGCGACCTCCCCAGCCCGCTCGATCGGCCCGAAGGGTGCGACTTCGCCACCCGTTGCCCGGTCTTTGCGCTGCTGCCGGAAGACAAGCGGCAACGATGCCGCACCGAGGAGCCGCCCCTGATCCCCGTGGGGTCGGCCGATCACCAACAGGCCTGCTTCTTCCCCGAGGAGGAGCTCGCCACCACGCACTCCGGTGCGTCCGCTGCGGAGGCTGCCGGCGCCATCGACCGGCTCTCATCCTGAAAGGAAACCCATCCCATGAAGACTCGCAAGATCTACGGCGCACTGGCCGTCGCGCTCACCGCCACGATCGCTGTCGGGGGCTGCTCCGCGAGCAAGACGACGAGCTCCTCGTCCACGGTCGAGAAGCAGGACTCCTCGGAGGCGTCCAAGCTCGTCAACGTCAACAAGCAGGACCGTGGCAACCTGGATCAAGGTGGCACGCTGACCCTCTCGATCGCGCAGATGCCGGTCAACTGGAACACCAAGAACGGCGACGGCAACCTCAGCGAGATCAGCTCGATGCTGCAGGCGACCGACCCGATGCTCTTCAACTACGCGCCCGACGGCACGGTCAGCAACAACCCTGACTTCCTGGAGAAGATGCCCGAGGTCAAGGAGGACGGTGGGAAGGAGACCGTCACCTACACCCTCAACCCCAAGGCGACCTGGAACGACGGCTCCAAGATCGACGCCAGCGCCTTCGAGGCCACGTGGAAGTCCCAGCGCGCGCCGATGGACAAGGAGGGCTACAACAACATCACCAACGCGGGCTACGAGGACATCGAGAAGGTCGTCAAGGGCTCGGGCGACAACCAGGTGGTCGTCACCTTCAAGAAGCGCTTCTACCCGGTCGCCGAGGTCTTCAAGTCGCTCGTGCACCCCAAGGTCGGCAACGACCCGAAGGTCTTCAACGAGGGTTTCACCAACGACCAGGTGCACAACGAGTGGCGTGCCAACGCCTTCGTCATCGACAAGGTGGACGCGACCAACAAGACGGTCACCCTGGTGCCCAACCCGAAGTGGTGGGGCGAGAAGCCGATGCTCGACAAGATCATCTATCGCCAGATGGAGGACTCGGCCGAGATCCCGGCCTTCAAGAACAACGAGCTCGACGCGGTGGGGGTCGCCAACAAGTCGCGCTACCAGCAGATCCAGGGCGCGAACGGGCTCGACATCCGCCGCGGCCAGCGGCTGGCGGACGTCGTGTACAACTTCAACTCCAAGTCGCAGGGCCTGGCTGACGTCAACGTCCGCAAGGCGCTGTGGCAGGCCTTCGACCGGACCGAGTGGAAGAAGATCCGGTACGACGGGCTCAACTGGAGCGAGAAGGACCTCGGCTCCAACATGTACTTCGCCTTCCAGCCGGAGTACCAGGACAACTTCCCGGTCAAGGCGTCGCCGGCCGAGGCCCAGAAGACCCTGGAGGGCGCCGGCTACACCAAGGGCGCCGACGGATTCTTCGCCAAGGGTGGCCAGAAGCTGTCGGTGAAGTACACGTCCTTCGGCGACGACCCGGTCACGACGGCGCTCGGGCAGCTGGCCAAGAAGCAGGGCAAGGACGCGGGCATCGACGTGCAGCTCGACATCCGGCCCTCGGCCGCGTTCTCCGAGGCCATGCAGAAGAAGGACTTCGGCATCGTGCTCATGGCCTACACCCCCGACAGCAACACGCCCGTCACCTCGGTGTGCCAGCTCATGTGCTCGACCAACCCCAACAACCTGTCCTTCGCGGGCACCAAGGAGCTGGACGAGCGGATCGCCAAGCTGGGCGAGATCACGGACGGGAAGGCGCAGGCCAAGGAGATCAACGCGATCGAGAAGGAGTGGTTCACCGCCACCTACGGCACTCTGCCGGTGGCCAGCGGCCCGGTCATCACGGCCTACCGCAAGGGCATCTCCAACATCGGCCCCCAGCTCTTCCAGAGCCTCAACATGCACTGGGAGAACGTCGGCTGGCAGAAGGGCACGAAGAAGGGCTGACAGCGAGGCCCGCCGCCCTCTCGCAGGTCACGAGACCAGCGTCGACCGGGCCTGCTGCGCCGCCTGTCCCGAGTCCCCCGCCACGTTCCCGTGGCGGGGGCCTCGGCGCGCTCGGGGCGCCGTGCACGGACGCGGTAGGGTGGGGAGCCGACGTCCCGACCAGCGGAGGTGAGACCGGTGGCCCCCGGCAGCACGAGCGGTCCGCAGCCGCTGCGGCACGCCCTCACGCCCGTCGCCCGAGTGCGCTGGACCGGGCGCGTGGCGGGCCGAGCCCGAGCTATCTAGGGGCCGACGCCCCCGCTCCCGGCTGCCCGCGACCAGGGTGGCCCCTCCCTCGTCATACGACCTCCCGGGCACGTGCGCGGCACCCATGTCGGCGCCTGCCCCCTGGTGAAAAGGACTGACACTCATGGAAACCGCGGAGATCCGCCGCCGCTGGCTCGCGTTCTTCGAGAGCAGGGGACACACCGTCGTCCCCAGCGCCCCGCTGCTCTACGACGACCCCAACCTGCTCTTCGTCAACGCCGGCATGGTCCCCTTCAAGCCCTACTTCCTGGGCCAGGAGACCGCCCCCTACAAGCGCGCCACCAGCGTGCAGAAGTGCGTGCGCACCGGTGACATCGAGGAGGTCGGCAAGACCACCCGTCACGGCACGTTCTTCCAGATGAACGGCAACTTCTCGTTCGGGGACTACTTCAAGAAGAAGGCCATCAAGTACGCCTGGGAGTTCGTCACCGGGCGCCAGGAGGACGGCTTCCTCGGCTTCGACCCGGACAAGGTGTGGGTCACGGTGCTCGGGCCCGGCTTCCACCCGGACTACCCCGAGGGCGACAAGGAGGCCTACGACCACTGGATCTCCGTCGGCGTGCCGGCCGAGCGCATCCAGGGCCGCAGCCTCAAGGACAACTACTGGCACATGGGCGTCGAGGGCCCGGGCGGCCCCTGCTCGGAGATCTACATCGACCGCGGCCCGGAGTTCGGCGCCGACGGCGGCCCCGAGGCCGACGAGGACCGCTTCCTGGAGATCTGGAACCTCGTCTTCCAGACCGAGGAGATCACCGACGTCAAGGCCAAGGACGACTTCCGCGTCGTCGGCCCGCTGCCGGCCAAGAACATCGACACCGGCATGGGTCTGGAGCGCGTGGCCTTCCTGCTGCAGGGCGTCGACAACCTCTACGAGATCGACGAGGTCTATCCCGTCATCGAGCGGGCCGAGGCGATCTCGGGCCGCACGTATGGCGCCGACGCCGGCGACGACGTGCGCTTCCGCGTCGTGGCCGACCACGTCCGCTCCTCGCTGATGCTCATCGGCGACGGCGTCACCCCCGGCAACGAGGGCCGTGGCTACGTCCTGCGCCGGCTGCTGCGCCGCGCGGTGCGCTCGATGCGCCTGCTCGGCGTGACCACGCCCGCCCTGCCGGAGCTGCTGCCGGTGTCGATGGAGCAGATGAGCAAGTCCTATCCCGAGCTGAAGCGCGACTTCTCGCGCATCAGCCAGATCGCGTACGCCGAGGAGGAGGCCTTCCGCCGCACCCTCACCAGCGGCACCACGATCCTGGACTCCGCCGTCTCCCAGGCGAAGTCGTCGGGTGCGCGGGTGCTGGGCGGCGACAAGGCCTTCCAGCTGCACGACACCTACGGCTTCCCGATCGACCTGACCCTGGAGATGGCGGCCGAGCAGGGCCTGTCCGTCGACGAGGAGGGCTTCCGCCGCCTCATGGGCGAGCAGCGGGCGCGGGCGAAGGCCGACGCGAAGGCCAAGAAGCAGGGCCACGGCGACGCGCACGCCTACCGCGAGGTCGCCGACTCCATCGGCCACGCCGTGGAGTTCACGGGCTACGACGAGGTCCGCTCCGAGGCGCGCGTCTCCGGCCTGATCATCGACGGGGAGGTGGCGCCCGCCGCCGCGGCCGGTCAGGACGTCGAGCTGGTGCTGGACCGCACCCCGTTCTACGCCGAGGGCGGCGGCCAGCTCGCCGACGGCGGGCGGATCGAGCTCGACAACGGCGCCGTCATCGAGGTCCGCGACGTCCAGTCGCCGATCCGCGGGCTGATCGTGCACAAGGCCACCGTCGTGTCCGGGGAGGTCGCGCCCGGCCTGGCCGCGCACGCGCTCGTGGACCTGCAGCGTCGCCGCGCGATCAGTCGCGCCCACACGGCAACCCACATGGTGCACAAGGCGATCCGCGAGGCGCTCGGTGACACCGCCACCCAGGCGGGGTCCGAGAACGCCCCCGGCCGTTTCCGGTTCGACTTCAACGCGACGTCGGCCGTGCCGGTCTCCGTCCTCGGGGAGGTCGAGTCCAAGGTCAACACCATGCTGCTCGAGGACCTCGAGGTCCGCGCGGACGTGATGACCCAGGAGGAGGCGGTCGCCTCCGGCGCGATGGCGCTCTTCGGCGAGAAGTACGGCAACGAGGTCCGCGTCATCTCCGTCGGCGAGTGGGCCCGCGAGCTCTGCGGCGGCACCCACGCCCAGCGCTCCGGCCAGCTCGGCGTCGTCAAGCTGCTGGGCGAGGCCTCCATCGGCTCCGGCGTGCGCCGCGTCGAGGCGCTCGTCGGCTCGGACGCCTACGACTTCCTCGCCCGCGAGGCCGCGATCGTCGGTCAGCTCACCGGTGACCTCAAGGTCCGCAGCGAGGAGCTCCCGGAGCGCGTCTCCTCGATCCTCGGCAAGCTCAAGGACGCCGAGCGGGAGATCCAGCAGCTGCGCCAGCAGCAGGCGCTGGCCAAGGCCGGGCAGCTCGCCTCCCAGGCCAAGGACGTGTATGGCGTCAGCTTCATCGGTCACCACGCGGACGGGCTGGGGGCCGACGACCTGCGCGCCCTCGTGCTCGACCTGCGGGGCCGCCTCGGTGCGGACCGGCCCGGCGTCGTCGCGGCGGCCACCGAGGCCAAGGGCCGGCCGGTGGTCATCGTCGCCACCAACGAGCGCGCCCGCGAGTGGGGCATCAAGGCCGGCGACCTGGTCCGCGTGGCCGCCCAGACCCTCGGCGGCGGGGGCGGCGGCAAGGACGACCTCGCCCAGGGAGGCGGCCAGGACGCGGGCAAGATCGACGAGGCCCTCACCCAGGTGGAGTGGACCGTCGGCGCCCGGGCCACCCAGCGCTGAGCCGACGCCGGTGGACCAGCACGAGCCGCCCGTGGGCCGGGACGACGAGACCGTCGCCCCGGCCCACGGTGGTGCGGCCCACGGTGGTGCGGCTCGCGGCATACGGCTGGGTGTGGACGTGGGCACCGTGCGCGTGGGCGTGGCCCGCAGCGACCCGGACGGGCTGATCGCCACGCCCGAGGCCACCGTGGCCCACGTGCCCGGCCGTCACGACGACGTCGCCGCCGTCGCGCGGCTCGCCGCCGAGCTCGAGGCGTCCGTCGTCTACGTCGGGCTGCCACGCACCCTCGCGGGCCTGGAGGGCGAGTCGGCGCGTCGGGCGCGCGAGTTCGCCCTGGCTCTCCTAGGCTCGGTGCGTTCCGGCCAGGGCCGTCGACCCGAGGTCCGCCTCGTCGACGAACGGCTCACGACCGTGGACGCCGCACGACAGCTCCGCGACAGCGGGCGCCGGGCCAAGGCCCAGCGTCAGGTCATCGACCAGGCCGCCGCGGTGCTGATCCTCCAGGTGGCGCTCGACCACGAACGCGCCACCGGGAGGCCAGCCGGCACGTCGCCCGACGCGCCCGGTGACCAGACGGGACAGGCCGGCGCCGGCGAGGCCCCCAGGCGCCGCAAGCCGCGGCACCGGGGCCGCACCAGCCCGGCCGGCCAGCCCGCCGCACCGGCGGCCCCCGACCAGAAGGACAGCAGCCCGTGAGCGACCAGCACCTGAGCGACTCGATCTTTGGGGGACAGGGGGGCGACGACGCTCACCGGCGCCCGACGGGTGGGGGCGCCTCCCGCCCACCGCACCGGCGGCGCCGCGGACCGGTCTTCCTGCTCGTCGCCCTGCTTGTGCTGGCAGCCGCGCTGGCGGCGGCCGGGCTCGTCCTCAAGCCCATGGTCGAGAGCTTCCGCAGCGGCGCGGACTACACCGCCGCCGACGCCACCGGCAAGAAGGTCACCGTCACCGTCCAGGAGAAGGCCAACGGCACCGCCATCGGCGAGATGCTGCAGCAGGCCGGCGTCATCAAGTCCGTGAAGGCCTTCGTGGCCGCCGCCAAGGACGACCCGCGCTCGCAGGCCATCCAGCCCGGGGACTACGCCATCGCCCAGCACATCCCCGCCAAGGATGCCGTCGCCTACCTGGCCGACCCCAAGAACCGCGTCGTCAAGCGGGTCACGGTGCCCGAGGGCATGCGCGCCAGTGAGGTCTACGCTCTGCTGTCCAAGGCCTCGGGGCTCCCGGTCGCCGACTACCAGAAGGCCGCCAAGGACGCCGCCGCGCTCGGCCTGCCGGCCTCCGCCAAGGGCAACGTCGAGGGCTACCTCTTCCCCTCGTCCTACGAGTTCAAGGCAAAGAGCACCGCCACGCAGCAGCTCGCCACCATGGTCGCCAAGACCAAGGACGTGCTGACCCAGCTGGGCGTCTCCGACGACAAGGCCGAGCGCGCCATCATCGTGGCCAGCATCGTCGAGTCGGAGTCGCGCCTCGACGCCGACCGCGGCAAGGTCGCGCGGGTCCTGGAGAACCGCCTCGCCGCGCCGATGCGGCTGCAGCTCGACTCCACCGTCGCCTACGCCACCGGCAAGCGCGTCATCACCACCACCGACGCCGAGCGCGCCCAGGTCAACGGCTACAACACCTACACCCGCGACGGGCTGCCCGTCGGACCGATCGGCAACCCCGGCGAGGCCTCGATCAAGGCCGCCGTCAACCCCACCCCCGGGCCCTGGCTCTACTTCGTCACCATCGACCCCGCGACCGGCGAGACGGTGTTCAGCGAGACCAAGGCCCAGCACGACCAGGCGGTGCTGCGATTCCAGGCATGGTGCCAGGCCCACAAGGGCCAGTGCTGAGAGCGGCTGTCCTCGGCTCGCCGGTGGCGCACTCGCTGTCGCCGGCCATGCACCGCGCGGCCTACGCCCACCTCGGCCTGACCGACTGGCGCTACGACCGCCGCGAGTGCCGCGAGCCGGAGCTCGCACCGTTGCTGGCCTCCCTCGACGAGACCTGGCGGGGGCTGTCGCTCACGATGCCGCTCAAGGAGGAGGCCGCCCGGCTGGCCACCACCGTCGACGCGGTGGCGCAGGAGGTCGGCGGCGCCAACACCCTCGTGCGACGCCCGGACGACGGGTGGGACGCCTACAACACCGACGTGCACGGCATCTCGCAGGCCCTGCGGGCGGCGGGCATCACGGACGTCGAGAGCGTGCTGCTGCTCGGCTCGGGGGCGACGGCACGGTCGGTGATCGCCGCCGTGGCCCAGATGGGGGCCACGCTCGTGACCTTCGCGACGCGTTCGGGGACGCGCCCGGAGACGCTGGCCTACGCCCGCTCCCTGGGGCTGGTCGCTCCCGAGGCGGACCTGGACCAGGTCGCCGCCCGCGTGCCCCGGCACGACCTCCTCGTCAACACCCTGCCCGGCACGGCCGCGGACCCTGTCGCGGCGACGTTGGCCGACCTGCGGCCGCTTCCCGCACTCTTCGAGGTGGTCTACGAAGGGTGGCCGACCGCGCTCGCCCGTACCTTCGCCGCCGCGGGGTCCCCCGTGGCCTCCGGCCTCGACATGCTCGCGCACCAGGCCGCCCGGCAGGTCGAGCTCATGACCGGCCGTAGCGTGCCCGCCGCGGTGCTGCTGGACGCCGCACGCAGCGCCCTCGGCTGACGTGGCAGGATCGACGCCATGCTGCGTTGGTTGACTGCCGGTGAGTCCCACGGCCCCGCCCTGGCGGCCACGATCGAGGGTCTCCCCGCGGGTGTCCGGGTGACGAGCGCCGACATCGCGGACGCCCTGGCGCGCCGCCGGCTCGGTCACGGCCGCGGCGCCCGGCAGAAGTTCGAGCAGGACGTCGTCACGATCGTCGGCGGGCTGCGCCACGGCGAGACCCTCGGCAGCCCCGTGGCCCTCACCATCGGCAACTCCGAGTGGCCCAAGTGGCAGACCGTCATGAGTCCGGACCCCGTGACCGAGCAGGACTACGCGGCCAGCGACGACGTCAACGCGCCCAAGGAGATCGCCCGCAACAAGCCGCTCACCCGGCCCCGCCCCGGCCACGCCGACCTGGTCGGCATGCAGAAGTACGCCTTCGAGGACGCCCGGCCCGTGCTCGAGCGGGCCAGCGCCCGCGAGACGGCGGCCCGCGTGGCCCTCGGCGCGATCGCCGCCGCGCTGCTGGAGCAGGCCTACGGCATACGGCTCGTGTCCCACACCGTCGCGATCGGGCAGGCCGGGGTGGCCGACGACGCACCGGTCCCCGGCCCCGACGACGTCGCCGCGCTCGACGCCGACCCGGTCCGCGCCTTCGACCCGGCGGGGAGCGCCGCGATGGTCGCGGAGATCGACGCGGCCCACAAGGACGGCGACACCCTCGGCGGCGTCGTCGAGGTCGTCGCCGTCGGCCTGCCGCCCGGCCTCGGGTCGCACGTCCACTGGGACCGGCGCCTCGACGCGCGGCTCGCCGCAGCCCTGATGGGGATCCAGGCGATCAAGGGGGTCGAGGTCGGCGACGGCTTCCGCACCGCCCGCCGCCGCGGCAGCGCCGCCCACGACGAGCTCGAGCGGGACGAGCAGGGACGGATCGGGCGACGCACCAACCGCGCCGGTGGCACCGAGGGCGGCATGAGCAACGGCGACACGCTGCGCGTCCGGGCCGCGATGAAGCCGATCTCCACCGTCCCCCGGGCCCTCGACACCGTCGACGTGACCAACCCGGACGCGCAGGCCACGGCGATCCACCAGCGCTCCGACGTGTGCGCCGTGCCCGCCGCCGGGGTGGTCGCCGAGGCGATGGTGGCGCTGGTGCTGGCCGAGGCCTGCCTGGAGAAGTTCGGGGGCGACAGCGTCGCCGAGACCTCCCGCAACCTGCGCGGCTACCTCGACGCGATCCCGGACGCGATGCGCTCATGATGGTCCTCGTGGGGTTCATGGGCGCCGGGAAGTCGACCGTCGGCCGGCTCCTGGCCGACCGCTACGGCCTGCCCTTCGTCGACGCCGACGAGGCCATCGTGCAGGCCGTCGGCGTCCCCGTCCCGGAGTACTTCGCCAGCCACGGCGAGCCGGCGTTCCGCGACGTGGAGCGCAGGCTGGTCCTGCAGCTGCTCGCCGGGCCGCCGGGCGTCCTCGCGCTTGGGGGCGGAGCGCTCGGCAGCCCCGAGGTCCGCGCCGCGCTCGCGGACCACGACGTCGTGCACCTCGAGGTCGAGCTCGCCGAGGCACTGTCCCGCGCCGGCGATCCGGCCGAGCGGCCCATGCTGGCGCGCGACGACGTGCCGGAGCTCTACGACGCGCGGCAGCCCGTCTACCGCGCCGCGTCGCGGGTCGCGATCCCCACGTCCGGGCGGACGCCGGCCGAGGTGGCCGACGCCGTGGCGCGGGCACTGTCCGGGCGCACCCGGCCCCGCGTCGTCCTCGTCGGCCCCCCGGGCTCCGGCAAGACCGCGGTCGGTCGTCTGGTCGCCGAGCTGCTCGGCTGCGGCTGCGTGGAGACCGACCGGGAGGTCGAGCACGCGGCCGGCATCCCGGTGGCGGAGGTCTTCGTCGACGTGGGGGAGGCACGCTTCCGCGAGCTCGAGCGCCAGGCCACGCTGGCGGCGCTGCGCACCGACGGCGTCGTGGAGGTCGGTGGGGGAGCGATCACCGACCCGGAGATCCGGCAGGCCCTCGGCGAGCACGTCGTGGTCTTCCTCGACGTCGGGATCAGCGACGCCGCCCGACGCATCGGCTTCGACCAGTCCGCGTCCATGGTGGCGCTGCTGCCACGCCGGTCGTGGCTCAAGCACATGGAGGTCCGGCGCCCGCTCTACGCCCAGGTGGCGACGTGGACCGTCGACACGGCGGGACGCAGCGTGCAGGACGTGGCCGACCAGGTGGTCGAGCTGGTGCAGGGCGGGTCGGCATGACCGAGCCCTATGCCGCCGCCCCCGCCCCGACGGTCATCCCCGTCGGCGACAGCTACGACGTCGTGGTCGGGCGGGACGTGCTGGGGCAGGTGCCCTCGCTGCTGCGGGAGGGCACCTTGCGGGTCCTGGTGGTGGCCTCGCCCGCCGTCGCTGCCTACGCCGACCAGGTGGCCGGCGCGCTCGCGGCCGCCGCCGTGCAGGTCCACCGGGCCGAGGTGCCTGATGCCGAGAGCGCCAAGTCCGTGGACGTCCTCGCTCGGCTGTGGTCCCAGCTCGGGCAGGCTGGTTTCACCCGCACCGACGCCATCGTCTGTGTCGGGGGTGGGACGGTGACCGACCTCGGCGGTTTCGCGGCGGCATCCTGGCTGCGCGGCGTCGACGTCGTGCACGTCCCCACGACCCTGCTGGCCATGGTCGACGCGGCTGTCGGTGGCAAGACGGGCATCAACACCCCCGAGGGCAAGAATCTCGTGGGTGCCTTCCACGAGCCGCGCGGTGTGGTGTGCGACCTGTCGACCCTCAGCACCCTCCCTCGGGCCGACCTCGTCGCTGGGCTGGCCGAGGTGATCAAGGGGGGCTTCATCGCCGACCCCGTCATCCTCGACCTGATCGAGCGCGACCCCGCGGCGGCGCTCGACGTGAGTGGTCCGGTGCTGCGTGAGCTCATCGAGCGCAAGATCACCGTCAAGGCCGGCGTCGTCGCGGCCGACCTCACCGAGTCCTCCCTGCGCGAGATCCTCAACTATGGCCACACCTTCGGCCACGCCATCGAGCAGGTCGAGCACTATCGCTGGCGTCACGGGGACGCCGTCGCGGTCGGGATGGTCTACGCCGCCGAGCTGGCCTGCGCCGCAGGCCTGCTCGACCCCTCGGTCATCGCGCGCCATCGCGAGATCCTCACCTCGGTCGGTCTGCCGATCCGGTATGACGCGCCACCCCCGGCCTCCTGGCCGGCGCTCCTGACGGCGATGTCCCGCGACAAGAAGTCCCGGGGCGCCATGCTCCGTTTCGTCGCCCTGCGCGGTGTCGGCGACCCGGTGCGTCTGGAGGGGCCGCGGGAGGAGTGGCTGGAGCAGGCCTTCACCGCCGTCTGCCCCTGACCCCGAGGGCCGTATGCCGCCCGCCCCGCCCGCTCCGTCCGTTCGCGCCACGGGCGCCCGTCGCCCGGGTGCGAGCGGCACGTACGGTGGAGACATGAGTGACATCCGCTCCGCACTGCACGACCTCCTCGCCACGTCCGAACCCCTCGACGCGGTCGTGGACCGACACTTCACCGACGACTACCGGCAGCGGACCAACGGCACCTGGGACGATCGCGCCGGCTTCGTCGACCACATCCAGCACCTGGGAGAGGTCGTTCGCGATGTCGACATCACCGTCCTCGACGAGTACGACGACGGCGAGCGGTACGCAGATCGCCACGTCGTGGAGGTCACCAAGAGAGATGGCAGCACCGTCGTCCAGGAGGTCTACGTCTTGGCTCGCCGTGACACCTCTGGTCGCTTCCAGCGTCTGGAGGAGGTGACCCTCATGCTGGAGGGCGCGGAAGCGGATCGCAACATCGGCAGCGACAAGTAGCACCTCGTGGCAGGCTGCGCGGCGACCCCGCGCCGGTCTCGACGCTCGGCGCCGGCCCGGTGCCGGGGGGATGGGCGGGTGGCCCGTCTAGAGCAGCCCGGCGTCGTGCATGCGGATCGCGATCTGGACCCGGTTGTCGGCCTCGAGCTTGGTGAGCAGGTGGGTGACGTGGGACTTGACCGTGGCGACCGAGAGGTACATCGCAGCGGCGATGTCCGCGTTGGTGCGGCCCTCGCCGATGGCCGCGGCGATCTCGCGCTCGCGCGGGGTCAGCCGGGCGACCAGGCTGCTCGCGCGGTCCTGGCGCGGGTCGGAGGTGCGCGTCGACACCGCCTGGATGAGCTGCTGGGTGACGCTGGGGGAGAGCATGGGCTCGCCGGCGCGCACCCGGTGGATCGCCTGCACGATCTGGGCGGGCGGGGTGTCCTTGAGCAGGAACCCGCTGGCACCCGCGCGCAGCGCGCGCAGCACCAGGTCGTCGGCGTCGAAGGTGGTCAGCACCACGACCTCCGGGTGGTCGGGGCGGGACACGAGGTGCTCGGTGGTGGTGAGGCCGTCCTGGCGCGGCATCCGGATGTCCATGAGCACCACGTCCGGGTGGAGCTGGGCCACCAGGCTCTCGGCCTCGACGCCGTCCCCGGCCTCGCCGACGATCTCCACGGTCGCCTCGCCGCCGAGCATGAGCCGCAGCCCGGCTCGGACCAGCGCGTCGTCGTCCACGAGCAGCACCCGCACGGGTGAGGTCACGTCGCCTCCTTGGGCCACGGGAGCTCGGCGGTCATCCGGTAGCCGCCGTCGGAGGTCTCGCCGTGGGTGATGGTGCCCCCCACGATATGGGCTCGCTCGTGCAGCCCCACCAGGCCGAGACCGGCGCCGAGCAGGGGAGAGGCGGGCGAGCGCCATACGGCGACAGGGGTGTTGACGACCTCCAGCCGCAGCCGCCCCCCGGGGTGACCGGCCACCCGCACGGTGGTCTGGGCGCCGGGGGCGTGCTTGCGGACGTTGGTCAGCGCTTCCTGCAGCATGCGGTAGGCGTGCCGGCCCACCTGCGCGGGGACGCCGGCGCCGGGAGCGATCTCGTCGACCACCGTCACCGACAGCCCCGCCTGACGGGCCTGCGCCACGAGGTCCGGGATGTCGGCGAAGGTGGGTTGCGGCGCCTCGACGGACGACTCCGCGCCCCCGACCGGGGTCTGGCGCAGCACGCCGAGGATGTCGCGCAGCTCGTCGAGCGCGTCGGCCGCCGTCCGCTGGATGATGCCGGCCTCGGCGCGGACCTCCTCCGGGGGGAGGTCGGTCCGGTAGGCCACCGCCCCGGCGTGCATGGAGATCAACGAGATCCGGTGGGCGAGGACGTCGTGCATCTCCCGCGCGATCCGGCTGCGCTCGTCGATCTGGGCCTGGGAGACCCGGGCGGCCTGCTCCCGCTCGGCGGCCTCGGCGCGCCACTGCCACGTGGCGAGCAGGTCTCGGCGGGCCCCGATGTAGAGACCCCACGCGACCTGGGCGGCGAGCACGAGCACCATGGTGGCGATGTTGAGCGGCGCCGGCATCGGATCCGTCTCGCGGTAGAGCCGCGACACCGCCAGCGAGGCCATCATCGCGACCCCGCCGGCGAGGAGGATCCGCGGCCAGCGCCGCCGGGTGGCGACCGAGACCAGGGCCACCGAGGCCGTGCCGGCGCTCGACATCGACACGGCCGTCACGGCCTGCAGCAGGACCGGCACCACCACCGGGAAGCGCCGGTGCAGCGGCAGCAGCGACAGCGACAGCAGACCCACCACGACGTCCACGAGCGGCACCCAGCTCGCCAGCGGGCGCGACACCTGGGGGTCGTTCGACATCAGGAACAAGGCCGCGCCGGTCACCGCGGCCAGCAGCCCCCGCCATACGTGACCCCACAGCGTGAGGGGGGCCCACAGGTCGCGGGGCGGACGGCTGCTCATGGCAGCAGCCTAGGAGGGCGCGGCTGCCCGCGGTGCCAGCCACAGGTCGATCCGCACCTGGCCGATGGTCGAGGGCGGTATGGCGACTAGCCCGATGCCGCGCCCCGACGGTCTCGACCAGGCTGGTGCCCATGATCGAGATCGACCACCTGACCAAGAGGTACGGCGGGTTCACCGCCGTCGACGACGTGTCGTTCACGGCCCGCCCGGGCGTGGTGACCGGATTCCTCGGACCCAACGGCGCCGGCAAGTCCACCGCCATGCGCGTCATGACCGGGCTCACGCCCGCCACCTCGGGGGAGGCGCGGCTGCTCGGCCGTCGCTACCACGACCTGCCCAACCCCGCCTGCCAGGTGGGGAGCCTGCTCGACGCGTCGGCCCAGCACGTCGGGCGCACCGGCCGGGAGGTGCTGACCCTGGCGGCGATCGCCATCGGCGCCCCGCGCTCCCGGGTCGACGAGATGCTCTCCCTGGTGGGCCTGACGCCGGACGAGTCGCGGCGCCGGGTGCGCAACTACTCCCTCGGCATGCGGCAGCGGCTCGGTCTCGCCGGAGCCCTGCTCGGTGACCCCGAGGTGCTGGTGCTGGACGAGCCGGCCAACGGTCTGGACCCCCAGGGCATCCACTGGCTGCGGGGGCTGCTGCGCAGCTTTGCCGGGCAGGGCCGCACCGTGCTGCTGTCCTCCCACCTGCTGCACGAGGTCGAGCAGACAGCCGACGAGATCATCATGATCGGGCGTGGCCGGATCGTCGCCCAGGGGTCGACGCGCGAGCTGCTCGCCGGTGACGGCGTGACGGCGGCCGCCACCGACACCGCCCGGCTCGGGGACGCGCTGGAGCGCGCCGGGCTGGAGGTCACGGGTCACAACGGGGACGAGCTGACCGTCAAGGCCTCCGCCGAGCAGGTCGGGCGGGTGGCGCTGGAGGCCCAGCTGGTGCTCACGGCGCTGCGGCCCGCCCAGGGGGCCGGCCTGGAGCAGATGTTCCTGGAGCTCACCGCCGACGACGCCCGCGGCACCGCCGGGACGGAGGTGGCGGCATGAGCACCGCGACCCGGGCCGACGCCCCCCGCAACGACACCGGCACCGCCGCCCAGGCGGGGCCTCGCCGGGAGCCGGGCACCCGCCCCGGCATCCCCTTCGGCCGGCTGCTGCACGTCGAGCTGCGCAAGCTCGTCGACACCCGCTCGGGCCGGTGGCTGCTCATCGCCATGGGGCTCGTGACGGCAGCCGCCATCGGCTTCACGTGGTCCCTCAGCGAGCGCGAGTCGCTGACCTTCTCGACCTTCGCCGAGGCGACCACGACGCCGCAGATGATCCTGCTGCCGATCCTCGGGGTGCTCACCGCCACGTCGGAGTTCAGCCAGCGGACCGGCCTCGTCACCTTCGCGCAGGAGCCGCGGCGGCTGCGGGTGGTGCTCGCCAAGATGGCGGCCGTGTGCATCGTCGGGGTGCTGGCCATCGCTCTCGGTCTGGCGCTGGCGGCGGCGGCCAACGTCCTCGCGGGGACCTTCCAGGACGCCCCGGCGAGCTGGGACCTGCGCTGGCCCGCCGTCGGCGGGGTGCTGCTCGCGGAGCTGATCGGCGTCCTCAGCGGGCTGGGCCTCGGGCTGCTGCTGGCCAACCCGGGTTTCGCGATCGCGGCCTACTTCCTGATCCCGATGCTGCTGCCGCTCATGGCGCTGGTGTCCTGGTTGAAGGACGCCGCCCCGTGGATCGACCCCAACCCGTCGTCCCGGCAGCTGCTGTCCGGCCACATGACGGCGACCGACTGGGGCCACCTCGCCACGTCCAACGCGATCTGGACGCTCCTCCCGCTGGTGCTCGGCAGCTGGCTGCTGCTGCGACGCGAGATCAAGTAGCGGGGTGCACGACGGCGGCCGGCCGCCGCTCCGAAGGGGGGAGCGGCGGCCGGCCGTCGTCGTGCCTGCGGCGAGGGTCAGGCGGACTTCTGGACCGTGATGGTCCAGCCCGCGTCCCCGGCCCGGTCGAAGTGGGTGACCGGGTAGCCGGACTCCGCGGCCCACCGCGGCAGCGCGTCGGTGGCCTGGGTGCAGTCGAAGTTGATGATCAGCTCGTCGCCGACCTGGATCTGCTCCATCGCCTGCTTGGCCTCCACCAGCGGGAAGGGGCAGACCTGACCTTCGGTCTCGAGGGTGTACTTCACGGTGTTTCTCCTTGTGGCGGAAGGGGACTCAGGGGGTGGGGGTGAGGCGCAGCGGCCGGGCAGGGGCCTCGCCGGCGGCGTCCGCGGAGGCGTCGACCCCGCTCGCGCCGGACAGCGCGCCGTCGCGGCGGTGGGTGCCGACGAAGAACTTGGCGCCGACGCCGACGCCGAGCACCATCGCGGCCAGGGCGATCCAGCCCTGGTAGGTGAACTGGGCGGTCTGGACCATGGCGTTGCCGATGGTGCAGCCTCCGGCCAGCGAGGCGCCGACGCCCATCAGGGCACCGCCCACGACCGACCGCGTGGCCTGGCGCGCGTCGGGCACGCGGACCCGGAACTCCCCGGACGCCTTGGCGGCGACGAAGGAGCCGACGAGGATGCCGACGACGAGCCACACGCCCCAGTCGATCGAGGCGGGGTTGCCGGTCACGAGCCAGCGGGTGAGGTTGGCGGAGGGGGTGGTGATGCCGAGGCCGTCCTTGCGCCCGGCGGCGAAGCTGAGCGGCCACGCGGCGATCGCGATCAGGCCGACGACGACGGCGGTGGCGAAGGCGTGCCAGGGCTTCTCGAACAGCATGTGGGCGAGACCGCTGCGGCGGGGCGGCAGGGTCGCCATACGGGTCGAGGCGGCGCGGGTGAGGTGCCGGGCGGTCGCCCACCCCACGAGCGCGGTGAGCACCAGGACCAGGATCCAGGGGGACACGCCGAGGGTGTCGTAGAGCGTGGTCTGCGGCACGGTCAGCGCGCGCAGGCCGTCGTTGACGGGCTTGAGCGGGCCGTACTTCATGACCGCGGAGAACAGCGCGTACATCGCGAGGGCGATCCAGGACCCGACGAGCCCCTCCCCGGCGCGGTAGTAGGTGCCGGTCGCGCAGCCGCCGGCCAGCACGATCGCGACGCCGAAGATCAGCCCGCCGACGATGGTGGCGATCAGCGGCAACGGCTTGGCGGCGAGGGTGATCACGCCGAGCGCCTGCAGCGCGAAGACGCCGATGCTCTGCACCGCGACCACGATCATGAAGGCCGTGAACCAGCGGGTGTTGCGGGCGACCCACAGGTCGCGGAAGGCGCCGGTCACGCAGAAGCGGCCGCGTTGCAGGACGAGGCCGAGCAGGGCGCCGAGAAGGAGGCCGGTCAGGGCCATGGGGGTGCTCCTCAGGGGGTGGGAGGACGTCGAATGGTGACTCTGACCATAATCACGGGTTATGTATGCCGTGAAAACGGTGCCCACCGTGTGGACACGATGGGCACCGGGCCAGATGCGACGTCAGGGCAGGTCGGCGGTGCCGCGCTCCTGGTGCGTGCCGCCCACGGCGTTGGCGCCGTCCATGATGGCGGCGATCTCCTCGCTCAGCTGCGGACCCAGCTCACCCCAGCCGGGCTCGTAGCCGTAGGCCTGCCGCAGGCCGTCGCCCGGGCCGTTGCCGTCGAGGAGCTCGATGTCGTCGACGGTGACCAGGCCGGGGTGGTGCACGCCCACCGACTGGGCCACCTTGAGCAGGTCCCGGCGCAGCGTGGCCAGGTAGCGGGCCACACGCTCCGCCTTGTCCGGCACGTCGATGCCGCGCTCCAGCCAGGGGCTCTGGGTCGCCACCCCGACCGGGCACTGACCGGTGTGGCACCGCTGGGTCTGGATGCAGCCCACCGACAGCATCGCCTCGCGGGCGACGTTGACGAGGTCCGCGCCGAGGGCGAAGGCGACCAGGGCGTTGTCCGGCAGCCCCAGCCGACCCGACCCGATGAAGGTCACCTCGTCCGTGATCCCCACCCGGGCGAACTCGGCGTAGACCCGCGAAAAACCGGTGCGGAAGGGCAGGGACACCGAGTCCGAGAAGACCAGGGGAGCGGCGCCCGTGCCGCCCTCCCCGCCGTCCACGGTCACGAAGTCCACGCCGCGTCGACCATCGGCCATGGCCTCGGCCAGCTCGCGCCAGAACCCCTGGTGGCCCACCGCCGACTTGATGCCGACCGGCAGCCCCGTCTCCGAGGCGAGCAGCTCGACGAAGTCCAGCATCGAGTCGACATCGCGGAAGGCCGAGTGCCGGGACGGCGAGATGCAGTCCTCGCCCTCCGGGATGCCACGGATCGCCGCGATCTCCGGCGTGACCTTCGCGGCGGGCAGCACCCCGCCGAGCCCGGGCTTGGCGCCCTGGCTGAGCTTGATCTCCAGCATCCGCACCGGCGCCGACTGCACCGTCTCGCGCAACCGGTCCAGAGAGAAGTCACCGCGGTCGTCCCGGCACCCGAAGTAGCCCGTCCCGATCTGCCAGACCAGGTCCGCGCCCTGACGGTGGTGCTCGGACAGGCCACCCTCACCCGTGTTGTGCATCGCGCCGGCCTGCGCGCACCCCCGGTTGATGGCCCGCACGGCCGCCCCCGACAAGGAGCCGAAGCTCATCGCCGACACGTTGACGACCGAGCCCGGGCGGAACGCCTTGGCCCGCCCGCGCGGACCACCGAGCACCTTGGCGCCGGGCAGCGCGATGCCCTCCCCGCCGTCGTGGTGGGTCGCCGGCGCCACGTCCGCGAAGGTGCGGTGCTTGATGACCGGGTAGTTCTCGGCCCGGTCCAGATCGTTGTCCGTGCCGAAGCCGAAGTAGGAGTTCTCGCCCTTGGCCGACGAGTAGATGTAGCGCCGCTGGTCCCGGCTGAACGGCCGCTCCTCGTCGTTGGCGGCCACGATGTACTGCCGCATCTCGGGGCCGATCGTCTCCACGAGATAGCGGGCGTGGCCGAGCACGGGGAAGGTGCGCAGCAGCGAGTGCTTCTTCTGCGTCAGGTCGTGGGCGGCCACCCCGGCCACCGCGGCAAGCCCTCCGAGGGCGGCAGTCGTGAGCTTCATGCCACGAGTGTGCCCCCGTCCGGCCCCGGCGGCAGGTGATGGCGTGAATCGGTGGGGCGGCATACGGTCTAGACTGGGTCGGAAACCCCGACCGACCTGAGGCGCTGCAGCGCGCCCCGACGACAGAGATGGACGGCCCTGTGGCAACGACCAACGACCTCAAGAACGGCATGGTGCTCAACCTGGAGGGCCAGCTCTGGTCCGTGGTGGAGTTCCAGCACGTCAAGCCCGGCAAGGGCCCGGCCTTCGTGCGGACCAAGCTCAAGTCGGTGACCACCGGCAAGACCGTGGACAAGACCTTCAACGCCGGCACCAAGGTCGAGACCTCCAACGTCGACAAGCGCACGATGCAGTACCTCTACAAGGACGGCACCGACTTCGTCTTCATGGACGGCAAGACCTACGACCAGCTCCACGTGAGCGAGGACGTCGTGGGCAGCGCGGCCGACTACATGCTGGAGAACCAGGAGGCGATCGTCGCCACCCACGAGGGTGCTCCGCTGTATGTCGAGCTCCCGGCCTCCGTGATCCTGGAGATCACCTACACCGAGCCGGGCCTGCAGGGGGACCGCAGCACCGGTGGCACCAAGCCCGCGACGCTGGAGACCGGCGCGCAGATCGCCGTGCCGCTCTTCCTCGAGACCGGCACCAAGGTCAAGGTCGACACCCGCGACGGCTCCTACCTCGGTCGCGTCAACTGACGTGTCGGCACGAGGCAAGGCGCGCAAGCGCGCCCTGGACATCCTCTTCGAGGCCGAGTCGCGGGGCCTGAACGTCGGCGACCTGCTGGCGCAGCGGCTGGCCGAGCCCCGGCGCGCCGGTCAGGACGACCACCCGGTGCCGGAGTACACCTCGGTGCTGCTGCACGGCTTGCTGGCGCACTGGCCGCAGATCGACGAGGCGCTGACCACCTACGCGCAGGGCTGGACCCTGGACCGGATGCCCGCGGTGGACCGCGCCATCCTGCGGATCGGGGCGTTCGAGCTGCTCTACGGCGACGACGTCCCCGAGGGCGTCGCGATCGCGGAGGCCGTGTCGCTGGCCCGGGAGCTGTCGACGGATGAGTCGCCCGGCTTCGTCAACGGCCTGCTCGGCCGGCTGCAGGAGGTCAAGCCGACCCTCGTCTGAGCGGCCCCCCTCTCAACGATCGTAGACCCTTCTGGTCGCTCAGCGACCAGAAGGGTCTACGATCGTGTGGGGGTGGGGGTGGGGGTGGGTCAGGCCTCGGGGATGCCGCGGCGGGCCGCCGGGTCCAGGACGCCCCAGCCGACGAGCTCGTCGGCCAGCTGGCCGGGGGAGGTGTCGTAGATGACGGCGAGGGTGCGCAGGTCCTCCTGGCGGATGGACAGCACCTTGCCGTTGTAGTCGCCGCGCTGGGACTGGATCGTCGCGGCGTAGCGGGCGAGGGGCCCGGCGCGCTCGGCGGAGACCTGGGACAGCGCCTCGAGGTCGATGATGAGCTTGGCGGGGGCCTCGGTGGCGGGGGCGACCTCGGAGTCAGGCATCAGCGCCGACACCGGCACGCCGTAGAAGTCGGCGAGCTCCGAGAGGCGCTGCACGGTCACCGCGCGGTCGCCACGCTCGTAGGAACCCACCACAACGGCCTTCCACCGGCCCTGGGAGCGCTCCTCGACCGCGTGCAGGGACAGCCCCTGCTGGGTGCGGATGGAACGCAGCCGGGCGCCGAGGGCCTTGGCGTAGTCGCTGGCCATGGATCTTGACTCCGATCACGTAACTGTCTGTAACACCTGAGATGGTTACGCACTGTGACGGTCGCGGCAAGCCCAACCGGGAAACGCGCCGAGCGTTTCATCCATATGGGTAGTCGTTTGACCGAATGTGACGGCTGCTGATCAGGCGTAGTCGAGCCAGCGCGCACCGTGGTCCCAGCAGCATGGTCCAGCAGTGTGGCCCCGGGCGGGGTGCCGCGGGCGGGTAGGCCAGGGTGGTCCGGAGCACCACCCGCGGCAGGCTAGGATCGACCCGATCGGCATCCTTTAACGACGTCCAGCGAGGCGAGAAGGAGGTCAGACGTGATGACGCCTGCCCCAGACCATCCCCAGTCATCCACCGACACCGACGACCGGAGCAGCGACGCCCGGGTCGTCATGAGCGACCACGAGATCGCTCGGGCCCTGCGCCGCATGGCCCACGAGGTGATCGAGCGCAACAAGGGAGCACAGGGCCTCGTCGTCCTCGGCATCCCCACGCGCGGAGTCCCGCTCGCCCACCGGCTCGCCACCGCCATCGGCGAGGTCGAGGGCGTCGACGTCCCCGTGGGGGCGATCGACATCACGATGTACCGGGACGACCTGCGCCGCCAGCCGATCCGGCACGCCGAGCGTCTCGACATCCCCGCCGGCGGCATCGACGACAAGGTCGTCGTGCTCGTCGACGACGTGCTCTACTCCGGCCGCACCGTCCGCGCCGCGCTCGACGCGCTGACGGACCTAGGCCGCCCCCTGGCGGTGCGCCTCGCGGTCCTGGTCGACCGCGGCCACCGCGACCTGCCCATCCGCGCCGACCACGTCGGCAAGAACCTCCCGACCTCCTCCGCCGAGCGGGTCTCGGTCAAGCTCGCCGAGCGCGACGGCACCGACGAGGTCGTCATCTCCGGAGGCCATCGGTGAACAAGCACCTCCTGTCCATCAACGACCTGTCCCGCCAGGACATCACCCAGATCCTCGACACCGCCGTGCAGATGCACGAGGTGCAGCACCGGGACATCAAGAAGCTCCCGACCCTGCGCGGGCGCACCATCGTCAACTTCTTCTTCGAGGACTCCACCCGCACCCGCGGCTCCTTCGAGCTCGCCGAGAAGTGGCTGTCCGCCGATTCGCTCAACATGGCGGGCAAGGGGTCGTCGTTGTCCAAGGGCGAGTCCCTCAAGGACACCGTGATGAACCTCCAGGCGATGGGCGTCGACGGGTTCGTCATCCGCCACATGGCCTCCGGCGCCCAGCAGCTCATCGCCCAGTGGGTCACCGGCGTGGTCATCAACGCCGGCGACGGCACCCACGAGCACCC
This sequence comes from Arsenicicoccus sp. oral taxon 190, assembly GCF_001189535.1. NCBI lineage: Bacteria > Bacillati > Actinomycetota > Actinomycetes > Micrococcales > Intrasporangiaceae > Arsenicicoccus > Arsenicicoccus sp. oral taxon 190. The sequence goes on from NZ_CP012070.1 coordinate 2,417,782, forward strand.
GACCCAGGCCCTGCTCGACGCCTACACGATGCGGCGCGAGCTGGGCGACCTCGACGGGCGCCACGTCGTCATCTGCGGCGACCTGCGCCACAGCCGCGTCTTCCGCTCCAACGTGCTGTGCCTGCACAAGCTCGGCGCCACGGTCACCGTGGTCGCACCGCCCACGCTGATGCCGGACGGCCTCGCGACCTGGGCCGAGCGGGACGGCTTCACGTGGTCCTACGACTTCGACGCCGAGATCCCCAAGGCCGACGTCGTGATGATGCTGCGCGTGCAGAAGGAGCGCATGTCGGGCGGCTTCTTCCCGACGCCGCGGGAGTACATCGCGGGATACGGCCTGACGCCCCGGCGCCTGGAGCTGATGCGCGACGACGCCCTCATCGCCCACCCCGGCCCCATGAACCGCGGCCTGGAGATCTCCTCCGACGCGGCCGACGGCGCCCGGTCGATCATCCTCGACCAGGTCTCCGGCGGCGTGGCCGTCCGCATGTCCGTGCTCTACCACCTGCTCGCCGGCGAAGGAGACAACGCCTGATGCCCACCACCTTGATCACCGGCGCGAGCCTGCTCGGCGAGCGCGCCGCGGACATCCTCGTCGTGGACGGCGTGATCCGCGAGATCGGTTCGCTGGACGCGGGATCCGTCAAGGACGCCGAGGTCGTCGAGGCCGACGGCCTGGTCGCGCTGCCGGCGCTGGTCGACCTGCACACCCACCTGCGCGAGCCGGGCCGGGAGGACGCCGAGACCATCCACACCGGCTCGGCCGCGGCGGCGGTCGGCGGCTACTCCGCCGTCTTCGCGATGGCCAACACCCAGCCGGTCACCGACACCCCTGAGAAGGCCGAGGAGGTCTGGCGCCGGGGCCGCGAGGTCGGTCTGGTGGACGTCGTCCCGGTCGGCGCGGTCACCAAGGGCCTCGCGGGGGAGGAGCTGTCCGAGATGGGCCTCATGGCCCGCTCCCAGGCCAAGGTCCGGGTCTTCTCCGACGACGGCCGCTGCGTGCACGACAGCCGCCTGATGCGGCGCGCCCTGGAGTACTCCACGGCCTTCGACGGAGTCATCTCCCAGCACAGCCAGGACCCCCGCCTCGCCGACGCCACGGCCTGCTGCCACGAGGGCGAGCTGTCCGGCCGGCTCGGGCTGCCGGGCTGGCCCGACGCGGCCGAGGAGGCGATCGTCGCGCGGGACGTGATGCTCGCCAAGGCGACCCGTGGCCGGGTCCACGTGGCGCACGTGTCGACCCCCGGGTCGCTGGAGGTCATCCGCTGGGCCAAGGCGCGGGGCGTCGCGGTCACGGCGGAGGTCACGCCGCACCACCTCGCCCTCACCACGGACCTGCTGGCCGACTACGACACGGTCTACAAGGTCAACCCGCCGCTGCGCCCGAGCGAGTACGCCGAGGAGCTGCGCGCGGCCCTGGTCGACGGCACGATCGACATCGTGGCCACCGACCACGCCCCGCACGTGTCCCACGACAAGGACCACGCCTTCGCGGACGCGGCCTTCGGGATGCTCGGGCTGGAGACGGCGCTCGCCGTCGTCAGCGACCTCATGGTCACGACGGGCCGGATGACCTGGGCCGACGTCGCGCGGGTCATGTCCACGACCCCGGCGCAGATCGCGCGGCTCAAGGGGCACGGCCGGCCGCTGGCCGTCGGCGAGCCCGGCAACCTCGTGCTGGTCGACCCGAGCCGGTCTCTGACCGTGGACCGCGCTGCGAGCGCCTCGCTCTCGCGCAACAATCCGTGGCACGGGCGCACCCTCACCGGCGCGGTCCGGGCGACGCTGCTGCGCGGGCGCGTCACCGCGCGCGACGGCGCCCTGGCCTGAGCCACCCGCCGGCCGGGCGACCCGCCCGGCCGGCGCACCCAGCACCACGGGCGTGCGGCCCCGGCCCCGGTGGGCGGGGGCCGGCGCGCCCGGCATACGCACGACCACCTCGACGAGCGGAGCATCTCGTGAGCCCGACAGCCAAGATCACCGAGCGTCGTCCGGCGCTCCTCGTCCTGGAGGACGGCCGGACCTTCACCGGCCGGTCCTTCGGCGCGGTGGGTCGCACCGTCGGCGAGGCGGTCTTCTCCACCGGCATGACCGGCTACCAGGAGACCCTGACCGACCCGTCCTACCACCGCCAGGTCGTCGTCATGACGGCGCCGCACGTCGGCAACACCGGCGTCAACGGCGAGGACGACGAGTCGGGGCGCATCTGGGTGGCCGGCTACGTCGTCCGGGACCCCGCGATCCGGCCGTCCAGCTGGCGCGCCACCGGGACCCTGGAGGACGAGCTGGTGCGCCAGGGCGTCGTCGGCATCTGCGAGCTGGACACCCGGGCCCTGACCCGGCACCTGCGCGAGCGCGGGTCGATGAAGGTCGGCATCTTCTCCGGCGACGAGGCCGTCACCCCCGTGGACCGGCTCGTCGAGCAGGTCGGCGCGCAGCCGGCGATGGCCGGGTCGGCGCTCGCCGGCGAGGTCAGCACCACGGAGGCCTACGTCGTGCGCCCGCAGGGCGAGCCGATCGGCCGGGTCGCGGCGCTGGACCTCGGGATCAAGGGGATGACCCCGCAGCGGATGGCCGAGCGCGGCCTCGAGGTGCACGTGCTGCCGGCGGCCTCGACCTTCGCCGACCTGCAGCGGGTGGGCGCCGACGCGGTCTTCCTGTCCAACGGGCCGGGCGACCCCGCCACCGCGGACCACGAGGTGGCGGTGCTGCGGGAGGTGCTCGCCGCGCGGATCCCGTTCTTCGGCATCTGCTTCGGCAACCAGATCCTCGGCCGGGCGCTCGGCCTCGGCACCTACAAGCTGAAGTACGGCCACCGCGGCGTCAACCAGCCGGTGATGGACCTCGCGACGCGCAGGGTCGAGGTGACCGCCCACAACCACGGCTTCGCCGTCGACGCGCCGATCGGGGAGGACTTCGACACCGACTTCGGGCGCGCGCGGGTCAGCCACGTCGGCCTCAACGACCAGGTCGTGGAGGGGCTGCAGTGCCTCGACGTGCCGGCCTTCTCGGTGCAGTACCACCCCGAGGCCGCGGCCGGGCCGCACGACGCCGACTACCTCTTCGACCGTTTCGTGGACCTCATCACCACCGCCCGCTCCGACAAGTCCGACAAGTCCGACAAGTCCGACAAGAAGGTCGACGCCTGATGCCCCGCAACCCCGAGATCACCAGCGTCCTGGTCATCGGCTCCGGGCCGATCGTCATCGGCCAGGCCTGCGAGTTCGACTACTCCGGCACCCAGGCCTGCCGGGTGCTGCGCGAGGAGGGGATCCGGGTCGTCCTGGTCAACTCCAACCCGGCGACCATCATGACCGACCCCGAGTTCGCCGACGCGACGTATGTCGAGCCCATCACCCCCGAGGTCGTCGAGGCGATCATCGCCAAGGAGCGGCCGGACGCCGTGCTCGCCACGCTCGGCGGCCAGACCGCGCTCAACTGCGCGATGGCGCTGCACGAGGCGGGCGTCCTGGAGAAGTACGGCTGCCCGCTGATCGGCGCCAACGTCGAGGCGATCCAGCTGGGCGAGGACCGGGAGCGCTTCAAGGGTGTCGTCGAGCGCTGCGGGGCCGAGTCCGCCCGCTCGATCATCTGCCACACCATGGACGAGTGTCTCGCCGCGGCAGGTGATCTCGGCTACCCCCTGGTGGTGCGCCCGTCCTTCACCATGGGTGGCCTCGGGTCCGGTTTCGCGTACGACGAGGCGGACCTGCGCCGCATCGCCGGGGCGGGGCTCTTCGCGTCGCCGACGACCGAGGTGCTGCTGGAGGAGTCCATCCTCGGGTGGAAGGAGTACGAGCTCGAGGTGATGCGCGACCACGCCGACAACGTCGTGGTCGTCTGCTCCATCGAGAACTTCGACCCCATGGGTGTCCACACCGGCGACTCGATCACCGTGGCCCCGGCGCTGACCCTAACGGACCGGGAGTACCAGCGGCTGCGCGACATCGGCATCGCCGTGATCCGCGAGGTCGGCGTCGACACCGGCGGCTGCAACATCCAGTTCGCCGTCAACCCCGACGACGGCCGGATCATCGTCATCGAGATGAACCCCCGGGTGTCGCGCTCGTCGGCGCTGGCGTCCAAGGCGACCGGCTTCCCGATCGCCAAGATCGCCGCGAAGATGGCCGTCGGCTACACCCTCGACGAGGTCCCCAACGACATCACCCGCGAGACGCCCGCGTCCTTCGAGCCGACCCTGGACTACGTGGTCGTCAAGGTGCCGCGGTTCGCCTTCGAGAAGTTTCCCTCCGCGGACGCGACCCTCACCACCACCATGAAGTCGGTGGGGGAGGCCATGGCGATCGGGCGCAACTTCACCGAGGCGCTGCAGAAGGCGCTCCGCTCGCTGGAGAAGAAGGACTCGACCTTCCACTGGCGCGGCGAGCGGCCCGGGCGCGACCAGGGCGTCCAGTGGCTGCAGCAGGCGACCCGCCCCACCGACGGCCGGATCCTGCTGGTGCAGCAGGCCCTGCGCGCCGGGATGACGGTGGAGGAGGTGCACGACGCGACCGGCATCGACCCGTGGTTCCTGGACCAGATCGAGCTGCTCAACGAGGTCGCCCGCTCGATCAAGGGCTCCGCGACGCTGACCCCCGAGCAGCTGCGGCTGGCCAAGCGCCACGGCTTCTCCGACGGCCAGATCAGCCAGCTGACCGGCATGTCCGAGCCGGTGGTGCGCGGGGTGCGCCAGGCCCTCGGCGTCCGGCCGGTCTACAAGACCGTCGACACCTGCGCCGCCGAGTTCGCCGCGCAGACGCCCTACCACTACTCCTCCTACGACGAGGAGACCGAGGTGCAGCCGCGCCGGCGGCCGGCCGTGATCATCCTCGGCAGCGGCCCCAACCGGATCGGCCAGGGCGTGGAGTTCGACTACTCCTGCGTGCACGCGAGCTTCGCGCTGCGCGACCAGGGCTACGACACCGTCATGGTCAACTGCAACCCCGAGACGGTCTCCACCGACTACGACACCAGCAGCCGGCTCTACTTCGAGCCGCTGACGCTGGAGGACGTGCTCGAGGTCTACCACGCCGAGCAGGCCGCCGGGCCGGTCGCCGGGGTCATCGTGCAGCTCGGCGGGCAGACTCCGCTGGGGCTCGCGCAGGCGCTCAAGGACGAGGGGCTGCCCATCGTGGGCACGTCCCCGGAGGCGATCCACCTCGCCGAGGACCGCGGCGCCTTCGGCCGCGTCATGCACGAGGCCCAGCTGCCCGCACCGAAGTTCGGCACCGCCTACTCCGCCCAGGAGGCCCTCGAGGTCGCCCGGGAGATCGGCTACCCCGTCCTGGTGCGGCCCTCCTACGTCCTCGGCGGCCGCGGCATGCAGATCGTCTACGACGACCAGACCCTCACCGACTACGTCACCCGGGCGGCCAAGGCGTCGCCGGACCACCCGATCCTGGTCGACCGGTTCCTCGACGACGCGATCGAGATCGACGTCGACGTCCTCTTCGACGGGCGGGAGATGTATGTCGGCGCGATCATGGAGCACATCGAGGAGGCCGGCATCCACTCCGGCGACTCGTCCTGCGTGCTGCCGCCGGTGACGCTCGGGCGCGCGGAGATCGACCGGGTCCGGGAGTCCACCCGGCGGCTGGCCGAGGGCATCGGCGTCCGGGGCTTGATGAACGTCCAGTTCGCGCTCGCCCAGGACATTCTCTACGTCCTGGAGGCCAACCCGCGGGCCTCGCGCACCGTCCCCTTCGTCGCCAAGGCCACCGGGGTGCAGATCGCCAAGGCCGCGGCGCGCATCATGCTGGGCGCCTCCATCGCCGAGCTGCGCCGCGAGGGCCTGCTCCCGCGCGAGGGGGACGGCGCGACGCTGCCGATCGAGGCGGGGACCGCGGTCAAGGAGGCCGTGCTGCCGTTCAAGCGGTTCGTCACGCAGGACGGGGAGTTCGTCGACCGGATCCTCGGGCCGGAGATGCGTTCGACCGGAGAGGTCATGGGCCTCGCCGACGACTTCGGCACCGCCTTCGCCAAGAGCCAGCTCGGCGCCTTCGGCGGCCTCCCGGCGCAGGGGACGGTCTTCATCTCCGTCGCCAACCGCCACAAGCGCGCCATGATCTTCCCGTGCAAGCGGCTGGCCGACCTGGGCTTCCGGATCCTCGCCACCGACGGCACCGCGGACGTGCTGCGCCGCAACGGGGTCCGGGCCGAGGCCGTGCGCAAGCACTCCGAGGGTCGCGGCCCGGCGGGGGAGCCGACGATCGTCGACCTCATCCTCGACGGCCAGGTCGACATGGTGGTCAACACCCCGACGAGCCAGGAGGCCCGCGCCGACGGCTACACCATCCGCACCGCGACGACGAGCATGGACAAGCCCATCATCACCACCGTCCAGCAGCTTGCGGCCGCGGTGCAGGGGATCGAGTCGCTGCGCGACCAGCCCGTCTCGGTCATGTCGCTGCAGGAGCACGCGCAGCGCCTCGCCGAGCACGGCGCGCACGCCGCACAGTGATCCGTCCGCACGTGACCGGCCCGCAGCCGGCGGGCGAACGGCATACGACCGGGCGGCACATGTCCGGGCGGCACACGGCCGAGCGGCATACGGCCGGCGCCGCGACCCCGGACCGAGCCGAGGAGGACTCGTGACCCAGCCGACCTTCGGCGCGCGCCTGCGCGCCGCCATGGACACCCACGGGCCGCTGTGCGTGGGCATCGACCCGCACCAGCAGCTCGTCGAGTCGTGGGGGCTGCCCTACACCCTCGCGGGCGTGGAGCGCTTCGCCCTGACCTGCGTCGAGGCCTTCGGGGGGCAGGTGGCCTGCGTGAAGCCGCAGTCCGCCTTCTTCGAGGTCTTCGGGTCGCGGGGGGTCGCCCTCCTCGAACGCGTCCAGGCCGGGCTGCGCGAGGCCGGCACGCTGACGATCCTCGACGTCAAGCGGGGGGACATCGGGTCGACGATGACGGCGTACGCCGAGGCCTTCCTCGGCAAGGACAACCCCGACGCCGTCGACGCGATCACGCTGTCCCCCTACCTCGGCTACGGCTCGCTGCGCCCGGCGATCGACCTGGCGCAGGGGACTGGGCGGGGCGTCTTCGTGCTCGGGCTGACCTCCAACCCCGAGGGGGCGGCCGTGCAGCACGCCCGCGTGGGTGGGTCCGCCGGGGGCCGCAGCGTCGCCGGCGAGATCGTCGCCGGGGCGACGGCCGACAACGCGGTGGCACGCGCAGCCGGAGAGCTGGGGTCGGTGGGGCTCGTGGTGGGTGCCACCATCGGCAGCGCCGTGCGCGACCTCGGGCTCGACCTGCCGGCCATGGGAGGGCCGCTGCTCGCCCCCGGCGTGGGGGCCCAGGGAGGCACCGCCGACACCCTGCGCCAGGTCTTCGGCGCGGCCCTGCCACAGGTGCTGCCGTCCAGCTCGCGGGAGGTGCTGGGCGCCGGTCCGGACGTGGCGGCCCTGTGCGAGGCCGCCCGCCGGACGGGGGAGCAGCTGCGGCAGCTCGTGGCGGATGCGGACCCGTCCGGGGCCTGACACGGGCGCGGCGACGGGCGACCGGCGGGGCCGGGGCGCGCCGAACAGCCGCACCCTTTGCCCGGTTTCGTCACGGTGGGAACCACGCCGCCGCTAGGCTCGTCCCACGCCGGACGCCGACCGGGCCGCCGTTGCGGCTCCGCCGTCACCGCCAGTACGTTGTCACCACGTCAGACCCGACCGGATGCCCAGCACCCACCTCACCACCTAGGAGACTCCCGTGGCCTTGCCGACCCTGACCCCCGAGCAGCGAGCAGAGGCCCTGGAGAAGGCCGCGGTCGCCCGCCGGGAGCGTGCCGCCGTCAAGAACCAGCTGAAGTACGGCCAGGGGTCGCTGCGCTCGGTCCTGGCCGAGGGGAAGACCAACGACGTCATCGGCAAGATGAAGGTCTACGTCCTGCTCGAGTCGCTGCCCGGCGTCGGGCAGGTCCGCGCCCGCCAGATCATGGAAGAGGTCGGGATCTCCCGCACCCGCCGCGTGCGCGGCCTCGGCGCCAACCAGATCGCCGCGCTCCTCGCGCGCTTCGAGAACTGAGCGTGCCGGTCGACGTCCCCGTCCCGGCCCCCCGGCTGGTCGTGCTGGCCGGGCCCACCGCCGTCGGCAAGGGCACGGTCGCGGCCTACGTGCGCGAGCACCACCCCGAGGTGTGGCTGTCCGTGTCCTGCACCACCCGCCCGGCCCGCCCCGGCGAGCGCGACGGCGTGCACTACCACTTCCTGGACCGCGCGGACTTCGAGGCGCAGCGCGACGCCGGGCAGCTCCTCGAGTGGGCGGTCGTGCACGGCACCAACTACTACGGCACGCCCCGCGGGCCCGTGCACGAGGTCCTGGCCTCCGGGCGGCCCGCGCTGCTCGAGATCGACCTGCAGGGCGCCCGCCAGGTGCGCGAGAGCATGCCCGACGCGTTGTTCGTCTTCCTGGCCCCGCCGAGCTGGGACGAGCTGGTGCGGCGGCTGGTCGGCCGCGGCACCGAGGACGAGGCCGAGCGGGCTCGTCGGCTCACCACCGCGCGGGCCGAGCTGGCCGCGCAGGAGGAGTTCGACGTGACCATCGTCAACGACGACGTTCGCCGGGCGGCCGAGGAACTCGTATCATTGATGAGATCCGACCACCAACCGAAGCGAGACTGACTGTGCCTGGCACCGTTGCTGCCCCCATCGGGATCACCAACCCGCCGATCGACGACCTCCTCGAGGTCGCAGACTCCAAGTACGCCCTGGTCATCTACTCGGCCAAGCGTGCCCGGCAGATCAACGCCTACTACTCCCAGCTCTCCGAGGGCCTGCTGGAGTATGTCGGCCCCCTGGTGGAGACCCAGGTGCACGAGAAGCCGCTGTCGATCGCGCTGCGCGAGATCAACGACGGTCTGCTGACCTCCGAGCCCACCGAGGGCTGACCCGCGCCATGGCCGACCAGCCGGCCATCGCCCGCCCCCGTCGCGTCGTCCTCGGCGTCGGCGGGGGCATCGCTGCGTACAAGGCCGCCTCGCTGCTGCGACGCTTCACCGAGGCCGGCGACGACGTCACCGTGGTCCCCACCGAGGCGGCGCTGCGGTTCGTCGGGGCGCCCACATGGTCGGCGTTGTCCGGCAAGGCGGTGACCCACGAGGTCTTCGACGGCGTCGAGCAGGTCCGGCACGTCGCCCTCGGCCAGCAGGCCGACCTCGTCGTCGTCGCCCCCTGCACCGCCAACCTGCTGGCCAAGGCCGCGCACGGCCTGGCCGACGACCTGCTCACCAACGTGCTGCTGACCGCGCGCTGCCCCGTCGTCCTGGCGCCCGCCATGCACACGGAGATGTGGCAGCACCCCGCCACCGTCGCCAACGTCGCGACGCTGCGCGCCCGCGGGGTCACCGTGATCGACCCCGCCTCCGGACGGCTCACCGGCGCCGACTCCGGCCCCGGCCGGCTGCCCGAGCCCGAGGACATCCACGCCGCCGCCCTGGCCGCTCTGGCCGACCCCACCAGCCGTCCGGCCGAGGACCTGGACCTCGACGGGCTGGTCGTCGTGGTCACCGCGGGCGGCACCCGCGAGCCCCTCGACCCCGTGCGCTACCTCGGCAACCGGTCCAGCGGCAAGCAGGGGATCGCGATCGCCGAGGCGGCGGCCGCGCGCGGGGCCCGGGTGGTGCTGGTGGCGGGCGCGGTCGACATACCGCTGCCGCAGCACCCGCGGATCGAGACCCGCAGGATCGAGTCCGCGCTGGGGCTGCAGGGCGAGGTCGAGGAGCTGCGCGCCCGCGCGGACGTGGTGGTCATGGCCGCCGCGGTCGCCGACTTCCGGCCGCGGTCAGTGGCCACCGCCAAGATCAAGAAGACCCACGCCGAGGACGGCCGCGATGACGACTCTGCGCCCACCATCGAGCTGGTCCGCAACCCCGACATCCTCGCCGGCCTGGTCCGGGAGCGGGCGCGCGCCGGCGCCGAGCGGCCCTACATCGTGGGTTTCGCCGCCGAGACCGGGGACGCCGAGCACTCGGTGCTCGAGCTCGGGCAGGACAAGCTGCGGCGCAAGGGCTGCGACCTGCTCGTCGTCAACCAGGTGGGCGTCGGCGTCACCTTCGGCCAGGACGACAACACGGTCACCATCCTGCGCCAGGACGGCGCGGCCCCCGTGACCGTCGGGCCGGCCAGCAAGACGCGCGTCTCACATGCCCTCCTGGACGTCATCGCCGCGGAGGTGCGGCGCTAGACTCCGGGCAACCTGCCGTCCAGCGCCAAGGAGCACCACGTGTCGCGTCTGTTCACGTCCGAGTCCGTGACCGAGGGCCACCCCGACAAGATCTGCGACCAGATCTCCGACTCGATCCTCGACGCGATGCTCGCCCAGGACCCCCACTCGCGCGTGGCGGTCGAGACGATGGTCACCACCGGCCTGGTGCACGTGGCCGGCGAGGTCACGACCGAGGGCTACGTCGACATCCCGCGCATCGTGCGCGACACCGTGCTGCGGATCGGCTACGACAGCTCCACCAAGGGCTTCGACGGGCAGTCCTGCGGCGTCGAGGTGTCCATCGGCCAGCAGAGCCCCGACATCGCCCAGGGCGTGGACACGGCCTACGAGTCGCGCACCGGCGGCGTCGACGCGCTGGACAAGCAGGGCGCCGGCGACCAGGGCCTGATGTTCGGCTACGCCTGCGACGACACGGCCGACCTGATGCCGCTGCCGATCCAGCTGGCCCACCGCCTCGCCGAGCGGCTCACCGAGGTGCGCAAGGACGGCACGCTGCCCTACCTGCGCCCCGACGGCAAGACCCAGGTCACGATCGCCTACGACGGCGACCGCGCCGTGCGGCTCGACACGGTCGTGCTCTCCACGCAGCACGCCGGGGACATCTCCCTGGACGGCCTGCTGCAGCCCGACATCGTCCAGCAGGTCTTCGAGCCGGTGCTCGGCGAGCACGCCGCCGGCATCGAGACCGAGGGCTACCGGGTGCTGGTCAACCCCACGGGGCGCTTCGAGATCGGCGGTCCGATGGGTGACGCCGGCCTGACCGGTCGCAAGATCATCGTCGACACCTACGGCGGCATGGCCCGCCACGGCGGCGGCGCCTTCTCGGGCAAGGACCCGTCGAAGGTGGACCGCTCCGCGGCCTACGCCACCCGCTGGGTCGCCAAGAACGTCGTCGCCGCCGGCCTCGCCAAGCGCTGCGAGATCCAGGTCGCCTACGCCATCGGCAAGGCGCAGCCGGTCGGGCTCTACGTCGAGACCTTCGGCACCGAGACCGCCCCCGTCGACGCCATCCAGAAGGCCATCGACGAGACCTTCGACCTGCGCCCCGCCGCGATCATCGACGACCTCGACCTGCTCCGCCCGATCTACGCCGCCACCGCCGCCTACGGTCACTTCGGCCGCAGCGGGGCCGAGGGCCAGTTCCCGTGGGAGGCCACGGACCGCGTGGAGGCGCTGCAGCGGGCCGTCCGCGGCTGACGCGCTGCCGGCCGTTGCCGGGCCTGCGGGCCTCGTGCGGCGGCCTGTGCGCGCCGGAGGGTCTGTCGGTGCCGTGCGATAGGAAAAGGCCATGACGGACGTGGACCACGGCGCCCCTCGGCAGGGGAGCGAGGAGGCCGGCACCGGCGAGCAGCTGTCGCTGATCCGCTCGCGGGTGCGCGGCGAGCGCACCCTGCCCGGTGCCCGGCCGGACGCCACGACGGCCTCGCCGGAGCCGATCGCGCCCCAGGGCACCGTCACGCCTCCGGAGCCGGCCGCGCCCCGCGACCCCGTCGCCGAGGTGCTGGTCGACGTGCCGCTGGCCCACCTCGACCGCGCGTTCGAGTACTCCGTGCCCGTCGAGCTGGGCGAGCAGGCCGTCCCGGGCGCGCGGGTGCGGGTGCGCTTCGCGGGGCAGGACGTCGAGGGCTTCGTGGTCGCGCGCAAGGACGCCGCCGAGCACACCGGCCGGCTCGCGCCGCTGCGGCGGGTGGTCAGCCCCGAGCCGGTCCTCACCCCAGCCGTGCTCGCGACCTGCCGCGAGGTGGCGAGGAGGTATGCCGGCACGCTCTCCGACCTGCTGCGGCTGGCCGTGCCGCCGCGGCACGCCGCCGCCGAGCGGGCCCTCTCCGAGCGCCCCCCGACCGACGAGGGCACCACCCCGCCGCAGCCCCCCGACGCCGGGGCGTGGCGCGACCACCGGGCGGGGGAGGCCTTCCTGCGGCACGTCGCGCAGGGGGGAGCGCCATACGCCTCCTGGCTGGCGACGCCGAGCGGCGGGGACGCCGACGCGGACTGGCCCGCGCTGCTGGCCGTCGCCGCCGCCACGGCCCTGGCCGCAGGGCGCGGGGTGCTGGTCGTGGTGCCCGACCACCGGGACGTCGACCGCGTCGACGCCGCCCTCACCGCCGTGCTGGGCAAGGGGGCTCACGTGCGGCTGACCGCAGCGCAGGGCCCCCAGGCGAGGTACACCGCCTGGCTCAAGCTGCTGCGCGGGCACGTCCGGTGCGTGGTCGGGACCCGGGCCGCGATGTTCGCCCCGGTGCCCGACCTGGGGCTCGTCGCGTGGTGGGACGACGGCGACGACCTGCTCGCCGAGCCCCGCGCGCCCTACCCCCACGTGCGCGAGGTGCTGCTCGCCCGGGCCCGACGCGAGGGCGCGGCGGCGCTGAGCGGGGGATTCACCCGGTCGGTGGCGGTGCAGCGTCTCGTGGAGGAGGGCGTCATGGCCGTCGTCGCCGGCGACCCGGCGACGGTGCGCCGCCGCGCGCCCCGCGTCGTCGTGGCCGGGGAGGGCCATGAGCAGGAGCGCGACGCGGCCGCCGCCAGCGCTCACCTGCCGTCGCTGGCGTGGCGCACCGCCAAGGCCGCCCTGGCGCACGGGCCGGTGCTGGTGCAGGTGCCGCGCCGGGGCTACGCGCCGTCGCTGTCCTGCCAGGACTGCCGCGCCCCGGCCCGCTGCCCCGCCTGCCACGGCCCGCTCGCGCTCGGCGGCCGCGACGCGCCACCGCGGTGCCGCTGGTGCGGCAGCACCGTGGAGCGCTACGCCTGCCCGCAGTGCGAGGGCACCCGCCTGCGGTCCTCGGTCGTCGGGGCGCGGAGGACCGCCGAGGAGCTGGGGCGAGCCTTCCCGGGCGTCCCGGTGGTGGCCTCCGGCAGCGGCGAGGTCGTCGCGGCCGTGCCGGACCGGCCGGCGCTCGTCATCGCGACGCCCGGCGCCGAACCGGTGGCCGAGGGCGGCTATGCCGCGGTGCTGCTGCTCGACGCCTGGGCCAGCCTGGACCGCCCCGACCTCGACGCGTCCGTGGAGGCGCTGCGGCGCTGGCTGGGGGCAGCCGCCCTCGCGCGGTCCGCCTCCGCCGGCGCCACCGCCGTGCTGTGCGGTGCCCCCGTCGACGTGCCGGTGCCACCGGTCGAGGCGCTGGTGCGCTGGGACCCGGGCTGGCTCGCCGCCCGCGAGCTCGCGGAGCGGCGTGAGCTCGCTTTGCCACCCACCGTCGCCCTCGCTCGGCTCGAGGCCGAGCGGCACGCCCTGGCCGACGCCGTCGCCGCCGTGGGGCTCGCCGACACCGTCGAGCGCCTCGGGCCGCTGCCGGTGCCCCCCGCCCCCGCGGGCGGTCGCGCCGCCGGGAGCGGCAGAGCGTCCGGGAGCGGCCGCGCACCTGGGAGTGGCGGCGCACCTGGGACGGGACGAGCCTCCGGGAGCGGTCGCGCACCCGGGGTTAGCCGCGACGCCGAGGAGCGCCCGCGCCAGCGCATCCTTCTGCGCACCGACCACGCCCACGCCCTGGAGCTGGCGGACGCGCTGCGGGCGGTCCGCGCCACCCGCTCGGCGCGCAAGGAGCCCGAGACGGTCCACGTCGTCGTCGACCCGCCCGACGGCCTCGCCTGAGCGGCGCGGGAGACGGCGGAGGGGGCGCGGTGGGCGTTTCGACATACGGCTCCGGCGGGGGAGCGGGCAGGATGGGCCAGGTGACGCGACACACGACGGCCATGGTCTTCGACCTCGGACAGGTCCTCATCGCGTGGGACCCGCTGCCCGCTGTGGCTGCCGGGGTGGGCGAGCAGCGGGCGCGCGCCTTCCTGCAGGCCGACGACTTCAGCTTCCACGACTGGAACCTCACCCTCGACAAGGGCGTCCCCGTCGCCGAGGCGGAGGAGCAGGCCATCGAGCGAGCACCGCACTTCGCCGACGAGATCCGTTCCTACGCAGCAAACTTCGACAAGTCCCTGACCCACCAGATCAACGGGTCGGTGCAGCTGCTGCGGGAGCTCTACGACGCGAAGGTGCCGCTCTTCGCCCTCACCAACTGGTCCAGCGAGCTGTTCGAGCGCTACGCCCGGCCGCGGTTCGCGTTCCTGGCCGGGTTCCTCGACATCGTGGTGTCCGGGGCGGAGGGCGTGATCAAGCCCGACCCGGCGATCTTCCACGTGCTGGAGCAGCGCATGGGCATCCCGCTGACGCAGTGCTGCTTCACCGACGACAACCCCCGCAACGTCCTGGCCGGGCAGGCCTGCGGCCTGGAGGCGGTCCGCTTTACCGGCCCCGAGCAGCTGCGGCGTGACCTGGTCGCCCGTGGAGCACCCCTGCGCCCCGCGTAGACTGGCCCGGCCCACCCCAGCCCAGACCCGCGAGGACCGCCCCACCGTGTCAGTCATGGACATCCGCCTCTTCGGCGACCCGGTCCTGCGCACCCCGGCCGCGCCCGTCACCGACTTCGACGCGGAGCTGCGGGCGCTGGTGCGCGACCTGACCGACACCATGATCGACGCCCCTGGCGCCGGCCTCGCCGCCCCCCAGCTGGGGGTCAGCCTGCGGGTCTTCACCTACCACGTCGACGGGGTCCTCGGTCACCTCGTCAACCCGTCCCTGGACCTGTCCGAGGAGCAGCAAGAGGGCGCCGAGGGGTGCCTGTCGATCCCCGGCGTGCAGCTGCCCACGCGGCGGGCGATGCGCGTCGTCGCGACCGGCCAGGACATGCACGGCGAGCCAGTCCGCCTCGAGGGGTCCGAGCTGCTGGCCCGCTGCGTGCAGCACGAGACCGACCACCTGGACGGGGTGCTCTTCATCGACCGTCTCGACCCCGAGCAGCGGCGCCTCGCGATGCGCGCCATCCGGGAGGCCGAGTGGGCCGACGCCCCCGCGCCGACCGTCAAGACCAGCCCCCACCGCCAGGGCCCGCCCACCGGACAGTCAGCCTTCGGGCTCTAGGAGCTGCCATGCGCGTCGTCTTCGCCGGCACCCCGGCCGTCGCCGTCCCCAGTCTCGAGGCCCTCATCGGGTCCTCCCACGACGTCGTCGCCGTGCTGACCCGACCCGACGCCCGGGCCGGGCGCGGCCGGTCGCTCGCCGCGTCGCCGGTCAAGCAGCGGGCCCTCGCCGAGGGCATCCCGGTGCTCACCCCCACGTCGCTGCGGGACGCCGAGGCGCAGGACGCGCTGCGGGAGCTGGCGCCGGACTGCTGCCCGGTCGTCGCCTACGGCACCCTCGTGCCCCGCGACGCCCTGCGGATCCCGGCCCACGGGTGGGTCAACCTGCACTTCTCGCTGCTGCCGGCCTGGCGCGGAGCCGCTCCCGTGCAGCGCGCCATCATGGCCGGCGATGAGATCACCGGCGCGACGACCTTCCTGCTGGAGGAGGGCCTGGACACCGGCCCGGTGCTCGGCCGGATGACCGAGACGATCCGGCCGCAGGACACCAGCGGCGAGCTGCTGGACCGCCTCGCCGTCGCCGGGTCCGGGCTGCTCGTCGAGACCCTCGACGCGATCGAGAGCGGCGAGATCGAGGCGGTGCCGCAGCGGCACGACGGGATCTCCCAGGCGCCCAAGCTCACCGCTGCCGATGCCGAGGTCGACTGGTCCCGCCCGGCCTTCGCCGTGGACCGCCAGGTCCGCGGGTGCACCCCCGACCCGGGTGCCTGGACGGTCTTCCGCGGCGAACGCCTCGGCCTCGGCCCGGTCCACCTCGACTCACGCCCCGACCTGGCCCCCGGGGAGATCGAGGCCGGCAAGCGCGACGTCGCGGTCGGCACCGGCACCGTCGCCGTCCGCCTGACGACCGTGCGGCCCCAGGGCAAGCGCGAGATGGCCGCGGCCGACTGGGCCCGCGGCGTGCGGATCACCGACCAGGACGTGATGGGCGCATGACCGGACGGCAACCCGACGGCCCTGGCCGCGCCGGCAGTCCCGGCAGCCCGGGCAGCCCGGGCAGCCCCGGCCGGCGTGGACCCCGCGCCCGCAGCGCGCAGCGACCCTCGGAGCGCTCGCGGTCAGGTGACCCGGCGCGCCTCGCCGCCTACACCGTGCTGCGCTCGGTCGACGACGGCGGCTACGCCAACCTCGAGCTGCCCGCGGTGCTGCGCGCCCACGGCCTGCACGGCCGGGACGCGGCGTTCGCGACCGAGCTCACGTATGGCGCCCTGCGCTGGCGCGGCCTCTACGACCCCGTCGTGGCCGACGCGTCCGGACGGGCCGTCACCGCGATCGACCCGCCGGTCCTGGACACGCTGCGGCTCGGCGCGCACCAGCTGCTCGCGATGCGGGTGCCCACGCACGCCGCCGTCGCCGAGACCGTCGGCCTCGCCCGGCAGGTCAACGGCGCCGGCGCCGCCGGTTTCGTCAACGCCGTGCTGCGGCGCGTCAGCGAGCGCAGCCGCGAGGAGTGGCTCGAGCGCGTGGTCCCCACCGGCGACCACCTCGAGGCCCTCGCCGTCGAGCACTCCCACCCCGAGTGGATCGTGCGGGCGCTGCGGACGGCCCTGCTCGGCCACGGCGTCGCCACCGCCGAGACGGTCGACGCCGAGCTGGAGGCGCTGCTGCGCGCCGACAACGACCCGGCCGAGGTCACCCTGGTCGCCCGGCCCGGGCTCGTGACCGTCGACGAGCTGGTGGCGCTCGGCGCCCGGCCGGCCCCGGTCTCCCCGGTCGGTGCGGTGCTGCCCGCCGGCGACCCGGGCTCCCTCGCTCCGGTGCGCGACGGTCGCGCCGCGGTGCAGGACGAGGGGTCCCAGCTCTTGGCGCTGGCGCTCGCGGCCGTGCCGGTCGAGGGCGACGACTACGACGAGGAGTGGCTCGACCTGTGCGCCGGGCCGGGAGGCAAGGCGGGGCTGCTCGCGGCGCTGTCCCTGGACCGGGCCTACCTGACCGCCAACGAGATCAGCCCGCACCGCGCCGACCTGGTCCGCAAGGGGCTGCGCGCCGCCGTCGCCGCCGGAGCCCGGGTCGAGGTGCGGGTGGCCGACGGCCGGGAGGTCGGGCTCGACGAGCCGGGCCGCTACGACCGCGTCCTCGTCGACGCGCCGTGCACCGGGCTCGGCGCGCTGCGCCGCCGCCCCGACGCCCGGTGGCGCCGCACCCCCGCCGACCTCGCCGCCCTGACCAGCCTGCAGCGCGAGCTGCTGGGGTCCGCGCTGGACGCCACCCGCCCCGGCGGGGTCGTCGGCTACGCCACCTGCAGCCCCCACGCCACCGAGACGGTCTACGCCGTCGCCTACGTGCTGCGGGACCGCGACGACGTGGAGGTCCTGGACGCCCAGGCCGTGCTGCGGGAGGTCGCGCCGGGCATCGAGCTGGCGGGGGAGGGCCCGCACGCCCAGCTGTGGCCGCACCGCAACGCCACCGACGGGATGTTCCTGGCGCTGCTGCGCAAGCGGCCCGCCGACGGCTGAGAGCGACCCGGATAGGGTGGCCTGCGTGCAGATCTCGCCCAGCATCCTGTCCGCGGACTTCGCCAACCTGCAGTCCGAGCTCGACCGCATCAGCAACGCCGACTGGGCGCACGTGGACGTCATGGACGCCCACTTCGTGCCCAACCTGACGCTGGGGCTCCCGGTGGTCGAGGCGCTGGCGCGGGTGAGCCCGATCCCGCTCGACTGCCACCTGATGATCGAGGACCCGGACCGCTGGGCGCCGGAGTACGTCGAGGCGGGCGCCGGGTCGGCGACCTTCCACGTCGAGGCGGCCCGCGACCCGCGGGCGCTGGCCCGGGCGCTGCGGGCCGCGGGGGGCCGGGCGGGCATGGCCCTCAAGCCGGGGACGCCGTGGGCGCCATACGCGGAGCTGTTGCCGGACCTGGACATGGTGCTGGTCATGACGGTGGAGCCCGGCTTCGGGGGGCAGCGGTTCATGGCCGACCAGATGCCCAAGGTGCGCGAGGTCCGCGAGGCGGTGCGTCGGCACGGCGGCGAGGTGTGGATCCAGGTCGACGGAGGGGTCTCGGCGAGCACCATCGAGCAGTGCGCAGAGGCCGGCGCCGACGTGTTCGTGGCGGGCTCCGCGGTCTACGGCGCCGAGGACGCCGCCGCGGCGGTCACCGAGCTGCGCGACCTGGTCCGGGGCCACGGGCACTGACGGCCCGTTACGATTCATCTGTCCCTTTTCGCGACTCTGCGTACCTTTTGTTCTACGATGAGTAGACGACAGGGCGGACCAGCAAGGTGGTGACGACGTGACCAGCACGGCAGTGGAGTACCTCCGTCGAGCACCGGCGCTGGCCCGGGGGCACGAGCGCCGGACCACCTATCCCGTGGTGGTCCCGCGACACGGACGCCGTCGGACCCCGGTCACCGGGAGCCGTAGGGTGTAGGTCGTGAAGACCTTCGACCAGCTGTTCGCCGAGCTCACCGAGAAGGCCACGACGCGGCCCGCAGGCTCCAGCACCGTGGCCGAGCTCGACCAGGGCGTGCACTTCATCGGCAAGAAGATCGTCGAGGAGGCCGCCGAGGTGTGGATGGCTGCCGAGCACGAGGGGCACGAGCGCACGGCCGAGGAGATCAGCCAGCTGCTCTACCACCTGCAGGTCCTCATGGTCGCCCGTGGCATCGGCCTGGACGACGTCTACACGCACCTGTGACCTCTCCCGCCACCTCACGGAGCCTGCCGCCCATGCTGCGAGTTGCCATCCCCAACAAGGGATCTCTGTCCGAGCCTGCCTCCGCGATGATGAAGGAGGCGGGCTACGCGCAGCGCCGCGACACCAAGGAGCTGGTGCTGACCGACGTCGACAACGGCGTCGAGTTCTTCTACCTGCGCCCGCGCGACGTCGCCGTCTACGTCGGCGCCGGCACCGTCGACCTCGGCATCACCGGCCGCGACCTGCTGCTCGACTCCGGGTCGACGGCGGAGGAGGTGCTCTCGCTGGGGTTCGGCGGCTCGACCTTCCGGTACGCGGCGCCCGCCGGCAGCATGCAGTCCGTCGCCGACATCCACGGCCGTCGCGTCGCGACGTCGTATGCCGGCCTCGTGGGTCACCACCTGCACGACCGGGGCATCGAGGCCGAGGTGGTCCGGCTGGACGGTGCCGTGGAGACCGCCGTCACGCTGGGCGTCGCGGACCTCATCGCCGACGTCGTCGAGACCGGCACCACCTTGCGCAACGCGGGCCTGGAGGTCTTCGGGGAGCCGATCCTGCGCAGCGAGGCGGTGCTGATCCGGCGCACGCAGCCGTCGGCGGCGGCCGACGCCTCCGACGGTGCCGTGGCCGACGACGCCGCGGTCGACACCCTGTGCCGCCGGCTGCACGGCGTGCTCGTGGCGCGCCGCTACGTCCTGGTGGACTACGACTGCCCGGCCGAGCTGGTCGAGCAGGCCGTGGCGGTGACCCCGGGCCTGGAGTCCCCGACGGTGTCGCCGCTGCGCGACCCCGCGTGGGTGGCCGTGCGCTCGATGGTGCCCCGCCGCAGCACCAACGCCGTCATGGACGAGCTCTACCGCATCGGCGCCCGCGCGATCCTCGTCACCGACATCGCCGCCTGTCGTCTCTGAGGCTGCCGTGCCCGGACTCGAGAGCCGCGCCCCGGCGCCCTACGACCCCTTCCGACCGCGCCGCGGGCGGGCCGTCGCGCTGACCGGCGGGGTGCTCTCGCTGCTGCTGTTCTGCGTGCTGGCGGCGCTGATGCCGGGCGGGCCGCGCGGCTTCGGCGTGATGGACCGGCTGCTGCTGCTCGGGTGCGGGGTCGCGATCGCGGCGCTGCTGGCCCGTTACGCGGCGATCCGGGCGGACGTCG
The DNA here is from genome assembly GCF_001189535.1 of Arsenicicoccus sp. oral taxon 190. Lineage (NCBI taxonomy): Bacteria > Bacillati > Actinomycetota > Actinomycetes > Micrococcales > Intrasporangiaceae > Arsenicicoccus > Arsenicicoccus sp. oral taxon 190. Next base: position 2,437,695 of record NZ_CP012070.1, read on the forward strand.
ACGAGGACGGCCTGGTGGTCCGCAACCTCGTCGTGAGGCGGCACATCGGGTGGCGCGAGATCGACGAGGTGAGGTTCGGTCACGGAGACCCCTGGGTGTCGCTGCTGCTGCACGACACCGAGGAGGTGGCGGTCATGGCGATCCAGCGGGCGGACGGGCTGACCTCCCGGGCCGAGGCCGCCCGGCTGGCCGCGCTGGTGGCGGCTCACCAGGACGACCCGGACCGGCCGGACGAGCCCGGCGGAGGTTCGGCCGACTAGCGGCAGCCGGGCCCGCCGGTGGCTAGAGTGGTGCGGTGGACCGTCTCGAAGCCGTCGTGCAGCCCTACGACTGGGGTTCTCGCTACATCCTCGCGGAGCTGCAGGGCCGACCCACCCCATCCCCTGGACCCGAGGCCGAGCTGTGGATCGGCGCCCACCCCGGCGCCCCCGCGATCCTCGAGCGCGAGGAGGGCCTGACCACCCTGCAGCGGGTGATCGCGGGCGACCCCGAGGGTGAGCTCGGCCGAGGGTGCCAGGAGCGCTTCGGCGGCCGACTTCCCTTCCTGCTCAAGGTGCTCGCCGTCGAGAAGGCCCTGTCCATCCAGGTCCACCCCGACCGGGAGCAGGCGCAGGAGGGGTACACCCGCGAGGAGGCGGCCGGCCTGCCGCTGCGCGACCCGCACCGCAACTACAAGGACGACTGGCCCAAGCCCGAGGTGGTCCTCGCGCTCACCGAGTTCGAGGCGCTCGCCGGGTTCCGCGAGCCCGAGGAGGCCGCCCGGCTGCTCGAGACCCTGGGGGTCCAGGGCCTCGACGCCGTCGTCGACACGCTGCGCAGCGGGTCCGAGCGGGCCCCGCTCGACGCACTCTCGCAGCTGCTCCACTGGCCGGCCGAGCACCGCCCGCAGCTGCTCGCGGACGTCGAGTGGCGCTGCGGCGAGCTCGCCGACGACCCCGGTGTCGCCGCCGAGGACCGCGCCACCTTCCGCGCCGCGGTCCGCGTCGCCCGCCAGCACCCCGGCGACGTGGGGCTCGTGGCGGCGCTGCTGCTGCGGCACGTCACGCTGCGCCCCGGCGAGGGGCTCTTCATGGGCGCCGGCGGGCTGCACTGCTACCTGCAGGGGACCGGCGTCGAGCTGCTCGCCAACTCCGACAACGTCGTGCGGGCCGGCCTGACCGGCAAGCACATCGACGTCGACGAGCTGCTGCGGCTCGTCGACCCGACGGTGCAGGTGCCGCGGCTGCACCTCGTCGAGGTCGCCCCCGGCGTGGCCCACCTGGAGACCCCGGCACCGGAGTTCGACCTGCTGCGGTGCACCGTCGAGGGCCGGTGCCCGCTGCCGGAGGACAACGGCCCGAGGCTCCTGCTGTGCCTCGACGGGCAGGTCGTCGTCAGCGACGCCGCCGGGCAGGAGCTCGAGCTCGGACGCGGCGACTCCTGCTACGCCTCCGCCGCCGACACCGGCCTCGTGCTCACGGGGCGCGGCGACGTCGTGGTGGCCACGTCCGGCCGCTGACGTCCGGTCGCTGACGTCGGGCCGCTGACGTCGGGCCGCTGAGGACGCGCGGCGGCGGCTGCGGCATACGGGCCGGGCATCGCTAGGATGACCCGGGCCGGACGCTCCGGCCGGCAAGGAGCACAACCCATGGCGCTGTGGACGCTGCACAACGATGGAGTCCTCGAGCCGGGAGCCGTCGTGGCCCCGCACGAGCGACTGAGCTGGGGCAAGACGATCGGGCTCGGCGCCCAGCACGTGGTGGCGATGTTCGGGGCGACCTTCGTCTTCCCGATCCTGATGGGGCTCAACCCGCAGCTCGCCGTGATGATGAGCGGCGTCGCCACCCTGCTCTTCCTGGCGATCGTGCGGGGCCGCGTGCCGAGCTACCTGGGCTCCTCGGCGTCCTTCGTGGGCGTCGCTACCGCCATCTACGCCGCCGGCGGCAAGCCCGCCCACGTGTCGGGGGCGATGCTGTGGTGCGGCGTCGCGCTCGCCGCCGTGGGCGTCGTCATCCACCTCGTCGGCGCCGGCGCGATCCACCGGACCCTGCCGCCCGTCGTCACCGGCGCGGTGGTCATGCTCATCGGCTTCAACCTCGCGCCCGTGGTCGCGCGTACCTACTGGCCGCAGGACCAGTGGGTCGCGCTCGCGGTGATGCTCGTGGTCGTGGTGCTCAACGTGGGCGTGCGCGGGTTCCTGTCGCGCGTCGCGATCTTCCTGTCGCTGGTGATCGGCTACCTGCTGTCCTGGCTGCTCGACCTGACCACGGGCCCGATCACGAGCTTCCAGCCGGGCGCCGTGACCGCGCAGAACCCCACCGGCATCGTCGAGCACCTCCGCGTCGACTGGTCCGCCGTGGCGGCGGCGCCGTGGTTCGGCTTCCCGCCGCGCACCGAGGGCACCGTCGTGGGCTGGCACCTGCCCGAGTTCTCCTGGCACTACGCCGTGCTCGCGCTGCCCATCGTCATCGCCCTGATCGCCGAGAACACCGGCCACGTCAAGGCCGTCGCCGAGATGACCGGCACCCCGCTGGACCGCGAGATGGGCAAGGCCATCGCCGCGGACGGCCTCGGCTCGATCCTCGCCACCGGTGTCGGTGCGGGGCCCACGACCACGTATGCCGAGAACATCGGCGTCATGGCGGCCACCCGCGTCTACTCCACGGCGGCCTACGTGGTCGCCGCGCTCGTCGCGATCCTCTTCGGCTTCTCCCCGAAGTTCGGCGCGATCATCTCCGCGACGCCCGGTGGCGTCCTCGGCGGCATCTGCGTCGTGCTCTACGGGATGATCGGGCTGCTCGGCGCCAAGATCTGGAAGGAGAACGGCGTCGACTTCGGCAACCCCGTCAACCTGGTGCCCGTGGCGGCCGGCATCATCATCGGCATCGGGGACACGTCGCTGCGGCTCTCCGACGGCTTCACCCTCGGCGGCATCGCCCTCGGCACCCTCGTGACCGTGCTGGTCTACCACCTGGCGCACGCCGTCGCGCCGCAGCACCTGCGGGACACGGCGGGCGGCACCAACCTCGTCCTGGACACCCCCGGCATGTATGTCGACGAGGACTACCGCGAGGACGACCCCCGGCACCGGGCCGGCTCCGGCACGCGGGGCTGAGTCACTCGGTGACGGGTGGACGGGTGTCCTTGCCGAGGTCGGTCTCCAGCACCTGGCGGATCTCGTGCTGGGCGTCCGCGAAGGACAGGCCGATGACCTGCAGCAGATCCACCACGATCGAGCGCAGCTGGGCCCGGATCACCTCGGCCGACAGCGTGGCGGCCGGGTCCGGGTCCCGGGTCAACCGGCCGATCCCGAGCAGCTCGGGCTCCAGGTCCTCCGACAGCTGCCCGGCACTGAGGGCATCCGCGATGTGGTCCACCGCGCCGGCCAGCTGGTCGATGGCGGTGGTGTAGCGGTCGGGGACGCGCTCGCCGTTCTGCAGCGCTACGGTGGCCCGCCGGATCAGCACCCGGGCGTTGCGGATGGCGCGGTCCATCGGCTCCATGAGGTGGGCGATCTCCTGCACCGCAGGACGGTGACGACGGTGGAACGGCGTCACCCGCATCACCTCGAGGCTGTCGGCCGAGTAGCCCCGCAGCGCGGTCAGGTCGCGCTCGGTGGCGCGGGCCGCGGCCAGGGCGTCCTCGCAGCCGTCGAGGTCGTCGTCGCGCAGCGCCGCGCTCGTCTCGTGGAGCAGGTCACCCAGGGCGTCCAGGATCTTGCTGGCCTGGCTGCGCGGCTTGATGAGCGACGAGCTGGGCACGACCGATGCGAAGACCAGGGCGATCACGGCCCCCAGCAGCGCCTCGAACCACCGCCCGAAGGCACCGCCCGGCGCGGCTGCCAGCAGCGCGACGATCATCCCCTGGATGCCCGCCTGGTTGGCCATCAGGGTGCCCGCGCCGAGGAGGGTCGCGATCGTCATGCCGGCCGAGACGATGAGCAGGATCTGCCAGGGGCCGATCCCGAAGAGGTGCACGAAGGACTCGCCGATGAACGCCCCCACCGCGACGCCGACGGTGATCTCGACCGCCCGCCGCAGACGCTGGCCGTAGGTCATGCCGAGGGCGACGATGGCGGCGACCGGCGCGAAGAGCGGCACGTGCACCTGGAAGACGTAGTGAGCCACCGTGTAGGCCGTCATCGCCGCCAGCGAGCACTGGGCGATGAAGAAGAGCCGCTGCCGCAGCCGGCGGCCGCTGCGCAGCGCCCCCCGACGGGTCACCCGGGCCGACGAGCGCCCCAGGTGGGCGGCGCGCTCACCCCAGCGGCTGACCCGGGTGGCGCCGGCTCGACGGTCTCCGTCGTGATCGCTGCCGTGATCGCGGCCGTGATCGCTGCCGTGGTCGCTGTCGTGGCTGGAGGACGGGGAGGGGTTGGTCACGGGATCGTCAGTTCTGCTCGTATGCCGCGCGCAGCACCGGCTCGAGCGCGCTCACCTGCTCCACGGGAGTGTCCGGCGCAAGGTGGATCCAGTGCGTGGCCTGGGCGAACCCCTTGGCCGGGCCCAGCCGGTCGTCCTGCGGCGGGTCGCTGCGGAACCTGAGCCCGACCCGCAGGGTGCCGCGCGGCCCCGGCGCCACCGCGGCGAACTGCGTGGTGCGCACCACGGGGATGTAGCTGCCGCGCCCCTGCACCTCGACGTCGTCCCCGAGGGAGGTCGCCAGCCCCACGACCGCCTCGTGGAGCGGACGCAGGTGGGACCGGGCGCCGGAGTAGAGCTCGTCGGTGAGCTGGTCGACGCTCGGTGGTTGCCAGCCCGCAGCCTCGGCCGCGGCGGACGCGATCGCCCACTGGGAGTTCTGCGGGACGCCGTGGACGTCCTTGAGCCAGCCGCGGACGGCCTTCTGGTCGAGCGGGTCGGGCCCCTCCGCGTCGACGAGGGCGACCCAATGCGCGACGCTGCGACCGGTGCGTGCCTGCATGGAGCGGGAGACCGCGTCCACCATGTCTTTCGGTTCGTTGCCCACGCCCCTAGTCTCCCGTATCCACCACCACGTCGGCGTGCAGGCGCGTGCCCTGCTCCGCGAACCACGCGGCCTCTTGCCGCGCCCACCGCTCCCAGTGCGGCCGGTAGGCGTCGCCGTCGCGCTCCAGCGCTCGCCTCCGGCGGGTCTGCGGGCCGGCGTCGAGCCAGGCGAGGGCGCTGAGCCAGGGCCGGGTGGCTGCGCCGCCGCTGCCGGCTCCCTCCAGCACGAGCCAGGGGGTGCTGGTCGGGACGTCGTGGGGCTCGGCATACGCCATCGCCTGCCAGTCGAACCGGCGGTAGCGACCGTCCTCGCCACGCGCGAGCGGCGCGAGGACGTCCTCGGCCAGGAGCGGGGCGGCGGCGGCCAGGCCGTCCCAGCCGGGATAGAGGTCATCCATCCGTATGACGGTCACGCCCGTGCCGTCGGGCCGCCGCAGCCGCTCTGCGAGACGGGTGGCCAGGGTGGTCTTGCCGGCGCCGCTGGGGCCGTCCACGGCGATGACGGTGGGGAGCCGGCGCGTGGGCCGCGGGCGGTGGCGAGCCTGACGAGCTCCTCGACCGTCTGGGGCGCGTGGTCCTGCGTGACGTCGAGGGCAGGGCCGGGGCGGCTGTCGGGTGCGGGGCTGGGCAGGCTGTCGGGCGCAGGGCCGGGGTCGGGGGAGCGGGGCGGGCGCATGAGGCGCACCCTAGCCACGCGGCTCCTGCGCAGACGTGCGAGCGCGCCGGGCAGCCTGCGGTGGCTGCTCGGGCGTCGCTCGCACGTCGAGGTGGGCCCGGCACAGGGCTCAGGCCGTCACACTCGGGTCCTCACACTCAGGCCGTCACGCTCAGGCTGTCAGGGCGTGGTCGGGAGCTGGGTGTGCGGTACGGCACGGGGGTGGCGGGTCGGGTGGCCGGTCTCCGTCGGGATGGTCCCCGTGGGGATGGTCTCCGTCGGGCCGGTCCGGTGGGCCGCCGGGGTCGGGTGGCGCGGGCCGCCAGCCGCCGGGCGCGCGCACGACGTCCCAGACGACCCGGCTGCCGTCGCTGCTCACCCGCCCGGTGATGCCCTGATGGTGCACGAACCGGTGGTGCTGGGTGCACAGCAGCGCGAGGTTGGCCACGTCGGTGGGGCCACCGTCGGCCCAGTGGACGATGTGGTGGGCCTGGGTCCACGATGCCGGGGCGCTGCACCGGGGGAAGCTGCAACCCTGGTCCCGCACCTGCAGCGCCCGCCGCTGCCGCAGCGTGGCGAGACGGGTGCTGCGGCCGACGTCGAGGGGCTGGCCGAGGTGGTCGACCCACACGGGGGTGACCTCCGCGGAGCAGGTCAGCTCGCGGGCCACGACCGGTGAGAGCACGGTCCCGAGGTCGTCCGTGGACGCGGTGGGCAGGGGACAGTCGCAGGGCTCGCCGGAGATGCCCCGCCACAGGCCGAAGGCGTCCTTGGCCCGGTGGGGGCAGGGGAGCCGCAACGCATCCATCGGCAGCACCAGCGAGGCGCGGCAGGTGGCGCCCATGGGTCCGGTGGCGCCGGTGTCGGCGGCGCGCTGGGTGAGGGTCAGGAGTGCGTCCAGCCGCCGCTGGCCCGCCGTGCGCTCGTCGCGCACCACCTCGCCGGTCGCCTCGTCGGTGCTTGACCGTGGGGCGCAGAACGCCGTGATCGCCGCGTGCAGGGCCACCTTGTCCGCGTCACCGAGGAGGCCGTGGAAGGACCACAGCCCGTCGGACGTCCGGCTGAAGGTGGACAGTCCGCGCCGCGCCTCCTGGTGGTCGCGGCAGCGCTGGTCGTCCGAGGTCGTGCCGTAGCGCGCCAGCATGCTCACCCGGAAGGCGTGCAGCTGCTGGTAGGCGTCGTCCTGCCGCGCGAGATGCGCCACCCCGCGGGCGATGTCGTCGTGGAAGGCCGGGTCCGTCGCCCCGCACAGCTCGGCCCGCAGCCGGGCGGCGAGGGAGGCGTCGGCCGGCGTGACCGACCCGTCGAGCAGCCCGGACCGCAGCTCCGCGAGGGCCGGCTCGGCGGTGTCCTCGAGGGCGCGGCGGATGGCGTTGGCGTCCTTGCGGGTCAGGCCGGTGTCGTGGTCGCAGAGCCAGTGGGCGGTGGTCGCCGAGCCGGAGTCCCACAGGACACCTCGCGACTTCGCCTCGGCGGCGCACGCGGTGACGAGGCCTCGCGCCAGCGCGAGCGCAGCGCCCGCCTGGGCGGCCAGCTCCCCGAGGTCGCCGGACTGCACGTGCACCACTCCCGTCGTCAGGGTGCCGAGCGTCGCGACGAGGCCGCTGAGGGCCTGCCGCGCGTCGTCCACCTCGACGAAGTTCATGGTCTGATTCTATGGATCAGGGGATCGAAACACCAGACCTATTCACCCCGATGCGAGGACCGTGACCCGACGGGTTCGGGCGACCCCGGAGAGCACGCGGCACACGGTCTGGCACGACGGGGTCCGGGAGTCAAGAAGGCGCAGAAACAACCCGTTCCCCGGATCACCAACTAGGATCTAGGGCGTGAGCGTCGCCATCCGTGTCATCCCGTGCCTCGACGTCGACGCCGGCCGCGTCGTCAAGGGGGTCAACTTCGACAACCTGCGCGACGCGGGCGACCCCGTCGAGCTCGCCCAGACGTATGGCGACCAGGGGGCCGACGAGCTCACCTTCCTCGACGTCACGGCGAGCTCCGGCAACCGGGAGACGACCTACGAGATGGTGCGTCACTGCGCGGAGCAGGTGTTCATCCCGCTGACCGTCGGCGGGGGAGTGCGCACCCCGGAGGACGTGGACCGGCTGCTGCGGGCCGGCGCCGACAAGGTGGGGGTCAACACCGCCGCGATCGCGCGCCCGGAGGTGATCAGCGAGATCGCCGACAGGTTCGGCAACCAGGTGCTCGTGCTCTCCGCGGACGTGCGCCGCCGACGCGACGAGCAGGGCGTGGCCACAGGGGGATTCGAGGTGACCACGCACGGCGGTCGCCGCGGCACCGGCATCGACGCTGTCGAGTGGTGCGCCCGCGCCGAGCGGCTGGGGGCGGGGGAGATCCTGCTCAACTCCATGGACGCCGACGGCACCAAGGACGGCTTCGACCTCGAGCTGATCCGGCTCGTGCGCCGGGAGGTCACGGTGCCGCTGATCGCGTCCGGGGGAGCCGGCGCGCTCGAGCAGTTCGCGCCCGCCGTCGAGGCCGGTGCCGACGCCGTGCTGGCCGCCAGCGTCTTCCACTACCGCGAGCTGACGATCGGCCAGGTCAAGGCGGCCCTGCGCGACGCCGGGCACGAGGTGCGCTGACGGGCCGGGTCCGACCGGCCGGGCCCGCAGCCCCGCGTCACAGCCCCAGCGAGGTCCTGCGGAAGGCCTCCTCGGCCTGCGGCGAGCCCTCGACCCGCACGTCGGCCGCCTCCGTGCGCCCGGACAGGTAGAGCAGCAGCTCGCCGGGGCGCCCCGTGAGCAGCACCCCCCCGTCGGCGCCCGCCTTGCGCAGCACCTGCTCGCCGTGCCCCGGGGCGTCGACGGTCACCCCGACGCGGCAGCGGCGCAGCAGCAGCCGGCCCATGGTGGCGACGAGCCGCCACAGCGCACTCTCCAGCTCGGGCGTCATCGGCACGTGCGCCGGCGGCTGCTGGGCGCGCAGCACGTCCTCGTGGTGCAGGTAGAACTCCGCCAGGTTGACCCGGGCGTCCACGGCCGGGATCCGGGTGAGCGCGTATGCCGGGGGGCCGAACCGCACCAGGTCGACGAGCTCGGGCCAGGGGCGGGCGGCATACGACTGCTGCACCCGCTCGGTGTAGCCGGCCAGCGGCTTGACCATGATGCCGGCGGCGGCGTCGGGACGGCGGTCGCGCGTGGCGAGGTGGGCGGCGAGGTCGCGCGTCGTCCATCCCTCGGCGAGGGTGGGGGCGTCGGGGCCGACCCGGTCGAAGAGGTCGGACAGGGCCTGGCGCTGGGCGTGGGCGAGCGAGGTCATGAGCCCATCCTGGCACCCGAAGCGTTCGCCGGGGCGGGTGAGGTGTGCTGCACTCGATCCATGCGTGCCCTCACCGAGCCGGAGATCCGTGCGGCCTTCGTCAATGCCTCTCGCCGGGAGGCCGCGCAGGCGGTGCTGCCGGACCTGGACGCGATGGAGTGGTCGGCCCTCGAGGTGCTCGGGTGGCGCGACCCGAAGCGGCCGCTGCTCGCCTACGTCGTGCTCGTGGGCGACGTCGGCGACGAGGACGACGAGGGGGCGGCCCGGGCGGTCCTGCTGCGCCCCGCCGCGGAGTCCGCCGGCGCGCCCCGGCGCCGCAAGGTCTGCTCCTGGTGCCAGGACATCACCGAGACCGAGGACGTGACCATGTATGTCGCCCGCCGCGCCGGCGCCGCAGGCCGCGCGGGCAGCACCGTCGGGACGCTGATCTGCACCGACTTCTCGTGCTCGCGCAACGTGCGCCGCGCGCCCACCCCGATGGAGGTGGGCGCGGCGTCGGCGCAGGACCGGGCCTGGTGGACCCAGCAGCGGGTCGACGAGCTGCGGCTGCGTTCCCTGGCCTTCCTCGGGCACGTGCTGGCGGGGGACGAGGGCTGATCCGAGCACGCCTGAGACGGCGGGACCCAGCACCCCGGTGGCCTTGGCACAATGACCCGGTGACCCCCGACGACGGCATACGGCCTCCCGCCCTGGACCCGAGCATCGCGAGCCGCCTCAAGCGCGACGACCACGGACTGGTCGCGGCGGTGGTGCAGCAGCACGACACCGGCGATGTGCTCATGGTCGGTTGGATGGACGACGAGGCGCTGCGTCGGACCCTCACCGAGGGGCGGGTGACGTTCTGGAGCCGCAGCCGGCAGGAGTACTGGCGCAAGGGCGACACCTCCGGCCACGCGCAGTGGGTCAAGGGCGTCGCGATCGACTGCGACGGCGATGCCCTGCTGGTGCGCGTCGACCAGGTCGGCGCGGCCTGCCACACCGGGGAGCGCACCTGCTTCTTCACGGACCTGGCTGCGGTAGAAGGGAGCCCGCAGTGAGCGAGCACATCCCCGAGCTGGGCTTCGGGGTCACCTGGCCCGGCCTGGACACCTTCCGCGAGCTCGCCAGGGACCGGCGGGTCATCCCGGTCGTGCGGCGGCTGCTGGCGGACGCCGAGACCCCTGTCTCGGTCTACCGCAAGCTCGCCCAGGACCGCCCCGGGACCTTCCTCTTCGAGTCCGCCGAGCACGGCGGCGTGTGGTCGCGCTACTCGATCGTCGGCGCCCGCAGCCTCGCCACCCTCACCGAGCGCGACGGCGAGGCCACCTGGCTCGGCGAGGCGCCCGCCGGGATCCCCACGGCCGGCAACCCGGTCGAGGTGCTGCGCGACACCGTCGCCGCGCTCGGCACCACCGCGATCGAGGGCCTGCCGCCGCTGACCGGCGGCATGGTCGGCTTCGTCGGCTACGACGCGGTCCGGCGCTGGGAGCGGGTCCCCGACCACGCCGAGGACCTGCTGCAGCTGCCCGAGCTCGCGATGATGCTCGCCACCGACCTGGCGGTCATCGACCACGCCGACGGCTCGATCCTGCTGGTCGCCAACGCCATCAACATCGACGACACCGACGAGCGGGTCGACGAGGCGCACGCCGATGCCGTCGCCCGCCTTGACCAGATGGTGCGCGACCTCGGCGCCCCTGCCCCCTCCACCGTCGCCGTGGTCGAGCCGCGGACGCCGGAGGCCACCAGCACCATGACCCCCGAGGACTTCCGGGCCATGGTCGAGGAGGGCAAGGAGGCGATCCGCGCCGGCGAGGTCTTCCAGGTCGTGCTGGCGCAGCGCTGGAGCGTGCCCTGCCCCGCCGACGCCCTCGACGTCTACCGCGTGCTGCGGGCCTCCAACCCCAGCCCCTACATGTACCTCCTGCGCTGCCCCGACCCCGACGGCGGCAGCTACGACATCGTCGGGTCCAGCCCGGAGGCGCTGGTCAAGGTCACGGGCCGCCGCGTCATCACCCACCCCATCGCCGGGTCCCGGCCCCGCGGCGCCACCCCCGAGGAGGACGTCGCCCTCGAGAAGGACCTGCTCGCCGACCCCAAGGAACGCTCCGAGCACGTCATGCTCGTCGACCTGTCCCGCAACGACCTGCAGCGCGTCTGCGACGCCGGGACCGTCGACACGGTGGAGTTCATGACGATCCGGCGATACAGCCACATCATGCACATCGAGAGCACCGTGGTGGGTCACCTCCGCGACGGTCGGAGCGCGTATGACGTGCTCGCCGCCACCTTCCCCGCCGGGACGCTGTCGGGCGCCCCGAAGCCTCGCGCGCTGTCGCTGATCGACGAGCTCGAGCCCAGCCGCCGCGGCCTCTACGGCGGTGTCGTGGGCTACCTCGACTTCCACGGCGACCTCGACATGGCCATCGCGATCCGGACCGCCCTGATCCGCGACGGCGTCGCCCACGTGCAGGCCGGCGGCGGGATCGTCGCCGACTCCGTGCCCGAGCTGGAGCTGCAGGAGTCGCGCAACAAGGCGGCCGCCGCGCTGCGGGCCGTCGCCGCCGCGAGCGGGCTGCGGGCGCCGTGAGCGGGCGACCCCGGGAGGCGGCGGGCGCCCCCGCCGCAGGCGGGCGGCATACGGCCCGGGTGGTGCTGCTGCCGGCGCTCCTCGGCGCCGGTGCCGTCCTCGGCCTCGTCACCCAGGCCTGGGCCACGGGCCGGTCGCCCGACGCGCTCGTCCCCGGCTCGGCCATGTCGGCCACCGGCTCGACCCTCGTCCCGCTCGCGGGTGCCCTCACCCTCGTGGCCGCCGCCGCCGCGATCGTCGCCGTGACCGGAGGGCGGGTGGTGAGGTTCGTGGCCGCAGCCGTCCTGCTGCTCGCGGGGCTCGGGTGCGCCGCGGCAGTGGGGTGGTTCCTCGCGGACCCGGCCACCCCGCTCGCCGACGACCTCGCCGCCCGGTCCGGGCGCAGCTCGCCGCCCACCGTCACCGCCACGGCGACCTGGGCCGCCTGGGCGGCGCTCGCCGCGAGCCTCGCGCCGGTCGCCGCGGGCGTCCTGGCACTGCGCCACGCCGGGGAGACGCGCGGGCTGTCCCCGAGGTACGACGCCCCCGTGAGCGACCCGACAGCGCGGGAGACACCACGCCGGGAGTCCCTGTGGGATCGTGTCAGCAACGAGCAGGCGGACGACGAGGAGCCCCCGCGCGGTGCCCGCTGACACCCTGACCTGACACAATGACCGCAAGCACGTCCGCCCGACCAGGAGCCACCATGGAAGACCGCCCCCAGTCCGCCCCCTCGGCCAACGAGCGCGCCACCCACGACGCCCACGGCCAGTCGATCGCCGCGTGGGCAACCGTGGGAGTCCTGCTGCTCGGGTCGCTCGTGCTCTCGGTGGCCGTCATCTTCGCCCACTGGGTGTGGATCGCCGTCGGCGCGCTGATCGTCCTCGCCGGCCCGGTCGTCGGGATCGCGCTGAGCCGCGCGGGCTACGGCGCCGGCGGCGCCAAGGACAGCTTCACCAACAGCCCCCACCGCTGAGCGCCGCGCCGACGCCAACGACGCCGAGCCGGACACGCGCCGAGGCCCGCCACCGACGACGGTGGCGGGCCTCCGCGCTGGGCCGGACTCCCGGTCACTTGCTGGACAGGCCGTCCATGATGCACTTCTGCATCTGCTCGGGGTTGTTCTGGTACTGGTTGGAGCAGCGCTCGAAGAGCGGCCCGTTGGCGCTCGCGAAGGCCAGCAGGGCGACCGACAGCAGCGCCCCGATGATGCCGAGCACCAGGCCGGAGATCGCCAGGCCGCGGCCGCCCACGAGCCCGCGCTTGGCCTGCCGCATCCCGAGGACGCCGAGGACGATCGCGACGATGCCCGCGATCAGGCCCGGCCAGCCGCCGCAGCAGACCAGCGGGATCGACAGGATGCCGAGGACCAGCGAGATGATCCCGAGGGTGTTGGTCTTGCGCGGCTGCGGCGCGTAGCCCTGACCGTAGGGCTCGGTGCCGTAGGGCGGCTGGCCGCCACCCTGCGCCGGGCCCGGGTACTGCTGCTGGCCGTAGGGCTGCTGGGCGTAGGGCTGGTCCTGCTGACCGCCGGGCTGCTGGGCATACGGCTGGTCCTGCTGGCCGCCGGGCTGCTGGCCGTACGGCTGGCCCTGCCCCTGCTGGCCGTAGGGCTGACCGGCGGGCTGGCCGCCGTAGCTGCTCGAGCCGGACCCCGAGGCCCCGGGCTGCTCGGGCTCGCCGGGATAGGGATTCTGCGGACGGTCGGTCATGCAAATGCTCCCCTCATGCGTTCGTCGTGGCCGCGCGGTCGCGGCTCACGCGCCACGCTAGCGGGGCCACCTCGCCTCCCGGGTGCTCGTCGCTGCGGGGGACCGGCGTGTCGTGCGCCTATCGTGGCTGCGTGACCACGTCGCCGCGCCTCGTGAGCCGGGCCTCGGCCGCCCTCCCGGCCTCGCTGCTGGGTGCCCAGGTCGTGGCGCTGGCGGCGCTGCGGCTGCGCGACCCGCACGTCCCGGGCAGCTGGGGAGGCTGCCCCTTCCTGGCGCTGACCGGCCTGCCGTGCCCCTTCTGCGGCGGGCTGCGCGCCCTCAACGACCTCACCCGGGCGGACCTGGCCGGAGCCGTGTCGTCCAACGCGGTCATGGTGCTCGCGACGGTCCTCGCGCTCGTCGCGACGGTGGCGTGGACCGCGGCGGCCTGGCGGGCCGCACGTCGGGGCGAGCCGGACCCGGTCGCCATACGGCTGGAGCAGGCACCCGTCGGGCGATGGGTGGCCGCGGCGCTGCTGCTGTGGTGCGCCTTCGGGGTGCTGCGGTGGTGGGGCCCGCTCGCGTGGCTGCAGCCGTAGCCTCACCCCCGTGCCGCACCCGTCTGCCGCACCACGTGGCGCACCCAGCTGCCGCCCGCGCGCGTGCCCGAAAGGTAGGACACCCGCCGCCGGATTCGGACCAGGCGGGCCCGCGTGACTAGCCTGAGGCCGTGCCCTCCGTACTAGACGACATCATCGCCGGCGTCCGCGAGGACCTCGCGCGTCGCCAGCAGCAGACGTCGCTGGACGACCTCAAGGCGCAGGCGGCCCGCCGCGCGCCGGCCCGGGACGCCCGTGCCGTGCTCGCCGCGGGACGCACCGCGGGCATCCGGGTCATCGCCGAGGTGAAGCGGTCCAGCCCCAGCAAGGGCGCCCTGGCGCTCATCGCCGACCCCGCGGGGCTCGCCGCCGACTACGAGGCCGGGGGAGCGAGCGTCATCTCGGTGCTCACCGAGGAGCGCAGGTTCGGCGGCAGCCTCGCCGACCTCGAGGCGGTGCGGGCGCGGGTCGAGGTGCCGGTGCTGCGCAAGGACTTCATGGTCGAGCCCTACCAGCTGTGGGAGGCGCGCGCCCACGGCGCCGACGTCATCCTGCTCATCGTCGCCGCTCTCGAGCAGCCGGTGCTCGTGTCGCTGCGCGAGCGCGCCGAGTCCCTCGGCATGACCGCGCTGGTCGAGGTGCACGACGAGGAGGAGGCCCGCCGTGCCCTGGACGCCGGCGCCACCGTCATCGGCGTCAACAACCGCAACCTGAAGACCCTCGAGGTCGACCGGTCCACGTTCGCCCGGGTCGCGGCCCAGCTGCCGACCACGGTCGTGCGGGTCGCCGAGTCCGGGGTCCGGGGCGCCCACGACGTGCTCGACTTCTCCCGCGCCGGCGCCGACGCGGTGCTCGTCGGCGAGTCGCTGGTCACCGGCGGCACCCCCCGGGAGACCGTCGCCACCCTGATCGCCGCCGGGGCCCACCCGGCCCTGCGCCACTGATCGACCGCAGAGAGGTCCGTATGCCGAACCCCAGCCACCGCTCCCCGAGCGACGCCCAACCCGGGGACCCCGTCGGGCGCTTCGGCGACTTCGGCGGCCGCTACGTCCCCGAGGCCCTGATCGCGGCCCTGGAGGAGCTCGACGAGCAGCGCCAGAAGGCATGGGCCGACCCGGAGTTCGTCGCCGAGCTGGACCGGCTCCACCGCACCTACACCGGTCGCCCGTCGATCATCACCGAGGTGCCGCGGTTCGCGGAGCACTGCGGTGGCGCCCGGGTCCTCCTCAAGCGCGAGGACCTCAACCACACCGGCTCGCACAAGATCAACAACGTCCTCGGCCAGGCGCTGCTCGCGCGCCGCATGGGCAAGACCCGGGTGATCGCCGAGACCGGCGCGGGGCAGCACGGCGTGGCGACGGCCACGGCGGCCGCCCTCATGGGGCTGGAGTGCGTGGTCTACATGGGGGAGCGGGACACCGAGCGGCAGGCCCTCAACGTCGCGCGGATGCGGCTGCTCGGGGCCAGGGTGGTGCCCGTGCGCCACGGCTCGCGCACCCTCAAGGACGCCGTCAACGAGGCCTTCCGGGACTGGGTGGCCAACGTCGAGCACACCCACTACGTCCTCGGGACCGTCACCGGCCCCCACCCCTTCCCGGAGATGGTGCGCGACTTCCACGCGATCATCGGCGAGGAGGCGCGGGGCCAGGTGCTCGAGCTGACCGGCCGGCTGCCCGACGTCGTGTGCGCCTGCGTCGGCGGCGGCTCCAACGCCATGGGCATCTTCCACGCCTTCGTGGGGGACGAGCAGGTCCGGCTCGTCGGCCTGGAGGGCGGCGGCGAGGGCGTCGCGTCCGGCCGCCACGCGTCCCGCTTCTCCACCGGCACGCCGGGCGTGCTGCACGGCGCCTTCACCTACCTGCTGCAGGACGACGAGGGCCAGACCATCGAGTCCCACTCGGTCTCGGCCGGGCTGGACTACCCCAGCGTCGGACCCGAGCACGCGGCGCTGCACGCCTCCGGCCGGGCGGAGTACCACCCCGTCACCGACGACGAGGCGATGGAGGCCTTCCAGCTCCTCACCCGCACCGAGGGGATCCTGCCCGCCATCGAGTCCAGCCACGCGCTCGCCGGCGCCATGAGGCTCGGCCGCGAGCTCGGGCCCGACGCGCTGATCCTGGTGAGCCTGTCCGGCCGCGGCGACAAGGACGTGGACACGGCGGCCCGGTGGTTCGGCCTGATGGACGGCGAGGACTTCGCCCGGGCCGAGCAGATCAAGGCCGCCGAGCCGGTGCAGGACAACGAGGGGCAGGGACAGTGAGCGGCATCTCCCGCGTCAGCGACGTGCTCAAGCGGTGCCGCGACGAGCACCGGGCCGCGCTGGTCGGCTACCTGCCCGTCGGCTACCCCGACGCCGACCGCTCGATCGCGGCCATGGTCGCGATGGTCGAGGCCGGCGTCGACGTCGTCGAGGTCGGCATCCCCTACAGCGACCCCGTGATGGACGGCCCGGTCATCCAGGACGCCGCGGTGCAGGCCCTCTCCGGCGGGGTGCGCCTCGCCGACGCCTTCCGCGCCGTGCGGGCGATCACCGACGCCGGCGGCGCCGCGGTCTGCATGACCTACTACAACCCGGTGCTGCGCTACGGCGTGGACCGCTTCGCCGGGGAGCTGGCCGCGGCGGGCGGGTCCGGGCTGATCACCCCCGACCTGATCCCCGACGAGGCCGGCGACTGGCTCGCCGCGGCCGATCGCCACGACCTCGACCCGATCTTCCTGGTGGCACCCTCGTCCACCACCGAGCGGCTGGCGCGCACCGCGGCCGCCTGCCGCGGCTTCGTCTACGTCACCGCGCTGATGGGGGTCACCGGCGCCCGCGCCGCGGTCGGCCCCGAGGCGGCCGCGCTGATCGCCCGCGCCCGCGCCGTCACCGACACCCCGCTGTGCGTGGGGCTCGGGGTCTCGACCCGGGAGCAGGCGGCCCAGGTCGCGGCATACGCCGACGGGGTCATCGTGGGGTCGGCCCTCGTCCGCGCGCTGGGGGACGGCATACCGGCCCTGCAGGGGGTCGTGCGAGAGCTTGCCGCCGGCGTGCGGGAGGGACACCGATGAACCGCTGGTCACCGTGGGTGGGGCTGCTCGCCCGGCTCGTCCTCGGCATCACGCTGCTGATCTCCGGCGGTCTCAAGATCGGGGCCCTGGAGGCCTCGGCCGAGGCGGTCCGCGCCTTCAAGATCCTGCCCTTCGACCTCGCCAACATGGTCGGCTACGTCCTGCCCGTCGTGGAGCTCGCCCTCGGGGCGCTGCTCGTCCTCGGCCTCTTCACCCGCCTCGCCGGGGCCCTCGGCGCGCTGCTCATGCTGGTCTTCACCGCCGGCATCATCAGCGTCTGGGTCCGCGGGATCTCCATCGACTGCGGCTGCTTCGGCGGCGGGGGAGCCGTCGACCCGGCCGACACCAACTACCTCTGGGACGTGGTCCGCGACCTCGCCCTGATGGCCTGCGGCGTGTGGCTCACGCTCCGCCCAGCCACCCCTGTCAGCATGGACCGGTGGCTGCACGGCGCCCCTGCGCAGCCGGTCCACCACGACCGCCACGACCGTCACGACCCGAGCCGACCCGACCACCAGGAGCACCGCCGATGAGCACCAGCTACGAGGAACGCCGCGCCAAGGCCCAGGCCGCCGCGCCCCGCAACAACAAGGGCAAGGTCGTCGTCGCCGCGGTCGTCGTCGCGCTGCTCGTCCTCGCGGGCGTGCTCTACGCCGTGCTGTCCCAGCAGAGCCACAAGAGCTCGGTGGCCGACCAGATCGCCAACGCCACCAACCCGCCCAACGCGACCAGCGACGGCGGTGGCATCGTCGCCAACCCCGGCAAGGCCAAGCCCGGCGCCCCCACCCTCGTGATCTACGAGGACTTCCAGTGCCCGATCTGCAAGCACGTCGAGGACGCCGTCGGCCCCACCCTGACCAAGCTCGCCGACGAGGGCAAGGTGCGCCTGGAGTACCACCTGCGCAGCTTCCTGGACGCCAACATCCAGAACGCCCTCGGCGGCAAGGTGCCCAACCCCGACTCCTCGCTCCGGGCGGCCGCTGCTGCCGGCTGCGCCGACGCGGCCGGAGCCTTCAAGGCCTACCACGACGTCGTCTACAAGCACCAGCCCGAGGAGGGCAAGGGCTACACCGACCAGCAGCTGTCCGACACCTTCGCCAAGGAGGCCGGCCTGTCCGGTGACCGGCTCCAGGGCTTCGGGACCTGCGTGCAGGACCAGAAGATGAAGGGCTACGCCACCAAGATGGAGCAGGTCGGCCAGCAGAAGGGCAACACCGGGACGCCGCAGTACCTCCTCAACGGCAAGGAGATCGCCTTCCAGACCTTCGCCCAGGACCCGACCGTCCTGGAGAAGGCCGTCGCGGACGCCACCGGCAAGTGATCGCTCTCGCCCCGGCCGAGATCCCGAGCCCCACGCAGGGGGTCTGGCACCTCGGGCCGCTCCCGCTGCGGGCCTACGCCCTGTGCATCCTCGCGGGGATCCTCGTCGCGGTCTGGCTGACGCAGCGTCGCCTGGCCGCCCGGGGCGGGCGCCCGGAGAGCGTCGTCGACGTCGCCATGTGGGCGGTGCCCTTCGGGATCGTCGGGGGTCGGCTCTACCACGTGATCTCCTCCCCGCAGGCCTACTTCGGCGACGGCGGGCGTCCCATGGACGCCTTCAAGATCTGGGAGGGCGGCCTCGGCATCTGGGGCGCCGTCGCCCTGGGCGCCCTCGGGGCGTGGATCGGCTGCCGCCGCGCCGGCGTGCCCTACCTCGACTTCGCCGACGCGCTGGCGCCGGGCCTGGTCCTCGCGCAGGCCCTCGGCCGGTGGGGCAACTGGTTCAACAACGAGCTGTATGGCGGACCGACCGACCTGCCCTGGGCGCTGCGGATCTACCAGTGGGACCCGTCGGCGGGGGCCGCGGTGCGGGACGGCGCCGGGGCGCCGGTCGTCCGCGGGCTGTTCCACCCCACCTTCCTCTACGAGTCGCTGTGGTGCGTCGGCGTCGCGGTCCTGCTGATGTGGGTCGACCGCCGGTTCAGGCTGCGCCGGGGCCAGGTGTTCGCGCTCTACGTCATGGGCTACACGCTCGGCCGGCTGTGGATCGAGATGATGCGGATCGACACCGCCAACCACGTCCTCGGGCTGCGGCTCAACGTCTGGACCAGCATCCTCGTCTTCGCGTTCGGTCTGGCATGGTTCGTCCTGGCTCGGCGGACCCCTCCCACCATCTCGACGGACGACCGGACGTAATCTCATACTTCGGACCGAATAACTTCCCGTCGCGGGTGGGGCGGCACTCTTGCCCCGTGTCGTTGCGTGGCCATCGCCGTCCCCGCAGCGATGCTCCATGACCGGACGGCATCCCGCCGTCCGGCCGAGTACGAGGACGGTGACACGAGATGTCGGAGATGCCTGAGCGCCCCGGGGTCCCTGCGGTTCCCGCGGTTCCTGCGATTCCCGCGATTCCCGCGATTCCCCAGACGTTCGCCCGGTTCGGCGCCCAGCCGGCCGACCAGGGCCTCTACCGCTCGGACCAGGAGCACGACGCCTGCGGTGTCGCCATGGTCGCCACGCTGCGCGGCAGCGCCGGGCACGACATCCTGGACCAGGCCCTGCTGGCCCTGACCAACCTCGAGCACCGCGGCGCCACCGGCGCCGACCCGCTGGTCGGTGACGGCGCGGGGATCCTCACCCAGGTCCCGGACGACTTCCTGCGCGCGGTGACCGACTTCCCGCTGCCCCCGCGGGGCGGCTATGCGGTCGGGACGGCATACCTGCCGATGGGCGAGGAGGAGCGCGCCGCGGCCGTCGCCACGGTCGAGCGCATCGCCGCGGAGGAGAACCTCAAGGTCGTCGGGTGGCGCGAGGTGCCGGTCGAGCCGGGGTGCGTGGGGCAGACGGCCCGCGACTGCATGCCGCACTTCGCGCAGCTCTTCGTCGCCGACATCACCGGTCGACGCGCCGGTCTCGAGCTGGACCGCCTGGCCTTCTGCCTGCGCAAGCGCGCCGAGCACGAGGCGCACGTCTACTTCCCGTCGCTGTCGGCGCGCACCCTCGTCTACAAGGGCATGCTGACCACCGCGCAGCTGGAGCAGTTCTACCCCGACCTGTCCGACGAGCGCTTCGCCACCGAGCTGGCGCTGGTGCACTCGCGGTTCTCCACCAACACGTTCCCGTCGTGGCCCAAGTCGCACCCCTACCGCTACATCGCCCACAACGGCGAGATCAACACCGTCAAGGGCAACCGCAACTGGATGCGCACCCGCGAGTCCATGCTGCGCAGCGACCTCATCCCGGGGGACCTCGGCCGGCTCTTCCCGATCTGCACCGAGGACGGCTCCGACTCCGCGTCCTTCGACGAGGTGCTCGAGCTGCTGCACCTCGCGGGCAGGTCGCTGCCGCACGCCGTGCTCATGATGATCCCCGAGGCGTGGGAGAACCACGCCGAGATGGACCCGGCGCGCAAGGCCTTCTACGAGTTCCACTCGATGTTCATGGAGCCGTGGGACGGCCCCGCGTGCGTCACCTTCACCGACGGTTCGCTGGTCGGCGCCGTGCTGGACCGCAACGGTCTGCGCCCGGGGCGCTACTGGGTCACCGACGACGGGCTGGTCGTGCTGGCGTCGGAGTCCGGGGTGCTGCCGCTGGCGGAGGAGCACGTCGTGCGCCGCGGCCGGCTGCAGCCGGGCCGGATGTTCCTCGTCGACACCGAGGCCGGTCGCATCGTCGAGGACGAGGAGATCAAGGCCGAGCTGGCCGCCGCGCAGCCCTACCAGGAGTGGCTCGACGCGGGCGTCATCAAGCTCGCCGACCTGCCCGAGCGCGAGCACATCGTGCACACCGCGGCGTCGGTCACCCGCCGCCAGCAGACCTTCGGCTACACCCTCGAGGAGCTGCGGATCCTGCTCACCCCCATGGCGGTCAGCGGGGCGGAGGCGCTCGGGTCGATGGGCACCGACACCCCCATCGCGGTGCTGTCGAGCCGGCCGCGGATGCTCTTCGACTACTTCACCCAGCTCTTCGCACAGGTCACCAACCCGCCGCTGGACGCGATCCGCGAGGAGCTCGTCACCTCCCTCAGCACCGCCGTCGGCCCCGAGGGCAACGCGCTGGTCCCGAGCCCCAGCCAGGCGCGCCAGGTCGAGCTGTCCTTCCCGGTGATCGACAACGACGAGCTGGCCAAGATCATGCAGATCAACGCCGACGGCGACCTGCCGGGCTACGCCACCCACGTGGTGCGCGGCACCTACCGGGTCGACGAGGGCGGCGAGGGTCTGCGCCGCCGGCTCGAGGAGATCTTCGAGGAGGTCTCGACCGCGATCCGTGGTGGGGCGAGGTTCGTGGTGCTGTCCGACCGTGACTCCGACCGCGAGCTGGCCCCCATCCCGTCGCTGCTGCTCACCTCCGCGGTGCACCACCACCTGATCCGGCAGAAGCAGCGCACCGAGGTCGGCCTGGTCGTCGAGGCCGGGGACGTGCGCGAGGTCCACCACGTGGCCCTGCTCATCGGTTACGGCGCCGCCGCGATCAACCCCTACCTCGCGATGGAGTCCGTGGAGGTCCTGGTGCGCCAGGGCATCATCGCGGGCGTCACCCCCGAGCAGGCCGTCAAGAACCTCATCAAGGCGCTCGGCAAGGGCGTGCTCAAGGTGATGTCCAAGATGGGCATCTCCACCGTGGCGTCCTACCGCGGGGCGCAGGTCTTCGAGGCGATCGGCCTGTCCCAGGAGCTGGTGGACACCTACTTCACCGGCACGGTGAGCCAGCTCGGCGGCATCGGCCTAGACGTGCTCGCCCAGGAGGTCGCCGCCCGGCACACCACCGCCTACCCCGTCGACGGCGTGCGCCAGCCGCACCGCACCCTGCCCGTCGGTGGGGAGTACCAGTGGCGCCGCGAGGGCGAGCCGCACCTCTTCGACCCCGAGACGGTCTTCCGGCTGCAGCACTCCACCCGCCAGCGCCGCTACGACATCTTCAAGCAGTACACCCAGCGCGTGGACGACCAGGCCCAGCGGCTGATGACGCTGCGCGGGCTCTTCGAGCTGGCCTCGGACCGCCCGTCGATCCCCGTCGAGGAGGTCGAGCCGGTCAGCGAGATCGTCAGGCGCTTCAGCACCGGGGCGATGAGCTACGGCTCCATCTCCAAGGAGGCGCACGAGACCCTCGCCATCGCCATGAACCACCTGGGGGCCCGCTCCAACACCGGTGAGGGCGGCGAGGACGTCGACCGGCTCATGGACCCCGAGCGGCGCAGCTCGATCAAGCAGGTCGCGTCGGGCCGCTTCGGCGTCACCAGCCTCTACCTGACCGAGTCCGACGACATCCAGATCAAGATGGCGCAGGGCGCCAAGCCCGGCGAGGGTGGCCAGCTGCCGGGCCACAAGGTCTACCCGTGGGTGGCCAAGACTCGGCACTCGACCCCGGGCGTCGGCCTGATCTCCCCGCCGCCGCACCACGACATCTACTCGATCGAGGACCTGGCGCAGCTGATCCACGACCTCAAGAACGCCAACCCGCGGGCCCGGATCCACGTCAAGCTGGTCTCCGAGATCGGGGTCGGCACGGTCGCGGCCGGCGTCTCCAAGGCGCACGCCGACGTGGTCCTCGTCTCGGGCCACGACGGCGGCACGGGCGCCTCGCCGCTCACCAGCCTCAAGCACGCCGGCGCCCCCTGGGAGCTCGGGCTCGCCGAGACCCAGCAGACGCTGGTCCTCAACGGCCTGCGGGACCGCATCGTCGTGCAGACCGACGGCCAGCTCAAGACCGGCCGGGACGTCGTCGTGGCGGCGCTGCTCGGGGCGGAGGAGTTCGGCTTCGCCACCGCGCCGCTGGTCGTCTCCGGCTGCATCATGATGCGGGTCTGCCACCTGGACACCTGCCCGGTGGGCGTCGCGACCCAGAACCCCGAGCTGCGGGCCCGGTTCAACGGCAAGCCGGAGTTCGTCGAGACCTTCTTCGAGTACATCGCGCAGGAGGTCCGCGAGCTGCTCGCCGAGCTGGGCTTCCGCACCCTGGAGGAGGCCATCGGCCAATCCTCGGTGATCAACACCCGCAAGGCGGTGGCGCACTGGAAGGCCAGCGGCCTGGACCTGTCGCCGATCCTCGCCGAGGCGGTGCCCGAGGACGGCAGCGCCCGCCACTGCACGTCCGCGCAGGACCACGGGCTGCAGCACGCGCTGGACAACGAGCTCGTCGCCCAGGCGCGGCCGGCGCTCGAGGACGGCGAGAAGGTCGTCATCGAGACGACGGTCCGCAACGTCAACCGCACGGTCGGCACGATGCTCGGCAACGCCGTGACCAGCGCCCACCCGCACGGCCTGCCCGACGGGACCATCACGGTGCGGCTGCACGGCTCGGCGGGGCAGTCGTTCGGCGCCTTCCTGCCGGCCGGGGTGACGCTCCAGCTGTATGGCGACGCCAACGACTACGTGGCCAAGGGCCTCTCGGGCGGCCGCGTCGTGGTCCGCCCGGGGGAGCACTCGGCGCTCGTGGCCGAGGACAACGTCGTGGCGGGCAACGTGATCGGCTACGGCGGCACCACCGGCGAGGTGTTCCTGCGGGGCACCGCCGGCGAGCGGTTCTGCGTCCGTAACTCCGGCATCACCGCCGTGGTGGAGGGCGTCGGGGACCACGGCTGCGAGTACATGACCGGCGGCACGGCGATGATCCTCGGGGAGGTGGGGCGCAACTTCGCGGCCGGCATGTCGGGCGGCATCGCCTACCTGCTGGACGCCCGCACCGACCGCATCAACACCGAGCTCGTCGACGTCCTGCCGCTGCGGGACGTGGACCGGCCCGTCGTGGAGGGGCTGCTGCGCGACCACGTGCGGTGGACCGGCTCGGCGGTCGCCCAGGGTCTCCTGGACGACCTCGACGCCGCCTGGGCCCGACTGACCCTGGTCCTGCCGCGGGCCTACCAGCGGGTGCTGGACGTCCGCGCGCAGGCCGAGACCGAAGGACTGGACCTCGACGGCACCGAGGTCTGGGAGCGCATCATGGAGGCTTCTCGTGGCTGACCCTCGTGGATTTCTGAAGCACCGTGAGCGGGAGCTGCCCCAGCGGCGGCCCGTCCCGGTCCGGATCCAGGACTGGAAGGAGGTCTACGAGAACCAGCCCGTCGACGAGCTGCGCCGCCAGGCGAGCCGGTGCATGGACTGCGGGATCCCCTTCTGCCACAGCGGGTGCCCCCTCGGCAACCTCATCCCCGAGTGGAACACCCTGGCCTGGCGTGGCGACTGGCGCGACGCCATCGACCGGCTGCACGCCACCAACAACTTCCCGGAGTTCACCGGGCGGCTGTGCCCGGCGCCCTGCGAGACGGCCTGCGTCCTCGGCATCAACCAGGACCCGGTGACCATCAAGCAGATCGAGGTGACCACGGTGGAGCGCGCCTTCGAGGCGCAGCGGGTCGACCCGGTGCAGCCCGAGCGCCTCTCCGGCAAGCGGGTCGCGGTCGTCGGCTCCGGGCCCGCGGGCCTGGCGGCGGCCCAGCAGCTGACCCGCGCCGGTCACACGGTGGCGGTCTACGAGCGCGCCGACAAGGCCGGCGGCCTGCTGCGGTACGGCATCCCGGAGTTCAAGATGGAGAAGGCCGTGCTGGACCGGCGGCTCAACCAGATGACGCAGGAGGGGACCGTCTTCCGCACCGGCGTCCGCGTGGGGGAGGACCTCACGGGCCAGCAGCTGCGGGAGCGCTACGACGCGGTCGTCCTCGCCATCGGGTCCACGGTGCCGCGCGACCTGCCGGCGCCGGGTCGTGAGCTCGGCGGGATCCTGCAGGCGATGGACTTCCTGCCGCCCGCCAACCGCGCGGCGCTCGGCGAGTCCGTGCCGGGCCAGGTGACCGCCAAGGGCAAGGACGTGGTCGTCATCGGTGGCGGCGACACCGGCGCGGACTGCATCGGGACGTCGATCCGCCAGGGCGCCCGCTCCGTCACGAGCCTGGAGATCATGGCCCGACCGGGCGAGCACCGCCCGGCGCACCAGCCCTGGCCGACCTACCCGATGCTCTTCCGCGTCGCGAGCGCGCACGAGGAGGGTGGCGACCGGGTCTACGCGGTCAACACCAAGGAGTTCCTCGGCGACGACGACGGCAACGTCTCGGGGCTGCGGCTCACCGAGGTGGAGCTGCGCGACGGCCGGTTCGAGGAGGTCGAGGGCAGCGAGCGGGTCATCCCGGCCCAGCTCGTGCTGCTCGCCATGGGATTCCTCGGGCCGCAGCGCGAAGGGCTCCTCGACCAGCTCGGGGTGGCGCTGGACGAGCGGTCCAACGTCCGCCGCGACGAGAGCTTCATGACCTCCGTCCCCGGTGTCTTCGTCGCCGGTGACGCCGGTCGTGGGCAGTCGCTCATCGTGTGGGCGATCGCCGAGGGCCGCAGCGCCGCCCAGGGCGTCGACGCCTACCTGACCGGGCAGTCGCGGCTGCCCCGGCCGATCGCCCCCACCGACCGGCCCCTCACCGTCTGAGCCCACCCCTCCAGACCCCAGCAGGCCGTATGCCGCAGCCCCGCCGCGTGGTGGGCGCTGCGGCATACGGCCTGCTGCGGCTCGTGCCGGTGCCCGCCGGTGCGCCCTGACCACCCGAGGTCGCGGGCCCGCCTGGCAGGGTGACGCACGCCACTGCCACTAGGATGGGAGCCATGCGCCGAGCCAAGATCGTCTGCACCATCGGGCCGGCCACCTCCTCCATCGAGCAGATGCGCAAGCTGGTCGCGGCCGGCATGGATGTGGCACGCCTCAACTTCTCCCACGGATCGCACGAGGACCACCAGCAGGTCTACGCCAACGTCCGCAGCGCCTCGGACGAGGTGGGCCACGCGGTCGGTGTCCTCGTCGACCTGCAGGGGCCCAAGATCCGGACCGGCCGGTTCGCGAGCGGGCCGATCCTGCTCACCAAGGGGGACCGGTTCACGATCACGACCGACGACGTCCAGGGCGACCAGCAGCGCGTCGGCACCACCTACAAGGGCCTGCCGGGTGACGTGAAGCCCGGCGACCGGCTGCTGATCGACGACGGCAAGGTCAGCCTGCGCGCCGTCGAGGTGACGGCCACCGACGTGGTCACCGAGGTCGTCGAGGGCGGCTTCGTCTCCAACAACAAGGGCATCAACCTCCCGGGCGTGGCCGTCAGCGTGCCCGCGCTGTCGGACAAGGACGAGGCCGACCTGCGCTTCGCGCTGCGCCTCGGCTGCGACATGGTGGCGCTGTCCTTCGTGCGCAGCGCCGCCGACGTCGACGACGTCCACCGCATCATGGACGAGGTCGGTCGCCGGGTTCCGGTCATCGCCAAGATCGAGAAGCCGCAGGCCATCGACAACCTCGAGGAGATCGTCCAGCGCTTCGACGCCGTCATGGTCGCCCGCGGGGACCTGGGCGTCGAGCTGCCCTTCGAGGACGTGCCGATCGTCCAGAAGCGCGCGATCGAGCTGTGCCGCAAGTACGCCCGCCCCGTCATCGTCGCCACCCAGGTGCTGGAGTCGATGATCGAGAACTCCCGGCCCACCCGGGCGGAGGCCTCCGACTGCGCCAACGCGGTGCTCGACGGCGCCGACGCGATCATGCTGTCCGGCGAGACCTCGGTCGGCAAGTGGCCGATCGAGACGGTGCAGGCCATGGCCCGCATCATCGAGTCCACCGAGGAGCACGGCCTCTCCCGCGTGCTGCCCACGCCCGAGCCGCGCTGGCACGTCGGGGACGCCGTCACCCAGGCCGCGGTCGACATCGCGCGCCACCTCGACGTGAAGTACCTCGTGACCTTCACCCAGTCCGGCAAGTCCGCGCGGCTGCTGTCCCGGCTGCGCTGCAACATCCCGGTCCTCGCCTTCAGCCCCGAGCAGGCGACCCGGTCGCGGCTGTCGCTGTCCTGGGGCGTGGAGACCTTCCTGGTCCCCGACGCGTCGCACACCGACGAGATGGTGATGCAGGTGGACCTCGCGCTGCTCGCCGCCGGCCGGGTCGAGGAGGGCGACTACGTCGTCATCGTGGCCGGGACGCCGCCGGGCGTCGTCGGCACGACCAACTCGGTGCGGGTGCACCGCATGGGCGACTCGCTCAACGAGCGGATGGGGCGCACCGCCGCGACCGCCTGAGCGGTCCGGCCCTGCCCGTGCGGCCAGTAGCATGGGCGGGCACCCGCCGGGGTGGTGGAATGGCAGACACAGAGCACTCAAAATGCTCCGTCCGCAAGGGCGTGCGGGTTCGAATCCCGCCCTCGGCACACGGATCTCGCGCCTCCGTCCGCGCTCGCCGGCTCCTCGCGAGGCGGCCCGGACGGCGTGGCCTGACCACATCTCGCGTCCGCGGCCCCGGGGGGCATAGGGTGGCGGGGTGACTGAGCACCCCGTGAACACCGGCCGCCGCATCCTCGTCGCCGAGGACGAGGCCCTCATCCGACTGGACCTCGTGGAGATGCTCCGCGACGCGGGCCACGAGATCGTCGGGCAGGCGAGCAACGGCGAGCAGGCCGTGGAGCTGGCCCAGGAGCACAAGCCGGACGTCGTCATCATGGACGTCAAGATGCCCGTCCTCGACGGGATCTCGGCGGCGGAGCAGATCGGCAACGCCAAGATCTGCCCGGTGGTCATGCTGACGGCGTTCAGCCAGACCGAGCTGGTGGAGCGGGCGCGGGACGCGGGCGTCATGGCCTACATCGTCAAGCCGTTCACCGCGGCCGACCTCGCCCCGGCCATCGACATCGCGGTGTCCCGCTGGGCGGAGTACCAAGCCCTCGAGTCCGAGATCGCGGACCTGTCCGACCGGCTGGAGACCCGCAAGGCCGTGGACCGGGCCAAGGGCGTGCTGATGAGCAAGCTCAAGCTCTCCGAGGCCGACGCCTTCCGCTGGATCCAGAAGACCGCCATGGACCGCCGCATGGGCATGCGCCAGGTCGCCGAGGCCGTCATCACGGGCATGGGTGAGGGCAAGGACAAGAAGTAGCCCCGAGCCCTGAGGCGGGCGGCCCGGTCAGCGCAGCGCGATCACCACCTGCGTCAGCAGCGGCGCGACGACCAGCGCGGGCAGCAGGTCGCCCACGGGGATCTCCCGGATCCGCAGCAGCCGCAACGCGATCGCGACCAGGAGCAGGCCACCGGTGGCGGTCAGCGCGGAGATGTGCGCCGCGGGCAGCACCGACCCGAGCAGCACGCCCACGATCGTGAGCAGGCCCTGCACGACGGCCACGGACGCGGCCGAGAGCAGCACCCCCACCCCGAAGGTCGACGCGAAGGCCAGGGCGGCGAAGCCGTCCAGCACCGACTTCAGCGCGAGCTGGTCGATGCCGCGGCCCAGGCCGTCGCTCAGCGACCCGAGGATCGTCAGCGGCCCGACGCAGAAGAGCAGCGACGCCGTCAGCCAGCCCTCGATGAACCGCTCCCGCTCGGCGTGCGCGTCCTCCCCGCCGGACCGGCCCCGGTGCAGCCGCTGCTGGATCACGCCGGCGAGGCCCTCCAGTCGCTCCTCGATGCGCAGCGCGGAGCCGACGATCGCGCCGACGAGCAGCGACCCGAGGACGATGAGCATGGGGGCGCCGGTGCCGACGGCCGCCCTCAGCCCTGGGTCGGTGACCTCCCACGCCGACAGCAGGGCCATGAGCAGCGTGGTCAGGCCGAGGCAGTCCGTGACGATCGAGCGGGTGCGCTCGGACAGGCGGTGCCCGACGAGCATCCCGAGGGAGGCGCCGACGAGGACCGTCACGACGTTGATGACGGTACCCAGGCCGGGGAAGGCAGCGTTCATGGCCGCAGCGTAGGGCGTCATACGCCATCCGTGACCAGGTGACCACCGTTGGTGGACAGATCACGAACTGATCACGATCGAGGGCCGACCCGGCCTACCCAAGGTTTGCCGGACGTGCCATATTTCTCCCTGGAGAGTGCTTCGGGGGAGGCATGCGCCACTGGCAAGCGATGTTGTGTCCCTGGAGGTTTCTCATGAGTCGGTCCCTGACCGTCGTCCGCTCCCTCGAAGTCGGTGACGGTGACGCGTTGTTCGCCCTCTGGTCCCAGGCCGTGGCCGACGGTGCGCTGGTGGGGGAGACGGCCGGTCGGCCGCTCACCCAGGACCGGCTCGAGCAGGTCCTCGCGAGGTCCGGCGTCTACACGCTGGTGGCCGCCCAGGACGACGAGCTCGTCGGCTTCACCATCGCCACCGCCAGCCCCCTCAGCGCCCTGACCGACGCCGGCTGCGTGACCCTGGAGGTGCTCTACGTCTCCCCGGCGGCCCGCGGCCGCGGCGTGGGGCACCAGCTGCTCGCCAAGGCGACCCTGCTGGCGGAGCAGACCGGCGCCACCCACGTGGCCACCAACGTGCCGAGCCAGGGCCGCGACCTCAACCGGTTCTTCGCGCGGATGGGCTTCGTGTCCACCGTGACGCGGCGGATCACCACCCCTGCAGCGCTGCGGCGCCGGCTGGCGGGGGAGGACGTGCGCCCCTTCGACCGGGTGCTGGCGCGGCGCCGCTCGCTGCGCGCCCGCACCGGCCTGACCCAGCCGCTGCCGGTCCTGGACCCGACCGCGCGGGTCTCCTGAGACCGACCTCCCGAGGCTCGGACCTCGTGAGGCTCAGACCTCGTCGCGCAGCGCGCAGGTGATCCGCGAGGTGCACACCCGGCGCCCGCGCTCGTCGCTGATCACGACGTCGTAGCACGCGGTCGAGCGGCCGACGTGCACCGCGGAGGCGACCCCGGTGACGACGCCCTCGCGCACCGCCCGGTGGTGGGTCGCGTTGATGTCCACCCCGACCGCGTAGCGTCCCGGCCCGGCGGCGAGCATCGCCGCGACGCTGCCGAGCGTCTCCGCCAGCACCACCGAGGCCCCGCCGTGCAGCAGGCCGTACGGCTGGGTGTTGCCCTCCACGCTCATGGTGCCGCTGCACCGCTGCGCCGACGCCTCGGTGAGCTGGATCTCCATCCGCTCGATCAACGTGCCGCGCCCCAGGTCGCGCAGCTGCTCGACGGTGAGGGGCTCGTCCGGGGCGGTCGTCGTTGCCGGTGTGTCGGTCATAGCGCCTAGGCTGCCATGCGTGACCCGACTTCTCCTCCTCGACGGACACTCGCTGGCCTACCGCGCCTTCTTCGCGCTCCCGGCGGAGAACTTCTCGACCACCACCGGCCAGACCACCAACGCGGTCTACGGCTTCACGTCGATGCTGATCAACCTGCTGCGGGACGAGGACCCCACCCACGTCGCGGTGGCCTTCGACCTGTCGCGGCAGACCTTCCGCACCCAGGAGTACTCCGACTACAAGGCGGGTCGGGCGACGACGCCGGACGAGTTCAAGGGGCAGGTGTCGCTGGTCCAGGAGGTGCTGGACGCGCTGCGGATCCGGCACGTGTCGGTCGAGGGCTACGAGGCGGACGACATCATCGCGACGCTGACGACGCAGGCGACCGCCGAGGGGTTGGACGAGGTGATCATCTGCTCCGGGGACCGGGACGCCTTCCAGCTCGTGGACCAGCGCACCACCCTCCTCTACCCGGTGCGCGGGGTGTCCGAGGTGTGGCGGATGGACCCCGAGGCGGTGACCACGAAGTACCTCGTGCCCCCCGACCGCTACAGCGACCTGGCCGCGCTGGTGGGCGAGACCTCCGACAACCTCCCCGGGGTCCCCGGGGTGGGTCCCAAGACGGCCGCCAAGTGGATCACGCAGTATGGCGACCTCGCGGGCATCGTGGCCCACGTCGACGAGATCAAGGGCAAGGCAGGGGAGTCGCTGCGCGCCCACCTCGACCAGGTGCTGCGCAACCGTCGCCTCAACCAGCTGGTGCGCGACGTCGAGCTCCCCCTCACGGTGGCCGACCTGGCCCGCACCAACTGGGACCGCGACGAGGTGCACCGGGTCTTCGACGGCCTGGAGTTCCGGGTGCTGCGGGACCGCCTCTTCGCCACGGTCGAGGCGACCACCCCCGAGGCCGAGGCGGGCTTCGAGGTGGAGGGGGACGTCCTCGAGGCGGGGGAGGTCGCGGCCTGGCTGGCGGAGCACGGCCGCTCCGGTCGGGCGGGGCTGACCGTCGTGGGGCGCTGGGCCCGCGGGACCGGCGACGTCGAGGGGCTCGCGATCGCGGCGGGCGACGGCCGCGGCGCCTACGTCGACATGACCTCGCTGGACCCCGACGCCGAGCAGGCGATCGGCCGCTGGCTGGCCGACGCCGACGTCCCCAAGGCGCTGCACGACGCCAAGGGTCAGCTGCAGGCGCTGTGGGCCCGCGGGTTCACCGACGTGGCGGGCGTCGACCTGGACACCGCGCTCGCGGCCTACCTGGTGCGTCCTGACCAGCGCTCCTACGACCTCGCCGACCTGGCGCTGCGCCACCTGCACCGCGAGCTGCGGGTCGAGGGCGGCTCGGAGCCGCAGGGGATGCTCGACTTCTCCGCGGACCAGGACACCGAGGCCCGGGAGGCGATGGTGCGGGCCCGCGCCGTGCTCGACCTGGCCGGCGTGCTCGAGACGCAGCTGGCCGACACCGGCCAGCGGGAGCTGCTGCGCGACGTCGAGCTGCCGCTGCTGACGGTCCTGGCCCAGATGGAGCGCGTCGGCATCGGCGTGGACGAGGAGTCGCTGGCCGCGCTGGAGGGGCACTTCGCCGACCAGGTGCAGCAGGCGCAGCAGGACGCCCACGACGCGATCGGCGACGACACCATCAACCTGGGGTCGCCCAAGCAGCTGCAGACCGTGCTCTTCGAGACCCTCGGGCTGCCGCGCACCAAGCGCACCAAGACCGGCTACACGACCGACGCGGAGGCGCTCGCGGACCTGCAGGCCAAGGAGCCGCACCCCTTCCTGGAGGCGCTGCTGCGCCACCGCGACGCCGCCAAGCTCCGCTCCACCATCGAGGGCCTGCGCAAGTCGGTGGCCGAGGACGGCCGGATCCACACCACCTACCTGCAGACGGTGGCGGCGACCGGCCGCCTCAGCTCCACCGAGCCCAACCTCCAGAACGTCCCGATCCGCACCGAGGAGGGCCGGCGCATCCGCTCGGTCTTCGTCGTGGGTCACGGCCGGCACCACGACCAGCCGGTGGACTTCGCGTCGCTCATGTCGGCCGACTACAGCCAGATCGAGATGCGCATCATGGCCCACCTGTCCGGTGACGCCGGGCTCATCGAGGCCTTCCGCAGCGGCGAGGACCTGCACCGGTTCGTGGGGTCCCGGGTCTTCGGGGTAGAGCCCCAGGACGTGACGGCCGCGATGCGGTCCAAGGTCAAGGCGATGAGCTACGGCCTCGCCTACGGCCTCTCGGCCTTCGGGCTGTCCAAGCAGCTGCGCATCTCCACCTCCGAGGCCCAGGGCCTGATGGACGGCTACTTCGAGCGGTTCGGCGGGGTGCGCGACTACCTGCGGGAGGTGGTGGCCCAGGCCCGGGCCACCGGATACACCGCCACCATCCTCGGGCGCCGTCGCTACCTCCCGGACCTGACAAGCGACAACCGCAACCGCCGCGACATGGCGGAGCGGATGGCGCTCAACGCCCCCATCCAGGGCTCCGCCGCCGACATCATCAAGCTGGCCATGCTCGGCGTGGACCGGGCGCTGCGGGAAGCCGACCTGCGCTCCCGCATGCTGCTGCAGGTGCACGACGAGCTGCTGCTCGAGATCGCGCCGGGGGAGCGGGAGGCCGTGGAGCAGCTGGTCCGGGCCGAGATGGGCGCTGCGGTGCCGCTGGACGTCCCGCTCGACGTCCACGTGGGCCTGGGGCGGTCCTGGCAGGACGCCGAGCACTGACCCGCTGACGGCGCCGTCGCGCAACCAGCCTGGGCCCAGGGCCTCCTCCTAGACTGGCCCAACCCCCGCCTCCCAAGGAGCTCGATGCTCGTCCTGGTCTGCCTGCACCTGCTCGCAGCCGTCGGTGCCCCCCTGCTGGTGCGGTGGTGGGGACGGCGGGCCTTCTGGGCGCTCGCCCTGCCCTCGGTCGCCACCGCGGGCTACGCGCTGGCGCGCACCGCCGACGCCCGCGGCGGCACCGGACCCGTCGAGCGCCTCGACTGGGTCCCGTCGCTGCACCTCAGCATCACGCTGCGGATGGACTCCCTGGCCTGGCTGATGTGCCTGGTCGTCGGGATCGTGGGCGCGATGGTGCTCATCTACTGCGCCGGCTACTTCGAGGACGACGAGCCGGGGCTGGACCGGTTCGCGGCCCACCTCACCGCCTTCGCGGGGGCCATGACGGGGCTGGTCCTCAGCGACGACCTGCTGCTCCTCTACCTCTTCTGGGAGCTGACGACGGTCCTGTCCTACCTGCTCGTCGGCCACCAGTCGCAGCTCGAGGACAGCCGCAACGCCGCGACGCAGGCGCTCGTCGTCACGACCGCCGGTGGGCTCGCGATGCTCGTGGGCATCGTCATGGTGGGCCAGGCCGCCGGCACCTACTCGCTCTCGGCGATCCTCGCGGCACCCCCCTCAGGGGGCACGATCCCCGTCGCCGTGGTGCTGCTCCTCGTCGGCGCCGTCAGCAAGTCGGCGCTGGTGCCCTTCCACTTCTGGCTCCCCGGCGCCATGGCGGCGCCCACCCCGGTCAGCGCCTACCTGCACGCCGCCGCCATGGTCAAGGCGGGCGTCTACCTCGTGGCGCGGCTCGCCCCCGGCTTCGCCACGTCGCCCAGCTGGCACCCCGTCGTGCTGACGCTGGGCTGCCTCACGATGCTGATCGGTGGCTACCGGGCGCTGCGGCAGGTGGACCTCAAGCTGCTCCTGGCCTACGGCACCGTCTCCCAGCTGGGCTTCCTGATCGTCCTGGTCGGCACCGGCTCCGCCGAGGCGGCGTATGCCGGCCTCGCCATGCTCGTCGCCCACGCCGTCTTCAAGGCAGGGCTGTTCCTGTCCGTCGGCGCGATCGACCACGCGACCGGGACCCGCGACATCCGGCGGCTGAGCGGCCTGCGGCACCGGATGCCGGCCGTGTGGCTCGCCTCCACCGCGTGCGCCGTCTCGATGGCCGGCCTGCCTCCCACCCTGGGCTTCGTCGGCAAGGAGGCGGTCTACGAGACCTTCTGGCACGGCACCCAGCCGTGGAGCCGCCCGGTGCTCGCCGTCCTCGTGACGGGCTCGATCCTCACCCTGGCCTACAGCGCACGGTTCGTCCTGGGGGCCTGGAGCGACGTGCCGGGGCAGCGCCCCACCGACTACCACGCGCTGCCCGCGCCCGTGGTCGCCATACCGGCTGTGCTCGGGGCCCTGAGCGTGATCGCGAGCCCCTTCCTGGGCCAGGCGCAGCACCTCCTCGAGGGCTACGCCGCCGCGTGGCCCGAGGGGGACCACCCGATCCACCTGGGGCTGTGGCACGGTCTCACACCAGCCCTGTGGCTGACCGTCCTCACCGTGCTCGCGGGACTGGCCCTGGTGGCCGTGCGGACGTCCGTCGAGCGGGTGCAGCGGGCGCTGCCGCACCCTCCCGCCGCGGTGTCGGCCTACCGCGTCGTCATGCGCGCCCTGGACCGCGGGTCGATCGAGGTCACCGGTGGTCTGCAGCGCGGTTCGCTGCCCCTGACGCTCGGGCTGATCCTCGTGGTCTTCGCCGGGCTGACCGTGTCCGGGCTCCTCGGCGTCCAGCAGCGGCCGGCGCTGCGCTGGTGGGACACGCCCGCCCAGGCCGGGGTGGCGCTCGTGATCACGGTCGCGGCCGTCGCCGCGGTGCGATCCCGGCGCCGGCTGCGCGGCGTCTTCCTCGTGGGGGCCACCGGCTACGGCGTGGCCGTCCTCTTCCTCCTGCACGGCGCCCCGGACCTCGCGCTCACGCAGGTCCTGGTCGAGACCGTCTCCATCGTCGTCTTCGTGCTCGTGCTGCGGCGGCTCAGCGGGAAGTTCAACGACGACCCCTCCCGCGGCAACCGCAGCCTGCGGATCGCCCTCGGCGTCGTCTCCGGGGTGCTGGTGTGCGGTGCCGCGCTCGCCGCCGCCGGCGCTCGCACGGCGCCGGCCGGGTCGGTCGGGTGGCCCGTCGAGGCGACGACCTTCGGCGGCGGCGAGAACACCGTCAACGTCGCCCTGGTGGACATCCGGGCGTGGGACACGATGGGGGAGATCTCCGTCGTGGTGGTGGCCGCCACCGGCGTCGCCAGCCTCATCTACATCAGCCAGGCCCGCGTGACCGCGACCCGACGACGGCTCAGCGAGGCCCGCCGCAGCCTGCATCAGGCCGGGCGCCCGCACCCGGACGAGCCGCCGCGGCCCCCCGGCTGGCTGGCGACCCCCGTCAAGGACCGCCCGGGGGAGCCGTCGCTGATCTTCGCCGTCGTCACCCGGCTGCTCTTCCCCGTGATCATGGTGTGGTCGGTGTTCCTGCTCTTCGCCGGGCACAACAACCCCGGGGGCGGCTTCGCGGCCGGGTTGGTGGCCGGGCTGGCGCTGACCGTCCGCTACCTCGCCGGCGGCCGCGTGGAGCTGCGGCTGGCCCTTCCGCTCATGCCGGGCGCCCTGCTCGGCACCGGGCTCTTCCTGTCCGCCGGCTTCGGGTTCGTCTCGATGCTGGTCGGGGGCTCGGTGCTGCAGAGCTGGGACGCCGACCTCGACCTGCCGCTGATCGGGCACCTGCACCTGGTGTCTTCGGTCTTCTTCGACCTCGGCGTCTACCTCGTGGTCATCGGGCTGATGCTGGACATCCTCCGGGCCCTCGGGTCCGCGCTGGACCGGCAGATCGCCGAGGCCTCCGACCCCGACGACCACACCGTCGCGACCCACGAGGAGGCGTCGCCATGACCGTCAACCTCACCCTCGCCCTGCTCGCGGGCGTGCTCTTCGGCTCCGGCGTCGTGCTGCTGATGGCCCGCAGCCTGGTCCGGGCGCTGCTCGGCGTGCTGCTCATGAGCAACGGCGTCAACGTCGTCTTCCTCGTGGCGTCGGGAGCACCCGGTCGGGCCCCGATCGTCTCCAAGGAGTCCGCGGCCTCGGTCACCATCGGCGCCGGCGGCATCTCCGACCCGCTCCCGCAGGCGATGGTCCTGACGGCGATCGTCATCACGCTGGCGGTGACGGCATACTGCCTGGCCCTGGCCCACCGGGCCTGGCAGCTGTCGTCCAGCGACAACGTCGAGGACGACCCCGAGGACACCAGGATCGGGCAGCTGGCCGAGACCAACGCCGTGCCAGACACCGACTACCAGGACACCAGCGACCCGCACGCCCTGGCCGACGCCGTGACCGACGAAGAGGCACACCGATGACCCCCACCGACCTCGTGCCGCTGCCGGTGGTGCTGCCGCTGGTGGGCGCCGGGCTCACGGTGGTGGCCTCCGGGCACCGCGGCACCCAGCGGCTGATCAGCACCGTCGTGCTCACCACGTCGGTCGTGGCCGCGGCGCTGCTGCTGTGGGCGGCCCACACCCGGGGCACCCAGGTGGTCCGGGTCGGTGGCTGGCCCCCGGCCGACGGCATCACCCTCGTGGTCGACCGGCTGTCGGCGCTGATGCTGCTGGTCTCCTCGGTCGTCACGCTCGCGGTGATGCTCTGCGCGATCGGGCAGGGCCGGGCCGCCGACGACACCGAGAGCGACAGCGAGCGCTCGCTGCCGATCTTCCACCCGACGATGCTGGTCCTGTCGGCGGGCGTGTCCACGACCTTCGTCTCCGGCGACCTGTTCCACCTCTACGTGGGCTTCGAGATGCTCCTCTTCGCGAGCTTCGTCCTGCTCACCCTCGGCGGGACCGCCCCGCGGGTGCGGGCGGGCGCCCACTACGTCGTGGTCAACCTCCTCTCGTCCCTGGTCTTCCTGGTGGCGATCGCCCTGGTGTATGCCGCCACCGGCACCGTCAACCTCGCCGAGCTCGCCGGGCGGCTGGACGCCCTGCCGTCCGGCCAGCAGGGGCTGCTGCACGGCATGCTGCTGCTGGGCTTCTGCATCAAGGCCGCGGTCTTCCCGATGTCCGGCTGGCTGCCGGACTCCTACCCGACGGCCCCGGCGTCGGTCACGGCGGTCTTCGCGGGGTTGCTGACCAAGGTCGGCGTCTACGCGATCATCCGCACCGAGACCCTGCTCTTCCCCGACGGTCGCCTGGACACGGTCCTGATGTGGGCCGGCCTGCTCACGATGCTGGTGGGGATCCTGGGCGCGGTGGCGCAGGACGACATGAAGCGGCTGATGTCCTTCACCCTCGTGTCCCACATCGGCTACCTCGTCTTCGGCATCGCCGTGGCCAACCGGGCGGGCATGTCCGCGGCAATCTTCTACGCGGCGCACCACATCACCATCCAGACCGCGCTCTTCCTGGTCACCGGGCTGGTGGAGTCGAGGGCCGGGTCGACCTCGCTGAGCCACCTCGGAGGGCTGGGGCGGCTCGCCCCGGGCCTGGCGCTGCTGTTCTTCATCCCGGCCATGAACCTCGCCGGCATCCCGCCCTTGTCCGGCTTCCTCGGCAAGGTGGGGCTCATCCAGGCCGGCGTCGACGCGGGCACGCCGCTGGCGTTCACGCTGGTGGCCGGGTCGGTGGTCACCAGCCTGCTGACGCTCTACGCCATCAGCCGGGTGTGGGGCCGCGTCTTCTGGCGGGCGCCGCGCGCTGTGTCGATCGGCGACGGCCAGGACGGCGAGGTCGTCACCGGCGAGGCCGCGGCCCGCGCCATCGCCGCCCGGCCGCTGCCGCTCGGCGCGGTCGTCCCCACGACCGCCCTGGTGGCGGTGACCGTCGCGATCACGCTCGTGGCGGGCCCGCTCTACGGCATCACGGATGCCGCCGCCGCCCAGCTGGCCGACCGCGCCGGTTACGCCCGAGACGTGCTGGGAGGTGGTCACCCGTGAGCGGACGCATGCGGCTGACGCCGACCGTCGGCCTGGCCGTCGTCTGGATCCTGCTCTGGGGCAACGTGTCCTGGGGCAACGTGGTTGCGGGGCTCGCGGTCGCCGTGGTGGTGCAGCTCCTCTTCCCGCTGCCGCGGGTCATGTCCGGGGTGCGGGTGCACCCGTGGGGCTTCCTCGTGCTGCTGGGTGCCTTCCTGCGTGACCTCGTCGTCGCCAGCGTCTGGGTCGCCTGGCTCGCGGTCCGGCCCCGGCCGATCAGCAAGGGCACCGTCATCGAGGTGCAGCTGACCGAGCGGGACGACCTGCTGCGCACCGCGGTGGCCGAGCTCACCTCCCTGGTGCCCGGCACCGTCGTCGTCGACCTCGAGCCGGAGGACGGGATCCTCGTCATGCACGTGCTGGACCGCAGCGACCCCGCCGACCTGCAGGCCGAGCGCGACCGGGTGGGCCGGCTGGAGCGTCGGGTGCGCCGCGCCCTCGGTCGTGAGGAGGTGGCCCGGTGACCGTCCTCGTGGTGCTGATCGTGTCGATGCTGCTCGTCTCCGCCCTCCTGGCCGTATGGCGGCTCGTCACCGGCCCGACGGTGCTCAACCGCACGCTGGCCAGCGACCTGCTGATCAGCATCGTCATCTGCGCGCTCGGGGTGGAGGCGGTCGTCGGGGAGCACTCGACGACGCTGCCGATCCTGGTGTCGCTGTCCCTGGTGGGCTTCGTGGCGACGGTGGCGGTGTCCCGGTTCGTGGCCGGGGACACCGACGCGGCCGCCCCGCCGGACAAGGCCGACGAGGCCACCTTCCCCAGCGGCTTCGCGGAGGACCGCGGGGTCGAGGACGACGGGAGCAGCCGATGAACCCCGACCACGTGGCGGACGTCGTCGCCCTCGTCTTCCTCACGCTCGGGTCGATGCTCTGCCTGTGCGCGGCGATCGCGCTGGTGAGGTTCCCCGACCTGCTGTCCCGGATGCACGCGGCGACCAAGCCGCAGACCCTCGGGCTGCTGCTCGTCCTGCTCGGGGTCGGGGTCGGCCGGCACGCCGGGCTGGACGTCGGGATGCTGCTGCTCGTCGCGGTCTTCCAGCTGGCGACGGCCCCGGTGTCCTCCCACCTGCTGAGCCGGGCCGCGGTCCACACCGGTCAGGCGACGGGGGTCCGGGAGGACCAGCGGGTGCCCCGCAAGGACGCCGGGCAGGGCCCGTCGTCCCAGCGGCTGCCCCACGAGGACGCCGGGCAGCCCCCGCCGTCCGACCCTGCGGACTGAGACGGCGGGCGCGGCATACGGCCCCCGGCGGCGGGGGAGCGGCTGCTAGAAGAGCCCCACCGTGTTGCCGTCGGCGTCGATGTCGATGCGCATCGCGGCGGGGGACTTCGACAGGCCCGGCATCGTCATCATCGACCCGCAGATCGCGTAGACGTAGCCGGCTCCGGCGGCGAGCCGCACCTCGCGCACCGGCAGCGTCCAGCCGCGCGGCGCGCCCTTGAGGGTCGGGTCGTGGGACAGCGACATCTGGGTCTTGGCGATGAGCACGGGCAGGTGGCCGTAGCCCTGGTCGGTGTACATCGCGAGGGCCTTGGCCGCGGCGGGGTCGAGCGAGATCCCGTTGGCGCCATACACCTTGGTGGCGACCTTGCGGATCTTGGTCTCCAGGGAGTCCTCGAAGTCGTAGGTCGGGGTGAAGTGGACCTCGTCGTTGCAGGCCTCGACGACCGTGCGGGCGAGGTCCTCGGCGCCGGCGCCGCCGTCCTTGACGTGGGTGGACACGGCGCAGCGCGCGCCCATCTCCTCCGCGACGCGTCGGATCACCGCGTGCTCGGACGGGTGGTCGGTGGGGAAGGCGTTGATGGCGACGACCGGCTGCACCCCGAAGTCCTGGATGATCTGGATATGCTTGCGCAGGTTGTCGCAGCCCGCTTCGACGTCCTCGGGCGACTCGAGCAGCATCCCCTCGGGCAGCGGCTTGCCGGCCTTGACCTCGTAGCGCCCGGAGTGGGACTTGAGGGCCCGGACCGTGGCGACGAGCACGGCGGCCTGCGGGGTGAGCCCGGCGGCGCGGCACTTGACGTTGAAGAACCGCTCGGCGCCCATGTCGGCGGCGAACCCCGCCTCGGTCAGGAGGATGTCGCCGGCCTTGATGCCGACGCGGTCGGCGATGATCGAGGAGTTGCCGATGGCGATGTTGCCGAAGGGGCCGGTGTGGATGAAGGCCGGGGTGTGCTCCAGGGTCTGCATCAGGTTGGGCTTGAGGGCGTCCTTGAGCAGCACGCACATCGCGCCCGCCGCGCCGATCTGCTCCGCGGTGACGGGCTTCTTGTCCTTGGTGAAGCCGACGACGATGCGGCCGAGGCGCTCGCGCAGGTCCCGCAGCGAGGTGGCGAGGGCCATGATGACCATGACCTCGGACGCCGCGGTGATGTCGAATCCGGCCTGGCGCGTCACGCCGTCGGTCTTGGCGCCGCAGCCCTCGATGATGTGCCGCAGCGAGCGGTCGTTGACGTCCATGACCCGGCGCCACTGGATGTCGTCGAGCCCGAGCTCGTTGCCGAAGTGCAGGTGGTTGGCGACCATCGCGGCGAGCAGGTTGTGCGCCGCGGTGATGGCGTGGAAGTCGCCCGTGAGGTGCAGGTTGAGCATCTCCATCGGGACGATCTGGCTGTAGCCGCCGCCGGCCGCGCCGCCCTTGACCCCGAAAACGGGCCCGAGGGAGGGCTGTCGCAGCGCCAGGACCGGCTTGCGGCCGATGCGCGCCAGGCCCTGGGCGAGGCCGACCGCCGTGGTGGTCTTGCCCTCGCCGAGCGGGGTGGGGGTGATGGCGGTGACCACGACGTACTTCGCGTCGGGCAGGTCCCGCATCTCGTCGATGACGGCGAGCTCCACCTTGGCCACGTGCGGGCCGTAGGGGATCAGGTGCGAGGCGTCGATGCCGACGGTGGCGGCGACCTCGGGGATGGGGGCGAGATCAGCGGATCGCGCGATCTCGATGTCTGAGGGAAACGGCTTTGTGTCCACGACCGCGAGTATGCCGGACCGCCCGCGCCCCCTCCCGGCCGGGGGTGGACTGCCCCTCTGGTTGCCGCTACCCGGCGGCCCGGCGTGCGGCCTCGCGGGCGAGGCGGTAGGCCTCCCGCAGGTCGGGGTCGGACAGGGCGAGGTAGACGACGCCGCAGTCGGCGGGCCCGGTGGCCCCCGGGTGGCACAGCCCGCAGGGCTCGCCGGGCCGGACGGGGCACCGGGGCGTGGGGACGTGACGAGCCATGCCGTCAGGCTACGCCGGGCGCTCGCACACGTAGATCGCGCTGCCGGGGATCAGCCGCCCCCGCAGCGGGCTCCAGCCGCCCCACACCTGATCGTGCCCCGCCGGCCACTCGGGCTCGACGAGGTCCACCAGGCGCAGCCCCGCGGCCGTGATCTCGCGGACCCGGTCGCCGAGGGTGCGGTGGTGCTCGACGTAGAGCGCGCGTCCCTGGTCGTCCTCCTCGACGTACGGCGAGCGGTCGAAGTAGGAGCTGGTCGCGGTCAGCCCCGCCTCGCCCGGCACGTCCGGGAAGGCCCACCGCACCGGGTGCGTCGTCGAGAAGACGAACCGACCGCCCCGGCGCAGCACACGCGCCGCCTCCCGC
Source organism: Arsenicicoccus sp. oral taxon 190 (assembly GCF_001189535.1). Classification (NCBI taxonomy): domain Bacteria; kingdom Bacillati; phylum Actinomycetota; class Actinomycetes; order Micrococcales; family Intrasporangiaceae; genus Arsenicicoccus; species Arsenicicoccus sp. oral taxon 190. The sequence goes on from NZ_CP012070.1 coordinate 2,478,725, forward strand.
ATCACCGCGGCCGAGTCGGCGACGAACGGCACCGCGCCGTACGCCGTCATCACCAGGTCGAAGCTCGCGTCCGCGAAGGGGAGCGCCGCTGCGTCGCACGCCAGCAGGGGGAGCGCCGCGCCCACCGTTCCCACTGAGCTCCCCGCGTCCACGTTGCCGGCCCGTATGCCGTCCGCCCGCCGCGCGTCGATGCTGCGCGCCTGCGCGAGCATCCCCGTCGACAGGTCCGTCGACACCACGACCGCACCCTGCTCCGCCAGCCACCGGCCACCCTGGGCCGCGCCACCGCCGACCTCAAGGACCCGCAGCCCGACGAGCGCCTCGGCCGGGCCGAGGATCCGGGCATCGGACTCCCGCAGCCCCTCCGGGCCCCACACCAGGTCGGCGTCACCCAGGAAGGCGCCGTGCTCGGCGTAGTAGTCGCCCGCCTCGGCGTCCCACCAGCCCTTGTTGGCCCGGGCCGACTCGCCCTGGTCGGCGTCCCGCCGGCTGACACCGGCGAAGCGGCCGCGGTGGGCGTTCGTCATACGACCTCCTGCTTTGACCGGTGCGTGACAGGACCGTTAGGGTGGACGAGTGTCTCGTGCGTGACCGCGCGCACCAGCCGGCGGCCCGGGGCACGTGCACGATCCCACCTATTCAACCTGTCCACCATCGGAGTTCCTACTACATGACTGCCAGCCCGGTCGAAAAGACCGCCCCTCAGGTCGCGATCAACGACATCGGATCTGAGGAGGACTTCCTCGCCGCGATCGACGAGACCATCAAGTACTTCAACGACGGAGACATCGTCGACGGTGTCATCGTCAAGGTCGACCGGGACGAGGTCCTGCTCGACATCGGTTACATGACCGAGGGTGTCATCCCGAGCCGCGAGCTCTCGATCAAGCACGACGTCGACCCGTCCGAGGTCGTTTCCGTGGGCGACGAGGTCGAGGCCCTGGTCCTCCAGAAGGAGGACAAGGAGGGTCGTCTGATCCTGTCCAAGAAGCGCGCCCAGTACGAGCGCGCCTGGGGCACGGTGGAGAAGGTCAAGGAGGAGGACGGCGTCGTCACCGGCACCGTCATCGAGGTCGTCAAGGGCGGCCTCATCCTCGACATCGGGCTGCGCGGCTTCCTGCCCGCCTCGCTCGTCGAGATGCGTCGCGTCCGCGACCTCCAGCCGTACGTCGGCAAGGAGATCGAGGCCAAGATCATCGAGCTCGACAAGAACCGCAACAACGTGGTCCTGTCGCGCCGTGCGTGGCTGGAGCAGACCCAGTCCGAGGTCCGCACCACCTTCCTCAAGGAGCTCGGCAAGGGCCAGGTCCGGTCCGGTGTCGTGTCCTCGATCGTCAACTTCGGTGCCTTCGTGGACCTGGGTGGCGTCGACGGTCTCGTCCACGTCTCCGAGCTGTCCTGGAAGCACATCGACCACCCGTCCGAGGTCGTCGAGGTCGGCCAGGAGGTCACCGTCGAGGTGCTCGACGTGGACATGGACCGCGAGCGTGTCTCCCTGTCGCTGAAGGCGACCCAGGAGGACCCGTGGCAGCACTTCGCCCGCACCCACGCCATCGGCCAGGTCGTGCCGGGCAAGGTCACCAAGCTCGTCCCCTTCGGTGCGTTCGTGCGCGTCGAGGAGGGCATCGAGGGTCTGGTCCACATCTCCGAGCTGGCCGAGCGCCACGTGGAGCTGCCGGAGCAGGTCGTCAACGTGGGCGACGACATCTTCGTCCGCGTCATCGACATCGACCTTGAGCGTCGCCGCATCTCGCTGTCGCTCAAGCAGGCCAACGACGCGTCCGTCGTCTCCGACGAGTTCGACCCGACGCAGTACGGCATGGCCGCCGAGTACGACGACCAGGGCAACTACAAGTACCCCGAGGGCTTCGACCCCGAGACCAACGAGTGGCTCGAGGGCTACGACAAGCAGCGCGAGGCCTGGGAGAAGCAGTACGCCGAGGCCCACTCGCTGTGGGAGGCCCACAAGACGCAGGTCGAGGAGGCCGCCAAGGCCGACGCCGAGGCTGCGACCTCGGGCGACGCCGCGCCGACGTCCTACTCCTCCGGCGGTGTCTCGGAGAGCGTCTCCGCGTCCTCCGGCGAGGGCACCCTGGCCTCCGACGAGGCGCTGGCCGCGCTGCGCGAGAAGCTCACCGGCTCCAACTGAGCCCACCTCGGCCGCGGCGCGACGCCGTGACCGAGACCCGGACGGCCCCGCTCACCATCACGGTGGGCGGGGCCGTCCGCGCGTGAGGAACCGCTGGTGAGAGCGTCTTTCGCGGCGCAGTGCAACCAGGTGGCAGGCTGCGAGGTCCAACCTCGTGGCGGGCCATGCTCGACCCGCCGTCCATCGCTCGAAGGGGATCCCGATGCGCCGCCGCACCACTGTCTCGTCCGCCCTGGTCGCTGCCGCACTCGTCGCCCTCACAGGATGCGGCCAGCAGCAGTCCGCCGGACCGGCCACTCCCAGCGGCGCGAGCGCGCCCGCGTCGAGCCCCGCAGCGTCGAGCCCCGCCGCCTCGGGCACGACCTCCGGCGCGACCCCGAGCACGACCTCCGGCACGACCCCGAGCACGACCCCGTCTGGCGGCGAGACCTCGGCGAGCCCCAGCAGCACCTCCCCGGGGACGCCGCAGGGGACTCCCCCCGGGGGCGGGGTGGTCGGCGGCGTGACCCGGGTCGTGCAGGTCCCCACGGGAGCGTCCTTCGGCTTTGCCGTCCCGAGCGGCCGCACCGTCTGCGTGGTGACCAACGGCGAGGGGACGTCGGTGAGCTGCACCTTCGCCCCGGCCGGCTTCGCCCCCATGGCCCCGCGCTCGGACTGCCCGGGCGAGAGCAGGACGGTGCTCGGGCTCACGGCCGGCCGCGCCGCCCAGGGCTGCGTGGTCGAGCCGCTGGTCGAGCAGGCCCTGCTCGGGACGCCCCACACCGCCTGGTGGCAGAACGGCCGCGACGCCTACCTGCCGACGCAGCCGCCGATGCCCAAGGGCCGTCTCGCCGTGCTGGGTCATGGCAGCTCCATGGCGGTCGGCACCACGCGCTGCACCGTGACCGACACCGGGGTGGAGTGCCGCGACTCGGGCACCGGGCAGGGCTTCGACGTCACCCGCAACGGCTACCGCTTCGTGCGCTGAGCGCGCGAGACCCGGGCCTCGTCGGCCGGCGGGCGCGGGCGACATACGGGCGGGTGCCCGGTCGGGTGCGTGGGGGCGACCCCGAGTAGTCTCGGGTCATGATGCGCATCGGTCTCACCGGAGGTATCGGATCGGGCAAGTCGACGGTGGCCCGTCGGCTCCGGGAGCGGGGCGCCGTGGTGGTCGACGCGGACCAGGTGGCCCGCGAGATAGTCGCCCCGGGCAGTGCGGGGTTGCGGGCCGTGCAGGAGCGGTTCGGAGCGGGGGTGGTGGGCCCGGACGGCTCCCTGGACCGGGCTGCGCTGGGCGCGGTCGTCTTCGGCGACGAGCGCAGCCGCCGCGAGCTGGAGGAGATCACGCACCCCCTGATCGCCGCGCGCACCGCCGAGCTCATGGACGGAGCCGGCGACGACGCCATCATCGTCCATGACGTGCCGCTGCTCGTGGAGAAGCACCTCGGGCCCGCCTACCACCTGGTGGTGGTCGTCGACGCCCCCACCGAGGACCGGGTGCGCCGCCTCGTCGAGCAGCGCGGCATGAGCGAGGCCGACGCGCGGGCTCGCATGGAGCACCAGGTGAGCGACGAGCAGCGGCGCGCCGCCGCGGACGTCCTCCTGGACAACACCGGCACGGAGGACGACCTCGTGGCGTCGGTCGACCGGCTCTGGGAGGACCGGCTGGTGCCCTTCGAGCACAACCTGCGGGGGCGGGTGCGGGCCCGGCGGCCGGACGTGCCGACGCTGGTCGACTACGACGAGACCTGGCCGCAGCAGGCGCAGCGGCTCATCGAGCGGATCTGCCGGGGGATGGGCGAGCTGGTCCCCGAGATCGAGCACATCGGCTCGACGGCGGTCCCCGGTCTGGCGGGCAAGGACGTCATCGACCTGCAGATCGGTGTGGCGGACCTGCACGACGCCGACGCCCCGGAGTTCGTCGAGCGGCTGGAGGCGCTGGGCTTCCCGCGGTCGGCGGGCAACACCATGGACAACGTCAAGGACGAGGTGCCCGACCCCTCGATGTGGGTCAAGAGGTTCCACGGCAGCTGCGACCCGGGGCGGGTCGTGCACGTGCACGTCCGCGAGACCGAGGGCGCCGGCTGGCAGTACGCCCTGCTCTACCGCGACTGGCTGCGGGCCGACGAGCAGGCACGGGCGGACTACCTGGCGGAGAAGCAGCGGCTGGCGGCCACGTGCGCCACCACCAGCGAGTATGCCGAGGCCAAGGAGCCGTGGTTCAACCACATCTGGCCGCGGATGCAGGCGTGGGCGCGGCACTCGGGCTGGCACTCCTGAGGTCTGCGGCGCAGCTGGGGCGTCCGCTCCGAGGGGGTCTGTCAGTGGTGCGGCCTAGGCTGGCACCATGCGACCGACGACCGACATCGAGCGCCGCGTGGCGCCCTTCCACGTGGTCTCCGAGTTCTCCCCCTCCGGCGACCAGCCGGCGGCCATCGCGGACCTGGCGCGACGGGTCAACGCGGGCGAGCAGGACGTCGTGCTGCTGGGCGCCACGGGCACCGGCAAGTCCGCCACGACCGCCTGGCTCATCGAGCAGGTGCAGCGCCCCACCCTGGTGATGGCGCCCAACAAGACCCTGGCCGCCCAGCTGGCCAACGAGTTCCGTGAGCTGCTGCCCGACAACGCGGTCGAGTACTTCGTCAGCTACTACGACTACTACCAGCCCGAGGCCTACATCCCGCAGACGGACACCTACATCGAGAAGGACTCCTCGATCAACGACGAGGTGGAGCGCCTGCGGCACAGCGCCACCAACTCGCTGCTGACCCGCCGCGACACCATCGTGGTGGCGTCGGTCTCGTGCATCTACGGTCTCGGCACCCCCCAGGAGTATGTCGATCGCATGGTCCGGCTCAAGGTGGGGCAGGAGATCGCGCGGGACGAGCTGCTGCGGCAGTTCGTGACGATGCAGTACTCCCGCAACGACCTGTCCTTCACCCGCGGCACCTTCCGGGTGCGCGGCGACACCGTCGAGATCATCCCGCAGTACGAAGAGCTCGCGATCCGCATCGAGTTCTTCGGCGACGAGATCGAGCGGCTCTACACCCTGCACCCGCTGACCGGGGAGGTGGTGCGCGAGGAGCAGGAGATGTATGTCTTCCCCGCCACCCACTACGTCGCCGGCGAGGAGCGCATGGAGCGCGCCATCGGCGGGATCGAGCGCGAGCTCGAGCACCAGCTCGCCACCTTCGAGCAGCAGGGCAAGCTGCTCGAGGCGCAGCGGCTGCGGATGCGCACTACCTACGACATCGAGATGATGCGCCAGGTCGGGACTTGCTCGGGCATCGAGAACTATTCGATGCACATCGACGGACGAGCGCCGGGCTCGGCGCCCAACACCCTGCTGGACTACTTCCCGGAGGACTTCCTGCTGGTCATCGACGAGTCGCACGTGACGGTCCCGCAGATCGGCGCGATGTACGAAGGCGACATGTCCCGCAAGCGGCAGCTCGTCGACCACGGCTTCCGGCTGCCGAGCGCCATGGACAACCGGCCGCTGCGGTGGGAGGAGTTCCTCGAGCGGATCGGGCAGACCATCTACCTGTCGGCGACCCCGGGGCCCTACGAGCTCGCCAAGGGCGACGGGGTCGTGGAGCAGATCATCCGACCGACCGGCCTGGTCGACCCCGAGATCGTCCTCAAGCCGACCAAGGGCCAGATCGACGACCTCCTGGACGAGATCCGGCAGCGCACGGCCAAGGACGAGCGCGTGCTGGTGACCACGCTGACCAAGAAGATGGCGGAGGACCTCACCGACTACCTGCTCGACAAGGGGGTGCGGGTGCGCTACCTGCACTCCGAGGTCGACACGCTGCGCCGCGTGGAGCTGCTGCGCGAGCTGCGGCTGGGGGAGTACGACGTCCTCGTCGGCATCAATCTCCTGCGCGAGGGCCTGGACCTGCCCGAGGTCTCGCTCGTGAGCATCCTCGACGCCGACAAGGAGGGCTTCCTGCGCTCCACCCGGTCGCTGATCCAGACCATCGGACGTGCGGCCCGCAACGTCTCCGGCCAGGTCCACATGTATGCCGACACCATCACCCCGTCGATGCAGGAGGCCATCGACGAGACCAACCGGCGCCGACAGAAGCAGATCGCCTACAACACCGAGCGCGGGCTCGACCCCCAGCCGCTGCGCAAGCGCATCGCCGACATCACCGACCTCATCGCCAAGGAGGAGGCCGACACCGAGGCTCTCCTCGGCAGCGGCCGCGGGCAGTCGCGCGGCAAGACCAAGGGGCGCGGTGCCGTGGCGGGCGCGACCTCCGGAGACCGGGGCGCGCTGCTCGAGCAGGCGCAGTCGATGCCGGCCGCGGAGCTCGCCGAGCTGATCCAGGAGGTCACCCAGCAGATGCACCAGGCCGCCACCGAGCTGCACTTCGAGCTGGCGGCGCGGCTGCGTGACGAGCTGGGCGACCTCAAGAAGGAGCTGCGTCAGATGACCGAGGCGACGCGCTGACCCGCGCCACGTGGCCGCCGCGACCGCCGCGACTGCGGCCGACGCGGTCGCGGCACACTCACCTGAATGATCTGTGGGAGGATGGCGAGATCACGGAGGGGAGTATCCCCTAACGCGGTGGCCTCGTCATCACGGTCCGAGCTGCTCGGGCCCGGGGCGCCGGTCCCCCAGGGCGGGAGAGACCTCCGGCGTCTGCTGACGCCTGCCCCCTCGTCTGAAAGGCTGCCGCCTGCCGTGAACGTCCCTGTCTGGGTCTGGATCCTGTCCGTCGGGATCACCGTTGCCTTCCTGATCTTCGACGTCATCCACATGGCGCGTCACCCCCACACCCCGAGCATGAAGGAGTGCCTGCGCTACCTGGCGTTCTACGTCGGCGCGGCCGTCGTCTTCGGCATCGGGGTCTGGGTGCTCGCGGGCCACGACTTCGGTCTGCAGTTCTTCGCCGGCTGGCTGACGGAGTACTCCCTGTCGGTCGACAACCTCTTCATCTTCCTCATCATCATGAGCAAGTTCGCGGTGCCGGAGAAGCTCCAGCAGACCGCGCTCATGATCGGCATCATGATCGCGCTGGTGCTCCGTGGCATCTTCATCGCGATCGGGGCCAGCCTGATCAACCAGTTCGCCTGGGTGTTCTACCTGTTCGGCGCCTTCCTCATCTACACCGCCGTCAAGCTCGCCTTCGAGGGGGAGAGCGACGACGACGAGTACGAGGACAACGCCTTCACGCGGTGGGTGGCGTCCCGCTTCCCCGCCACCCAGGAGTGGCAGGGGACCAAGCTCTTCGCCCGGGTCGACGGCAGCCGCGTCATCACGCCGATGTTCCTGGTGATCCTGGCGCTCGGGACCACCGACCTGCTCTTCGCGCTCGACTCGATCCCCGCGATCTTCGGGCTCACCAAGGAGCCCTTCCTCGTGCTGATGGCCAACATCTTCGCGCTGATGGGGCTGCGGCAGCTCTACTTCCTCATCGGCGGCCTCCTGAAGAAGCTCGTCTACCTGGGGCTGGGCCTCGCGGTGCTGCTCGCCTTCATCGGGATCAAGCTGATCCTGCACGCCATGCACGAGAACACGCTGCCCTTCGTCAACGGCGGCGAGCACATCGAGTGGGCCCCGGAGATCCCCATCGGCGTCTCGCTCGGCATGATCGTGCTCATCCTCGGCGTCACGACCGTGGCGAGCCTGTGGCGGACCCGCCGGGACGAGCGGACCGGCAGCGAGGCGTGACGGGCCGGCTCAGCTGACGGCCCGCCGGTTCAGCCGACCTCGGCGGAGTCCCCGGCCGGGTCGGGGCCGCGGCGCCGGGCGCCCATGACGATGGCGCTGGCGACGACGACCAGCGCCATCCCGGCGAGCTGCAGCGGCGACAGCCGCTGCCCAAGGACCACGAAGCCTGCCAGCGCGGCCGTGGCGGGCTCGAGCGACAGCAGGACCCCGAAAACCCGGGCGTCCAGGCGGCGCAGCGCCAGCAGCTCGAAGGAGTAGGGGAGCACGCTGGACAGCAGCGCCACGCCCAGCCCCGCACCGAGGAGGCCCCACGACAGCCGAGCCGGGTCGAGGGTGACCAGGCCGAGGGGTGCCACGAGCAGCGCGGCGACGATCATCGCCAGGGTCAGGCCCTCGAGCTGGGGGAAGTGGTGCCCCACCCGCTGGCTGCACAGGATGTAGGCCGCCCAGCAGGCCCCCGCCGCGGCCGCGTAGGCGATGCCGACGTGGTCCAGCTCGTGCCAGGGGACGGTGAGCGCGCCGGAGATGAGCGCCACCCCGCCGAGCGCCGCTGTCACCGCCAGGGCGTCGCTGAGGCGCCGCGAGAGCACCGCGGCGAGGGCCAGCGGACCGACGAACTCGATGGTCACCGCCACCCCGATCGGCAGCCGCGCGAGGGAGGCGTAGAACGTGGAGTTCATCAGCGCGAGGCTCACCCCGAACGCGACCACCGCGAGCCACGCGGCGCGGCTGTGGCCCCGCAGCCGAGGGCGGGACACGGCCAGCATGATCAGGACCGCGAGGGCCAGCCGCAGCGTCACGGTGGCGGCCGGGCCCACGTGCGCGACCAGCAGCGCGGCCAGTGCCCCGCCGAACTGGACGGACACGATCGCGGCGAGGACGAGCAGCAGCGGCGTCGCGGCGCGAGGTGAAGGGGCGTCCGCCCCGGACCGGGTGGCGGGGGAGGCGGGCATGGACGTCATACTGCCCACATGACCGTCATCGACGCGAGCCAGTCTCTCCAGCGGGATCTGAAGGACATCGTGCGGCACGCCCCGGGCCGGCTGTCCATCCAGGTGGTTGGGCCGACCGGCGTGGTCGCGGGGTGGGACGCCGACCGCGAGGTGCCCGCGGCAAGTCTCGTCAAGGTGCTGGTGCTCGTCGCGGCGCTGCGTGAGGTCGACGGCGGCCGGCTCAGCCTGGACCAGACGCTGCAGCTCCCGGAGGAGCGGGTCGGCGGGTCGGGAGCGCTCTCGCTGCTGCCGTCGGTGACGGAGCTGGCCGTGGTGGAGCTGCTGCGGCTCATGGTCACGTTGTCCGACAACGACGCCGCCAACCTGCTGCTGCATCTGCTCGGGCACGACCGGGTCACCCGGACCGGCCGCGAGATCGGGCTGCAGCACACCCAGGTCGCGCGGAACCTGAGGGATCGGGCCGCCGCGGAGTCCGGGCGCGACAACACCACCACGGCCGCGGACCAGGCGGGGCTGCTCGCAGCGCTGCGGGCCGGTCAGGTGCTCGGCGGGGCCTCGACCCGGCTCGCCCTGGCGCTGCTGGCCGAGCAGCAGCACGCTTATGGCGTCACGGCGTTGCTGCCCGACGGGGTGGTGCGGGGTTCCAAGCCGGGCGACCTGCCCGGGGTGCGGCACGACGTGGCCCTCGTCGAGACCGGCGGGTCGTGGGCGACGGTGGCGGTCACGGCGACGGGGATGTACGACGAGCGGCACCGGCAGGACTACTCGGTGAGCGTCCTGCCAGCGCTCGCCGCCGTCGGAGAGGCCGTGCTGGGCTACCTGACCGGCTCCTAGGCTCCTAGCCGGCCGTGGCGTCGTCCCGGGCTGCCTCGAACGCCGCCACGCAGGCCCGCACGTCGTCCTCGGAGTGGGCGGCGGACAGCTGCACGCGGATCCGGGCCTTGCCCTGCGGGACGACGGGGTAGCTGAAGGGGATCACGTAGACCCCCCGGGTCAGCATGGCGTCGGCCACCTGACCGGCCAGCCGGGCGCCGTCCTCGCCCGGGAACATCACGGGGATGATGGCGTGCTCCCCGGGCAGCAGCTCGAAACCGGCGTCGGTCATGAGCTGCCGGAACAGCTCGGCGTTGCGGCGCAGCACCTGTCGCGGCTCGGCGGAGTCCCGGGCGATCTCCAGGGCCTTGAGCGAGCCCGCGACCACCGACGGCGCCACCGCGTTGGAGAAGAGGTAGGGCCGCGAGCGCTGCCGCAGCAGGTCCACGATCTCCTGGTGGGCGCTGATGTAGCCGCCGGAGGCGCCCCCGAGCGCCTTGCCGAGCGTCCCCGACAGGATGTCGACCCGGTCCATCACGCCGAAGTGCTCGGGGGTGCCGCGGCCGCCGTCACCGACGAAGCCGACGGCGTGCGAGTCGTCGACCATCACCATGGCGCCGAACTCCTCGGCCAGGTCGCAGATCTCGGTCAGCGGAGCGAGGTAGCCGTCCATGGAGAAGACCCCGTCGGTGACGACGACGACGCGCCGGGCCCCGCGCTCGCGCGCCGCCTCGAGCTGGGCCCGCAGGTCGGCCATGTCGGCGTTCTTGTAGCGCAGGCGCATCGCCTTGGAGAGCCGGATGCCGTCGATGAGCGAGGCGTGGTTGAGCTCGTCGCTGATGATGGCGTCGTCGGCGCCGAAGAGGACCTCGAAGACGCCGCCGTTGGCGTCGAAGCAGGAGCTGTAGAGGATCGTGTCGTCGGTGCCGAGGAAGTCCGACAGCGCCGCCTCCAGCTGCTTGTGCTGGCTCTGCGTCCCGCAGATGAACCGGACGCTCGCCATACCGAATCCCCACTCGCGCAGCGCGTCGGCGGCGGCGCGCTCCACCTCGGGGTGGTCCGCCAGGCCCAGGTAGTTGTTGGCGCAGAAGTTGAGGGCGTCGGCCTGCGCGGTGGTCACGTGGGCGGACTGCGGGCCCGTGAGCTGCCGCTCCGCCTTCCACAGCCCCGCGTCCTTGATCTCCTGCAGCGTGGCGGCGAGCTCGTCCTTGATGGGGTACATGAGCGGAATCTCCTTGTCGTGCAGGGGTTGTCAGTCGGCGATCTCGAGGATGACCTTGCCGCACTCGCCGGAGCGGGCGGCCGCCCACGCCTGCGGCCACTCCTCGAGGGACACCCGGTGGGTGATGACCGACCGCACGGCGTCGCGCAGCTGCGCGCTGGTCTGCAGCATGAAGGTCATGTGGTACCAGGTCTCGAACATCTCCCGGCCGTAGATGCCCTTGATGGTGAGCATGTGCGTGATGATCTTGCCCCAGTCGACGGGGAAGCCCTCCTTGGGCAGCCCGAGCATGGAGATCTTGGCGCCGAAGGTGCAGTTGTCGATCATCTGGCGCATCGCCGCGGGGGCGCCCGACATCTCCAGCCCCAGGTCGAAGCCCTCGGTCATCCCCAGCTCGCGCTGCACGTCCTGCAGGTCCTCGCGGCTGACGTCGACGGTGCGGGTGGCGCCGGCGCCCGCGGCGAGCCGCAGCCGGAAGTCGCTCATGTCGGTCACGACGACGTGGCGCGCGCCGGCGTGGCGGGCGATGGCGGCGGCCATGACGCCGATGGGGCCGGCTCCCGTGATCAGCACGTCCTCGCCGACCATGGGGAACTGCAGGGCGGTGTGCGTGGCGTTGCCGAAGGGGTCGAACAGCGCGCCGAGCTCGGGGTCGATGCCGTCCGGCTGCACCCACACGTTGCTCGCGGGGACGACGACGTAGTCCGCGAAGGCGCCGTCGCGGTTGACGCCGATGCTGCTCGTGTTGAGGCACATGTGGCGGCGGCCGGCCCGGCAGTTGCGGCACATCCCGCAGACCACGTGGCCCTCCACGGAGCAGCGCTGACCGACCTGCAGGTCGCCGGAGCCGTGCGTGATGAAGACGTCGTCGGCGATGTCCACGATCTCGCCGTAGAACTCGTGCCCGATGGTCATCGGGGGGTGCACCATCGAGGCCGCCCAGTCGTCCCACTGCTCCAGGTGCAGGTCGGTGCCGCACAGGCCCGCCCGCAGCACCCTCACCTTGACCTCGCCGGGCCCCACCTGCGGCTCGGGAACCTCCCGCAGCTCGAGCCCGGGACCGGCATGGGGCTTCACGAGTGCGCGCATGAGACCACTTCCTCCACACAATTCTTCGGCGAACGTCGGGTGCGGCGACAAATCTAGCGGTAGGCCTGGCGGCCGGCTGACGCCGGGGGCCGTATGCCGCCGCCCCCGCCTCCCGGGGCGGGCCGCCTCACCGGCGGCTCACCGGTTTTGCTCACCAGCGGCGGGCTCGCCACTCGTCGAGGTTGGGCCGCTCGGCGCCGAGCGTCGTGTCGCCGCCGTGGCCGGGGTAGACCCAGTCGGCGTCGTCGTACTCCCCGAAGATGCGGTCCTCGACGTCGTCGATCAGCTGGTCGAAGGACTGGCCGGGGTTCTTGGTGTTGCCCACGCCGCCCGGGAAGAGGCTGTCGCCGGTGAAGAGGTGCGAGTCGCCCTCGGGGTCGTCGTAGGCCAGCGCGATGCCGCCGGGGGTGTGCCCCCGCAGCTCGATGACGCGCAGCGTGCTCTCGCCGAGCTCGATGGTGTCACCGTGCGCCAGCACCCGCTCGGGGCGGACCGGCAGCGCCGACCCGTCGGCCTCGGACGCCGCGGTGGTCACCCCGGTGTCCTCGACGATGTCCTTCAGGGCGCGGGTGTGGTCCCAGTGCTGGTGGGTGGTGACCAGCAGGTCCAGCCGGCCGGTGCCCTCCTGGACGAGACGGGTGATGCGACCGGCGTCGTCGGCGGCGTCGATGAGCAGCTGCCGCCCGGTGGCCTTGTCGGTCAGCAGGTAGACGTTGTTGTGCATCGACGAGACGGCGGCCTTGCGGATCACGAGGTGCGGCAGGTCCCGCACGTCGCTGGGGCCGCCGGGGGCGACGTCGCCGGAGTAGGTGCTCACGTGTTGTCCTCCTGGTGGTCGGGGGAGAGGTGGGGGAGCTGGTCTCGTGGGGGCGCGGCGACCTGGTCGGGCCGGTCACGCACGAGCCACAGGAGCAGGCCGGCCCGGGGTCCGCTGACGGTGGGTCGGCCGTCGCCGAAGGCGACGACGTCGCGCTCGTCGGTGCGCAGCGTCATGGCGGGCACGTCGGGGCTCTGGCGCAGGTCAGCGACGGCCTCCTCGAACCACCGCCGCACCGCCGCCTCCGGCGCGTCGGCGAAGGTGTAGCCGGCGTCGAGGTCCACGTGGTGCCACACCACCTCCCGCAGCCGGTGGGCGGGCAGGTCGGCGCCGGTGAGCCGGGTCATGGCGGCGGGGTCGTTGCCCGCCTGGGCGCTCTGCGCGAGGGCTGCGGGGGGCATGCCGGCGAAGGCGGCCCCGAGCTCCTCGGCAGAGGTCCGCAGCTCCTCGAGGAGGGTCTGTCGCGTCGCCCCGGCACCGCGCTCGATGTCGGCGTCCCGCTCGGCGCGCGAGGGATACATCGGGGTGGGGGTCCCCTCGACGGTCGCCACCAGGTTGCCCATGGCGCGGGCGTTGCGGGTGATGTGGCTGAGCACGTGGGCGCGGGTCCAACCGCGGCACAGGCTGGGGGCCTGCAGCGCCGCGTCGTCCAGCCGCCCGCCCGTGTCGAGGAGGCGGTCCGTCTCGCGGCGCAGCAGCTGCAGCTCGGCGAGGAAGGCAGCCGGCTGCTGCGCGGTGGCGTCCGTCATACGGACAAGACTAGACGCATCGGGACCCTGGTGCCGGTCGGCCGGGGCGGGGCAGGTGACGGCCCGACCGGTGGCCCGGCGGGCGGCAGGAGGGGGGTCTGTCGGTGCTGGCGCCTAGCATGGCGGGCGTGCCTGAATCCTCCCTCGCTCCGCGCCGCCTCCACGACCGCCTGATCGTCCGGGGCGCGCGCGAGCACAACCTGCGCAACGTCTCCGTCGACCTGCCGCGCGACGCGCTCGTCGTCTTCACCGGCCTGTCCGGGTCGGGCAAGTCGTCGCTCGCCTTCGACACGATCTTCGCAGAGGGCCAGCGGCGCTACGTCGAGAGCCTGTCGGCCTACGCGCGGCAGTTCCTCGGGCAGATGGACAAGCCGGACGTCGACTTCATCGAGGGGCTCTCGCCCGCGGTGTCGATCGACCAGAAGTCCACCAACCGCAACCCGCGCTCGACGGTGGGCACGATCACGGAGGTCTACGACTACCTGCGGCTGCTCTTCGCGCGGGCGGGGCGACCGCACTGCCCGGTGTGCGGCGAGGTGGTCGGTCGCCAGACCCCGCAGCAGATCGTCGACCAGCTGCTCACGCTGCCCGAGCGCACCCGCTTCCAGGTGCTGGCGCCCGTGGTGCAGGGGCGCAAGGGGGAGTTCGTCGACCTCTTCGCCGAGCTGCAGACCAAGGGCTTCTCCCGCGCGCGCGTCGACGGCGAGGTGCTCTCGCTCACCGAGGTCCCCAAGCTGGAGAAGCAGCGCAAGCACACCATCGAGGTCGTCGTCGACCGGCTGGTGTCCAAGGGGGGCGACGCCTCCAGCAAGCAGCGGCTCACCGACTCGGTGGAGACCGCGCTCGGGCTCACCGGCGGCATCCTCACCATCGACCTCGTCGACGTGGCGGAGGGGCAGCTCGACGACGACGGCAACCCGGTCGCCTCGGAGCGCCGCTTCTCCGAGAAGATGGCCTGCCCCAACAACCACCCCCTCTCGCTGGACGAGATCGAGCCCCGCTCCTTCTCCTTCAACGCGCCGTATGGCGCCTGCCCCGCCTGCACGGGCCTCGGCACCGAGCTGGAGGTCGACCCCGAGCTGGTCGTCCCGGACGAGGAGCTCAGCCTGCGCGACGGCGCCATCGCGCCGTGGGCCCAGGGCAGCGGCGCGCAGGACCACTTCCAGCGGGTGGTGGGGGCCCTCGCGGAGGACCTCTCCTTCAGCATGGACGTGCCGTGGCGCTCGCTGCCCGAGCGGGCCAAGCAGGCGCTGCTGCACGGGCAGGACTACAAGGTGCACGTGAAGTACCGCAACCGCTACGGCCGGGACCGGTCCTACACCACCGGCTTCGAGGGCGTCGTGCCGTTCGTGCGCCGGCGGCACGCCGAGACCGAGTCCGAGTGGTCCCGCGAGCGCTACGAGGGCTACATGCGCGAGGTGCCGTGCCCGGTCTGCCAGGGCGCCCGCCTCAAGCCGGAGGTCCTCGCCGTGCTGCTGGGCGGCAAGTCCATCGCGCAGGTGTGCGCGCTGTCCATCGACGAGGCCGCGCGCTTCCTGCGCACCGTCGACTTCAGCGAGCGGGAGCGGCAGATCGCCGAGCGGGTCATCAAGGAGATCCACGCCCGGCTCGGCTTCCTGCTCGACGTGGGCCTGGACTACCTGTCCCTGGACCGCCCGGCGGGGACGCTGTCCGGCGGGGAGGCGCAGCGCATCCGGCTGGCCACCCAGATCGGGTCCGGGCTGGTGGGGGTGCTCTACGTCCTCGACGAGCCCTCGATCGGTCTGCACCAGCGCGACAACCACCGGCTCATCGAGACCCTCACCCGGCTGCGGGACCTGGGCAACACGCTCATCGTCGTCGAGCACGACGAGGACACCATCGCCACGGCCGACTGGGTCGTCGACATCGGCCCGGGCGCGGGGGAGCGCGGCGGCAAGGTCGTCCACAGCGGCCCGGTCGCCGAGCTGCTCGCCAACGAGCACTCGGCGACGGGCCTCTACCTCTCCGGCCGCCGGGAGATCCCCATGCCCGCGGTGCGCCGACCGCAGGAGCCGGGGCGCGAGGTCACCGTCCACGGGGCCCGGGAGCACAACCTCGACGGGGTGGACGTCAGCTTCCCGCTCGGCAACCTCGTCGCGGTCACCGGGGTCTCCGGGTCCGGCAAGTCCACGCTCGTCAACGACATCCTCTACACCGTGCTCGCCAACAAGCTCAACGGCGCCCGCCAGGTCCCCGGCCGGCACCAGACCGTCACGGGCCTGGAGCACCTCGACAAGGTCGTCCACGTCGACCAGTCACCGATCGGGCGGACGCCGCGCTCCAACCCGGCCACCTACACCGGCGTGTTCGACCACATGCGCAAGCTCTTCGCGCAGACCACCGAGGCCAAGGTGCGGGGCTACCAGCCCGGCCGGTTCTCGTTCAACGTCAAGGGCGGTCGCTGCGACAACTGCAACGGCGACGGCACCATCAAGATCGAGATGAACTTCCTGCCCGACGTCTACGTCCCCTGCGAGGTGTGCCACGGGGCGCGCTACAACCGCGAGACGCTCGAGGTGCACTACAAGGGCAAGACGATCGCGGACGTCCTGGACATGCCGATCGAGGAGGCCGCCTCCTTCTTCGAGGCCGTGCCCGCGATCTCGCGCCACCTCAAGACCCTCGTCGAGGTGGGCCTCGGCTACGTCCGCCTCGGGCAGCCGGCAACCACCCTGTCCGGCGGCGAGGCGCAGCGGGTCAAGCTCGCGGCCGAGCTGCAGAAGCGGTCGACGGGCCGGACCATCTACGTGCTCGACGAGCCCACCACCGGGCTGCACTTCGAGGACATCCGCAAGCTGCTCCTCGTCCTGCAGGGCCTCGTCGACAAGGGCAACACGGTGCTGGTCATCGAGCACAACCTCGACGTGATCAAGAATGCCGACTGGATCGTCGACATGGGCCCGGAGGGCGGCTCGCGGGGCGGGACCGTCGTCGCGACCGGCACCCCGGAGGAGGTGGCCGCGGTGGCCGGGTCGTTCACCGGGCAGTTCCTGCGGCCGGTGCTGGACAAGACCACGGAGCGGTTCGACGCCAAGGTGGCCCCTCGGGTCGACGCGCCGGTGCGGGGGTCCATCAAGCGGGCAGCCGCGGCCGCCCGCAAGTCCGCGGCGGCGAGCGCGTCCAAGCCCACGACCAGCCAGGCCGTGACCACGACCGCGGGCAAGGGCACGGCGAAGACTGCGGCCAAGGGCACGGCCAAGACTGCCGCGAAGGCTGCGGCAAGGACCTCCGGCAGGACCACGGGCAAGGCCTCGGGCAAGACGGCCACGTCGCGGCGCGGCTGACCGGGCGGGCACCGGCAAGGCGGCCTCGTCGGGGAGCGGGTTGACCGGGCGGGCATCGACAAGGCGGCCTCGTCGCGGCGCGGGTTGACCGGACGGGGGTGTCGCGCGGCGCCCCCACCCGGCACACTGGGTGGGCGAGGCGGCATACGACGGTCGTGGCCCGGCCCCACGAGGTGAGCTCATGCAATCTGTGACCCCGGTCCTGTGGTTCGACGGCAACGCGGTGGACGCCGCTCGGCTGTGGACGTCGGTGATCCCCAACTCGCGGATCCTCACCGACATCCCCTACCCCGAGGGCGGTGACAAGGGCGACCCCGGGACCGTGATGGTGGTGGACTTCGAGCTCGACGGGCGCCGCTACGCGGGGCTCAACGGCGGCCCGCAGTTCCCGTTCTCCGAGTGCGTGTCGCTGCAGGTGACCTGCGACGACCAGGCCGAGGTCGACCGGATCTGGGCCGCCCTGCTCGAGGGCGGCGGCAGCGAGTCGCAGTGCGGCTGGCTCAAGGACCGCTTCGGGTTCAGCTGGCAGGTGGTGCCCAAGCGGCTGTTCGAGCTCTTCGGCGACCCGGACCCGCAGGTGGTGGCCCGCGTCAACCAGCGGATGGTCAAGCTCGACGTGGCGGCCCTCGAGGCCGCGGCGTCCGGGGCGACCGGGGCGACCGGGGAGGCCGGGGCGACGGCGTCGGATCCGACGCCCGCCTGATCGGGGAACGCTGCGTGCCCGTGGCGCACTCGGGGTTCCCCGATCGCGGTTCACGGCAGCCGGCCGGCGTCTGCGGGGAACGCTGCGTGCCCCTGACCCACTCGGGGTTCCCCGATCAGGGCCGGCGCTGGGCGGCTCGGCCCTGATCGGGGACGCGACGGGCGTGGTGAGCGGCTACTCCTCGCCGAGGTAGGCCTTGCGCACCTCGTCCGAGGACAGCAGCTCCGCGCCGGTGCCCCGCAGCACGATCTTGCCGACCTCGAGCACGTAGCCCACGTCGGAGATCGACAGGGCCGCGTTGGCGTTCTGCTCGACCAGCAGGATGGTGGTGCCCTGCTGCTTGAGCGTCTGCACGGTCGACATGATGCGCTTCATCATCAGCGGGGACAGACCCATCGACGGCTCGTCGAGCAGCAGCAGCCGGGGCCGCGACATCATGGCGCGCCCCATCGCCAGCATCTGCTGCTCACCGCCCGAGAAGGTCCCGGCCGGCTGCGAGCGCCGCTCCTGCAGGATCGGGAAGAGCTCGAAGGCGGCGTGCAGGTCCTCGCGCACGGCCGCCGCCGAGTCCTTGCGGGCGAAGGCCCCGAGCATGAGGTTCTCCTCGACCGTCATGCGCGGGAAGATCCGCCGCCCCTCGGGTGACTGCGCCAGGCCCATCGTCACGATCTTGTGGGCCGGCACGTCGTCGATCCGCTTGCCCTCGAAGGTGATCGACCCCCGGGCGGGCCGCAGCAGCCCGGAGATGGTGCGCAGCGTCGTGGTCTTGCCGGCGCCGTTGGTGCCGATCAACGACACCACCTGGCCCTCCTCGACGTCGAAGGAGATGCCCTTGACGGCCTCGATCTTGCCGTAGGCGACCCGCAGGCCCTTCACCTCGAGCATGCTCATCGCGTCTCCTCCTCGCGGCGCCCGTCCTCGCGGACCCCGTCGGCGTCCTCCGCGGGCTCGTCGGCGCCACCGATGTAGGCCTCGATCACCCGCGGGTCGGACTGCACCACGCCGGGCGGCCCCTCGACGAGCGCCTCCCCGCGCACCAGGCACAGCACCCGGTCGCACAGGTTGAAGATGAAGCGCATGTCGTGCTCGATGACGACGACCGCCATGCCGTTGTCGCGGATCCGGAAGATCAGCTCCTGGGCCTGCTCGGTCTCGCGCGGGTTCATGCCCGCGGTGGGCTCGTCGAGCAGCACCACCGACGGGTCCGTGGCGAGGGCCCGCGCGATCTCGAGGCGGCGCTGGTCGCCATACGGCAGGTTGCGCGCCAGGCTCTCCGCCGAGGCCCCGAGGCCCACGAAGTCCAGCAGCTCCTGCGCCCGCTCCGTGGTCTCCCGCTCCTCGCGGCGATACTTCGGGCCGCGCAGGATCGAGGTGATCGGACCGGCCGAGGTGCGGCAGAACCGCCCGACCATGACGTTCTCGAGCGCCGTCATGTTGCCGAAGAGCCGGATGTTCTGGAAGGTGCGGGCCATGCCCGCCTTGACGACCAGCCCGGGCTTCGGCGGGATCTCCTTGCCGGCGAGGGCGACCCGCCCCTCGGTCGGCTTGTAGAGCCCGGTGAGGCAGTTGAAGAAGGTCGTCTTGCCGGCGCCGTTGGGGCCGATGAGCCCCATGATCTCGCCCTCGTGGACGACCATGTCCACCTGGTTGACGGCCGTGAGACCGCCGAAGCGCATGGTGACGCCGCGGGCCTCCAGCAGGACGGCGCCGGTGGGCGCGGCGGCGTCGCCGGGGTGACCGGCGCGCTCGTCGACTCGGGTACTCATGACACCTTCTCCACGTGGACGGACTCGACTTCGTCGGCCAGCTCTTCGTCGTCCTCGTGGAACTCCAGCTGGCGACGCTTGCTTGCCACCAGGCCCTCGGGCCGGAAGCGCATCATGACGACGAGCAGCAGACCGAAGAGCAGCAGGCGGTACTCGCTGAAGAATCGCAGCTTCTCCGGGAGCAGCTTGAGGACCACGGCGCCGAGCAGCACGCCGCCGATGGTGCCCATGCCGCCGAGGACCACCGCGGCGAGCAGGAACGCGGACTCGAGGAACTGGTACTGGTCCGGCGTGACCGACTGGTCGTGGTGCGCCTTGACCGTGCCGGCGAGGCCGGCGAGGAAGGCGCCGCCGGCGAAGGCCAGCAGCTTGAGGCCGAAGACGTTGACGCCCATGGCCTCCGCGGCCTTCTCGTCCTCGCGGATCGCGATCCACCCACGACCGATGCGGCTGTCGTTGAGCCGGCTGAACACCAGGGTGATCAGGCCGATGAGCAGCAGCAGCAGGAAGTAGTAGTTGGCGAACCGGGGGATGTCCACGCCGAAGATGTTGTGGGTGTCCCCGAAGTTGAAGCCGAAGAACTCCAGGTCGGGGATCGCGGGGATGCCGTTGGGGCCACGGGTGATGTTGGGGCCGTGGGCGCCGTCGAGGTTGTTCATGGCCAGCCGGAAGATCTCGCCGAAGGCCAGGGTCACGATCGCCAGGTAGTCGCCGGACACGCGCAGCGTCGGCGAGCCGATGATCAGGCCGAGGACGGCGGAGAAGCCGGCGCCCAGCAGCACCACGACCAGGAACGGCGGGTGCCACCCGATCGTCGCGAAGGTCGACTCCGACAGGGTCGCCGCCACGTAGGCGCCCGCCCCGAGGAAGGCGATGTAGCCGAGGTCGAGCAGGCCCGCCAGGCCGACGACGATGTTGAGGCCGAGGGCGGTCGCCGCGAAGATGATGACCTGCGTGGCGATCGACATGTTGGCGTTGGAGCCGCCCTGGGTGAAGGGGAAGGCGAAGGCCGCGACGAAGGCCGCCAGCAGCAGCACCCGGCTGTGGTGGGCGGCGACGATCGACAGCCAGTCGAAGAACCCGCCGCCCGCGAGCCCGGCCCCGGCCGCGAAGACGAACACCAGGAACAGCACGAACAGCCAGGCGTCGTCGATGCCGAGCCCGTATGCCGCCCCGAGCAGCACGAGGGCCACAAGCGCCACGATGACGAGGATCTCGACCCACGCCGGGAACCGCTGGTGCTGCTCGCGCCGCACCTTGTGCACCGGCAGCAGGAAGCCCGCGACGGCGACGAGCACCGCGCCGACGAGCCCGACCCAGAGGCCGGGGTCGGCCGCCGCCACCATGGCGGGGTCGGAGGCGGCGACGGCGACGAGGGCGAGCGCCATGAAGACCGTGGCCCCGATGCCGAGCGGCTTGAGGCCGGACGGCGACCCCAGACGGCGCCCGAACCGCGCGAGCGGGCCCTTGCGCACCAGCGTCATGAAGAGCGCCAGCAGACCCAGGACCACGGCGAAGAGCTGCACCGGCGCGGGGTTGCCGTAGAGCGTGACGTCCCCGAGCAGGTCGCGGTTGTAGGTCCACGACATGAAGCCGCTGACGACGAGCAGCACCGAGCCCGCGAGCCCGATCGCCCACGCCCGGGTCAGCGCCCGGTCCTGGCGGGGGTCGGTGGCGGGGTCGGCGGAGGACGGCATACGGCCCTCGGGAGAGGGAGAGGTGGAGGAGGAGGTGACGGTGCTCATGCCCGGTCCACCACCCGCGCGCCCATGATCCCCTGGGGACGGAAGACGAGAAAGACGATAAGGAGCCCGAACGCCCACACGTCCTTCCAGTCCGAGGGGAAGAGGTTGGTGGCGAAGGCCTCGACGATGCCCAGGGCCACGCCGCCGACGACGGCGCCCTGGATGTTGCCGATGCCGCCGAGGACGGCGGCGGTGAAGGCCTTCAGGCCGTAGAGGAAGCCCATCCGGAAGCCGATGGTGGTGTCCTGCAGGCCCTGGGCGACGCCGGCGACCGCCGCGAGCGCCGCACCGAGGGCGAAGGACACGACGATGATCCGGTCCACGTCGACCCCCATCAGGCGGGCGGTGTCGGGGTCCTGGGAGACCGCCTGCATGCCGCGGCCGGTGCGGGTGCGGTTGACGAACCACCACAGGAAGGCGGCGCAGACGAGCAGCGAGGCGATGGTGAACGCCGCGGGCCGGGCCAGGCTGACCCCGCCGAGGGACCAGGCCTCGCCGGTGACCCCGTCGATGGCGGGGAAGGAGATCTTGGACTTGGCGGAGGGGAAGTGGAAGGGGTTCCAGTCCGTGACCAGGCTGGGGCGGTCGTAGAACAGGCGCACGCCCTCCTGCAGGATCACGGAGATGCCGATGGCGGTGATCAGCGGCGCGAGCCGGGGGGCGTGGCGCAGCGGGCGGTAGGCGATGCGCTCCATGAGGACGGCCACCAGGACCGAGGAGATGATGGCTCCCACGATCATGACGGGCAGCACCCAGAGCGCGTGCTGGTCCTTGAAGAGGATCAGGTAGGTCGACAGGGCCCCGAAGGCCCCGATCATGAAGACCTCGCCGTGGGCGAAGTTGATGAGCTGGACGATGCCGTAGACCACGGTGTAGCCCACGGCGATGAGGGCGTACAGGGAACCGAGGGTCACTCCGTCCACGAGGTACTGCAGGATCTGCATGCGTGCACCTTTGGTCGTGTGGTGAGCAGGGGAGGGGGCGGGGAGGTGGTCGACCTCCCCGCCCCCAGGAGCTGGTGCCGTATGTCGGGCGTCGGGGTCACCGGGACGAGCCGGTCACCCGGTCCGCCCCGGTCACCGGTGTCGCGACGGGCTCAGGCGGAGCCGGTCTTGGCCGGGACCCACTTGCCGCCCTCGACCTTGTAGGCGGTCAGGATGCGGGTCTTGGTGTCGCCGTACTCGTCGAACTCGACCTTGCCGGTGACGCCGTCGATGGAGACCTTGCCGAGCGCCTCGGACATCTTGGCGCGGGCGTCCTCGACGGTCTTGGCGTCCTTGAGGGCGGTCTTCGCGGCCTCGATGATGGCGTTGGCGGCGTCGTAGGAGTAGGCGCCGTAGGCCTCGGACGGCTCGGCGTAGCCGGCCGCCTTGTAGTCCGCGAGGAAGGTCTTGCCCTTCTCCAGGGAGTCGGTCGGGGCGCCGACGGAGGTGGCGAGGTCACCGGTGGCGGTCGTGCCGGCCAGCTTGATGAAGTCGGCGGCGAAGATGCCGTCGCCACCCATGATCGGCACGTTGAGCCCGGCGGCCTTGGCCTGCTTGGACAGCGGCCCGGCCTGCGGGTACTCACCGCCGTAGTAGATGGCCTT
The DNA here is from genome assembly GCF_001189535.1 of Arsenicicoccus sp. oral taxon 190. Classification (NCBI taxonomy): domain Bacteria; kingdom Bacillati; phylum Actinomycetota; class Actinomycetes; order Micrococcales; family Intrasporangiaceae; genus Arsenicicoccus; species Arsenicicoccus sp. oral taxon 190. The sequence continues at coordinate 2,501,286 of NZ_CP012070.1, forward strand.
GGGGCCGGACGGCTTGATCTTGGAGATCACCGGGCCGTAGTTGGAGTCGTCGGGGTTGATGGTCTCGGCGGCCACGACCTTGCCGCCGCCCTTGGTGAACTCCTCCGAGAAGGCCTCGGCCAGACCCTGGCCGTAGGTCTTCTTGTCGTGGATCGTCGCGACCTCCTTGATGCCCTGCTCGAGGAGGTACTTCGCGGCGAAGGGGCCCTGCACGGAGTCGGTGGTGCAGGTGCGGAAGTAGGTGGGGTACATCCGCTGCGGGGCGTCCTTGAACTTCGCGCCACGGGTCAGCGAGGGGTTGGTGTTGGCGGGGGAGACCTGGACGATCTTGGCGGTCGACAGGACCGGCTGCACCGACTGCGAGGTCGAGGAGTTGAGCGTCCCCACCACGCCGATGACGTCCTTGTCGGCGGCGATCGAGGTGGCGGCGTTCTTGGCGACGTCGGGCTTGGCCTCGTCGTCCTTGGTGACGACCTCGAACTTCCAGCCGGACACGGCGCCGGAGTCGTTCGCCTTCTTGGCGGCGAGCTCGACGGAGTGCTGGATGCCGAGACCCAGGGCGGACAGGTCGCCGGAGACGGGGGCGATGACGCCGATCTTGACGGTCTTGGTGGACCCGGAGCCGGAGCCGCCCGAGCCACCGGAACCGCCGGACGAGCCGCTCTCGCCGCGCGATCCGCAGGCCGAGAGGGCGAGAGAGGCCGCGAGCGCGGTTGCGCCGAGAGCCATCCAGGAACGCTGCTGCACGTTTCCTCCAAGGGATGCAGGAGGCGGGGTCACCGCTGACGTCCGCCTTGAGTGGCCCTGACAATAGGGCGGTGCGGGGGCCCGCACCAGGGTTTGAGGCCGACGTGGTGTCGGCCGTGACAGGGTCGTGACCTGACGGGTTGAGTGCCCGGGGGTGCCGTTTGTCATGGTTTGTGGCTGTTTGCCTGCCGTATGGCGCCGGGCCTTGGCGCTGGACGACCGTTCGTCCCGCCATACCGACCGCTCGTCTCGTGCCGGTCCGCATGCTCGAGATGAGTCACCTCTTCACCCGATCGGCCCTCAGCAGGGTGTCGCGCGAGCGACCCGAGGGTCTGTCGGTGCCGCGACATACCCTGGGGCCGTGGCTGATCCCTCGACCTACCGCCCTCGCCCCGGCGAGATCCCCGTGGACCCGGGCGTCTACCGGTTCCGTGACAAGGAGGGGCGGGTCATCTACGTCGGCAAGGCCAAGAGCCTGCGCAGCCGGCTGAGCTCCTACTTCCAGGACATCGCGGCGCTGCACCCCCGCACCCGCCGCATGGTCACCACCGGCGCCAGCGTCGAGTGGACCGTCGTCAAGACCGAGGTCGAGGCGCTGCAGCTGGAGTACTCCTGGATCAAGGAGTTCGACCCGCGCTTCAACGTCAAGTACCGCGACGACAAGTCCTACCCCTACCTCGCGGTGACGATGGGCGAGGAGTTCCCGCGGGCCCAGGTGATGCGGGGCGCCAAGCGCAAGGGCACCCGCTACTTCGGTCCCTACGGTCACGCCTGGGCGATCCGGGAGACCCTGGACCTGCTGCTCAAGGTCTTCCCGCTGCGCACCTGCTCCGCCGGCGTCTTCCGGCGCGCCGAGCAGGTGGGTCGCCCGTGCCTGCTCGGCTACATCGACAAGTGCTCCGCGCCCTGCGTCGGGCGGGTGACGGCCGAGGAGCACCGCGAGATCGCCGAGGACTTCTGCGACTTCATGGCGGGCAGCACCACGAGGTTCGTGCGCCGCGTGGAGCGCGAGATGCAGGCCGCCTCCCAGGCGCTGGAGTTCGAGCGGGCCGCGATGCTGCGCGACAACCTGCAGGCGATGACCAAGGCCCTGGAGAAGTCTGCCGTCGTGCTCGGCGACGCCACCGACGCCGACGTCTTCGCCGTCGCCGACGACGAGCTGGAGGCCGCGGTGCAGGTCTTCCACGTGCGCGGCGGCCGCATCCGCGGCCAGCGGGGGTGGGTGGTGGAGCGCGACTCCGAGGACGTCGCCTCGCTCTCCGGGCTCACCGAGCGCCTCCTCCAGCAGGTGTATGGCGGGGAGTCCGGCGACGGCGTCCCCCGCGAGGTGCTGGTCCCCGTGCTGCCCGACGACGCCGCCGCGGTCGAGGAGTGGCTGTCCGGGCTGCGCGGCTCGCGGGTCGACGTGCGGGTGCCGCGGCGCGGCGACAAGCGCGCCCTGCTCGAGACGGTCCGGCGCAACGCCGACCAGGCGCTGGCGCGGCACAAGGTCAGCCGGGCCGGCGACCTCACGGCGCGCAGCCAGGCGCTGCAGGAGCTGCAGGAGGCGCTCGAGCTCGACGACGCCCCGCTGCGCGTCGAGTGCTACGACGTGTCGCACGTCCAGGGCACCAACGTGGTCGCGTCGATGGTGGTCTTCGAGGACGGCCTGCCCCGCAAGGCGGAGTACCGCCGCTTCATCGTCCGCGGCGACGGGCCGCCCGGGGAGGCCCCGGTGGTCGACGACACCGCGGCGATGCGCGAGGTGCTGACCCGCCGCTTCCGGCGGCACGTGGCGCAGTCGGTCGCGGGTGGCGAGGAGGGGCAGGACGGCCCCCAGGTCACCGAGCTGACCCGCAGCGGCGAGGTCGCCGCGGACCCGGCGCCGGACGTGCCGGCCGGCATCGACCCCGAGACGGGGCGGGCCAGGCGGTTCGCCTACGCCCCTCAGCTGGTCGTGGTCGACGGCGGCCTGCCCCAGGTCAATGCCGCCCAGGCGGTGCTGGACGAGCTCGGGGTGGACGACGTCGCGCTCGTGGGTCTCGCCAAGCGCCTCGAGGAGGTCTGGGTGCCGGGGCAGGAGTTCCCCGTCATCCTGCCCCGCACCAGCGAGGGGCTCTACCTGCTGCAGCGGGTCCGGGACGAGGCGCACCGATTCGCGATCACCTTCCACCGGCAGCGGCGCTCCAAGGCCATGACCACCAGCGCGCTGGACGGCATACCGGGGCTCGGGGCGGCGCGGCAGAAGGCGCTGCTCAAGACCTTTGGCTCGGTCAAGCGGCTGCGCGCCGCCAGCGTCGAGGAGCTGCAGGCCGTGCCGGGCATCGGACCGGCCCTCGCCGAGACGGTGCACGAGCGGCTGGGCGCAGGCGCGGCGGAGCCGGCGATCAACCTCACGACCGGTGAGGTCATCTCCTAGGCCCAGCTTCGGCTGAGGCGCAGCCGGGGGACCTAGACTGGCGCGGACCCCGTCTTGCGAAGGAGCCACCGTGGCCGAGCCCACCACGTCAGCCCGCGGCACGTCGCGCGGGCAGGACCCCGACACCGCCGACATGCCCCAGGTGTCCGGCAAGCACGAGTTCGTCGTGGTGACCGGGTTGTCGGGGGCGGGGCGCTCGACCGCGTCCAACGTGCTGCAGGACACCGGGTGGTACGTCACCGACAACCTCCCCCCGCAGATGCTCGCCCCGATGGCCACGCTGCTGCTCGACAAGCAGCCGGAGGTGCTGCGGGTCGCCGCGGTCGTCGACGTCCGCTCCCGCACGATGTTCGCCTCCCTGTCGGAGGCGCTGCAGGAGCTGCGCGACCTGGGCTGGCAGCCCCGCGTCGTCTTCCTCGACGCGACCGACGAGACGCTGGTGCGGCGGTTCGAGAGCGTGCGGCGCCCCCACCCGCTGCAGGGCGAGGGGGGCCTGCTGGAGGCGATCCAGGCCGAGCGCGAGCTGCTCGGCGACATCCGGTCGGTGGCGGACGTCATCGTCGACACCTCCGGCTTCAACGTCCACCAGTTCTCCGCCAAGATCAGCCAGATCTTCGACACCGAGCGGGGGCCACGGCTCCGCATCGCGGTCATGTCCTTCGGGTTCAAGTACGGCATCCCGCTCGACGCCGACATCGTGCTGGACATGCGCTTCCTGCCCAACCCCTTCTGGGTGCCCGAGCTGCGCAGCAAGACCGGCCGCGACCCCGAGGTCGCGGGCTTCGTCTTCGACCAGCTGGGCGCGGACGAGTTCGTCGAGCGCGCCGTGGCGATGATGGACGCGATGATCTCCGGCTACGTCCGCGAGGGCCGGCGCTACGTCACCCTGGCCGTGGGGTGCACCGGCGGCAAGCACCGATCCGTCGCCGTCGCCGAGCGGCTGTCCCGCGAGCTCGCCGGGCCGGAGGTCGGCACCCTCACCGTCCACCGAGACCTGGGGCGCGAGTGAGGGGCCGCCGGGTCGTCGCGCTCGGCGGCGGCCACGGCCTCGCCGCCTCCCTCGCGGCGCTGCGCCTCGTGACCGACCAGATCACGGCGGTGGTGACGGTCGCCGACGACGGCGGCTCCTCCGGCCGGTTGCGCCAGGAGTTCGACGTCCTCCCTCCTGGTGACCTTCGTATGGCGCTCGCGGCGCTTTGCAACGACGACGAGTGGGGGACCACCTGGGCCGCGGTGCTGCAGCAGCGCTTCGCGGGGGAGGGGCCGCTCGCCGGGCACAGCCTCGGCAACCTGCTGATCCTGTCGCTGTGGGAGCACTACGGCGACACCGTGCGGGGGCTCGACATGGTGGGCCGGCTGCTCAACGCCCGGGGCCGGGTGCTGCCGATGGCGGCCGTGCCGCTGACGATCGAGGCGGTCGTCAAGGGGCTGGACGGCCTCAACCCCGACCTGCACCGGGTGGTCCGCGGCCAGGCGCAGGTCGCGTCGACGCGCGGTCAGGTGGTCTCGGTGAGCGTCGTGCCACCCTCCCCGCCGGCCCACCCGGAGGCGCTGCAGGCCGTCGAGGAGGCGGAGTGGGCCGTGCTCGGGCCCGGCTCGTGGTTCACCTCCGTCATGCCGCACCTGCTGGTGCCCGAGCTGCGCGACGCGCTGCTCGGCACGTCCGCCCGGCGGCTGCTCAACCTCAACCTCGAGCTCGACACCCACGAGACGACGGGGTTCACGGCCGAGCGGCACCTGGAGGTCCTCGCCGGCCACGTCCCGGGGCTGCACCTCGACGTGGTGCTCGCAGACCCCTCGGTGATCATCGACGAGGCGTCGCTGCGCGCCACGGCGGCCTCGCTGGGCGCGGAGCTGGTCATCGCCAATGTCGCGGTCCCCGGCCGCCCGGGGCACCACGACTCGCTGCGGCTGGCCGCCGCCTACCGTGACATCATGAGTTGACGGCGGCTACGGTCCGCTGTCAACGTCACACCTGTCGTGCCCGATTCACCCGTTTCGCCCGCTTTCCGCACCCCTACCTGTCAGGATGTACCCATGTCGATGACGGCCATGGTCAAGGACGAGCTCAGTCGGCTCCAGATCACCAAGCCCTCCTGCCGCAAGGCGGAGGTCTCGGCGATGCTGCGCTTCACCGGTGGTCTTCACATCGTCGCGGGACGCATCGTCGTGGAGGCCGAGCTCGACACCGGTTCCGTGGCCCGCCGGCTCGTCAAGGACATCGCCGACGTCTACGGCTACACCAGCGAGATCGGGGTGCTGTCCGGCGGGGGGTTGCGCAAGGGCAGCCGCTACCTGGTCCGGGTGGTCCAGGACGGCGAGGCCCTGGCCCGCCAGACCGGGCTCATCGACACCCGCGGCCGACCCGTGCGCGGGCTGCCGCCCAAGGTCGTCTCGGGCGCCATGGAGGACGCCGTCGCCGCGTGGCGCGGTGCCTTCCTCGCCCACGGATCCCTCACCGAGCCCGGCCGCAGCAGCGCCCTCGAGGTCACCTGCCCCGGCCCCGAGGCCGCGCTGGCGCTGGTCGGAGCGGCCCGCCGGGTCGGGATCCAGGCCAAGGCCCGCGAGGTCCGCGGGGTGGACCGGGTCGTCATACGTGATGGTGACGCGATCAGCCAGATCCTGACCCGGATGGGGGCCCACGACGCGGTCCTCGCGTGGGAGGAGCGGCGGATGCGCCGCGAGGTGCGCGCCACCGCCAACCGGCTGGCCAACTTCGACGACGCCAACCTGCGCCGGTCCGCGCGCGCCGCCGTCGCTGCGGGCGCCCGGGTGGAGCGGGCCATGGAGATCCTCGGCGACGAGGTCCCCGACCACCTGCGGCAGGCGGGTGCGCTGCGGCTGGAGCACAAGCAGGCCAGCCTCGAGGAGCTCGGCCAGCTGGCGCAGCCGCCGATGACCAAGGACGCCGTCGCGGGCCGCATCCGCCGGCTGCTGGCCATGGCCGACAAGCGGGCGCAGGACCTCGGCATCCCAGGCACGGACGCCAACCTCACCGCCGACATGCTCGACCTCTGAGAGACCCGGATCACATCTCGGGACGGTCACGGCCCGGCCACGCGCATCGTGCACGCCTGCACTAGGGTGGAAAACGCCAAGTTGAAGACCCTCTAGGAAGGCTCAAGACGTGACTGTTCGCGTTGGGATCAATGGCTTCGGCCGCATCGGCCGCAACTTCTTCCGCGCCGCGGTGGCCTCCGGTGCCGACATCGAGGTGGTTGCCGTCAACGACCTCACCGACAACAAGACGCTGGCCCACCTGCTGAAGTACGACTCGATCCTGGGCCGCTTCCCGGGCGAGGTCACCTACGACGACGAGTCGATCACCGTGGACGGCAAGAAGATCCTGGCCTTCGCCGAGAAGGACCCCGCCGCCCTCCCGTGGGCCGCCAACAACGTGGACGTCGTCATCGAGTCCACCGGCTTCTTCACCGACGCCACCAAGGCCAAGGCGCACATCGACGCGGGCGCCAAGAAGGTCATCATCTCGGCCCCGGCCAAGAACGAGGACATCACCATCGTCATGGGCGTCAACGACGACCAGTACGACGGCTCGCAGACGATCATCTCCAACGCCTCGTGCACCACCAACTGCCTCGCCCCCATGGCCAAGGCGCTCAACGACGGCCTGGGCATCGTCAAGGGTCTGATGACCACGATCCACGCCTACACCCAGGACCAGAACCTCCAGGACGGCCCGCACAAGGACCTGCGCCGCAGCCGCGCCGCCGCCCTCAACATGGTCCCCACGACCACCGGTGCCGCCAAGGCCGTCGCCCTCGTCCTGCCCGAGCTCAAGGGCAAGCTCGACGGCTACGCCATGCGCGTGCCCACCCCGACCGGCTCCGCCACCGACCTCACCTTCGAGGCCGCCCGCGAGACCACCGTCGAGGAGGTCAACGCGATCGTCAAGAAGGCCGCCGAGGGCGCCATGAAGGGCAAGCTCGTCTACACCGAGGACGAGATCGTCTCCAAGGACATCGAGACCGACCCGGCCTCCTGCGTCTTCGACGCGCAGCTGACCAAGGTCATCGGCAACCAGGTCAAGGTCGTCGGCTGGTACGACAACGAGTGGGGCTACTCCAACCGCCTCGTCGACCTGACCGTCCTCGTCGGCTCCAAGCTCTGAGCGAGGTCCGCCGATGAAGACCATTGCCGACCTGGGCGACCTGCGCGGCAAGCGGGTCCTCGTCCGGTCCGACCTCAACGTGCCGCTCGACGGTGACCGCATCACCGACGATGGCCGGGTCAGGGCCTCCGTGCCCACCATCCAGGAGCTGACCGACCAGGGCGCGCGCGTCGTCGTCGTCGCCCACCTCGGCCGCCCCAAGGGCGCCCCGGAGGACAAGTACTCCCTCAAGCCGGTCGTGGCCCGCCTCGGCGAGCTGCTCGGTCAGGACGTCGCCTTCGCCACCGACACGGTGGGGGAGTCGGCCAAGGCCACGGTCGAGGGGCTGCAGGACGGTCAGGTGGCCCTCCTGGAGAACCTCCGGTTCAACCCCGGCGAGACGAGCAAGGACGAGTCCGAGCGTCGGGCCTTCGCCCAGGAGCTCGCGTCGCTGGCGGACGCCTACGTGTCCGACGGCTTCGGCGTCGTGCACCGCAAGCAGGCCTCCGTCTACGACGTCGCGCAGATCCTGCCGGCCGCCATGGGCGGGTTGGTCAAGGCCGAGGTCGACGTCCTCCAGCGCCTCACCGAGGACCCCGAGCGGCCGTATGCCGTCGTCCTCGGCGGCGCGAAGGTCGCCGACAAGCTCGCCGTGATCGACAACCTGCTCGGCAAGGCCGACCGCCTCCTCATCGGTGGCGGCATGGCCTTCACCTTCCTCAAGGCCCAGGGCTACGAGGTGGGCGGCAGCCTGCTCGACGAGGACAACGTGGACACCTGTCGGCGCTACCTCGAGCGGGCCCAGGAGTCGGGCGTCGAGATCGTGCTGCCGGTGGACGTGGTGTGCAACGCCGCGTTCAGCGCCGAGGGTGACATCATCACCGTCGACGCCGACAAGATCCCGGCCGGTCAGATGGGCCTGGACATCGGCCCGCGCTCCGCGGAGCTCTACGCGTCCAAGGTTGCCGACGCCAGGACGGTCTTCTGGAACGGCCCGATGGGCGCGTTCGAGATGGCCCCCTTCGCGGCCGGCACCAAGGCCGTCGCGCAGGCGCTCGTCGACGCGACCGCCAAGGGCGCGCTGACGGTCGTCGGCGGTGGCGACTCCGCCGCCGCCGTGCGCCAGCTGGGCTTCTCCGACGACCAGTTCGGTCACATCTCCACCGGTGGCGGCGCGAGCCTGGAGTACCTCGAGGGCAAGGACCTTCCCGGCATCTCCATCCTCGGCTGACACCGACTGCACGACACCTGGCGGCCCCGTGATCCCCGTGGCGGGGCGCGGGGCCGCCCGGCATACGACTGACATCACCTGACCCGAAGGAGGCCTCATGGCCAACCGCACGCCGCTCATGGCCGGCAACTGGAAGATGAACCAGGACCACCTGCAGGCCACACACCTCGTGCAGAAGCTCGACTGGACGCTGCGCGACGCCAAGCACGACCACAGCACCGTCGAGGCCGCCGTGCTGGTGCCGTTCACCGACCTGCGGTCGGTGCAGACCCTCGTCGAGGGCGACAAGCTCGACCTGCGCTACGGCGCTCAGGACCTGTCCGAGCACGACTCCGGCGCCTACACCGGGGACATCTCCGGGGCGTTCCTGGCCAAGCTGGGGTGCACCTACGTCATCGTCGGGCACAGCGAGCGTCGCGAGGGCCACGGCGAGACCGACGAGCTGCTCAACGCCAAGGTCAAGGCGGCCTACCGGCACGGCCTCACCCCGATCCTGTGCTGCGGCGAGGCGCTCGAGGTCCGCAAGGAGGGCAAGCAGGTCGAGCACGTGCTCGCCCAGATCGAGGCCGACCTCGCCGGCCTCCCCGAGGAGCAGGCCAAGAGCATCGTCATCGCCTACGAGCCCATCTGGGCCATCGGCACGGGCGAGGTCGCCACGCCCGAGGACGCGCAGGAGGTGTGCGGGGCGATCCGCGGCAAGCTCGCCGAGCTCTACTCCGCCGAGCTCGCGGACGCTGTCCGCATCCTCTACGGCGGCTCGGTCAAGTCCGGCAACGTCGCGCAGATCATGGCCAAGGAGGACGTCGACGGTGCCCTGGTCGGCGGCGCGTCGCTGGACCCCGAGGAGTTCGCCAAGATCGTGCGCTACCAGGCCCACAACGCCTGAGCCGAATGCCGTGAGCCCCGGGGCCGGTCGCCGCACGGTGACCGGCCCCGGGGTCTCGTGCTCTCCCGGCGGGCTCAGCCGCGCCGGCGTGCCCTGCGCCGCCGCCACCACAGGACCAGCGGCACGATCACGATCGCCAGCGGGAGGCTGAATCCCAGCAGCGCCGCCAGGGCCGTGAGGAGCGCCAGGAATGCCCGCCACCCCTGGTGCCACCCTGCGGCGAAGCCCGAGCGGCCCTCGTCGGCGCGGGCCTGCGGCGACGGTTGCGTCAGCGGAAGGTGATGGTCGACATGGCGGCCTGGGAGCGCAGCGTGGCCAGCTGGGCCTGCATCCCCTCCAGGTCGGCCTCGCGTCGGGTGAGCTCGGACTCGAGCCGGGTGATGTCCTCGATGGAGGCCGCGCGGGCCATCAGCGCGCGGGTGCGGTCCAGGCTCGCCTGCATCGTCTTGACCCGGCCGGCCGTGTCCGCGACCTGGCCCGTGACGTCCTCGGCCCGGACCGTCCGCGCCGTCACGGTGCCCACCGTGGCGAGCTCCTCGACCGCGGCGCCGAACCGTGCCTCGGGCACCCGCAGCGTGAAGGTGTCGGTGGGGGAGGATCCCTGATCCGTGGACCGGCGCAGCTCCTCGTTGGCGCCGATCCCGCCGTATGACGCCACCAGAGCCCGCACCCGCGCCGCCGCGGCCCCGAGATCGGTGACGGTGGCCCCCAGGGTCCCGGTGCGGACGATGTCGCGTCTCTCGACTGCCTTGGTGCCGGGTGTCGCTCCGGGCGGGGACCCCGACGGGGTGGCCGAGAGGGGCGCCGGCGCGGAGCCGACGCGTTCGGTGCCCGCGTCGGCCGGTGCCACGGCGTTGGAGGCCGACCCGGAGCTGCTGGTGCAGGCGGTCACGGCGATCAGTGCGGCGACCCCGAGAGCGAGGGGTGCGGCATACGGCCTGGGAGCTGCGTTGCGCCTCATGCCAGGTGAGACCGGACGCTCGGGCGAGGGCGTTCCGACCCGGGGGGGTCACGGACGGGTGACGATCCGTGTGCCGAGCTGTCAGCGGTGGGTGGGATGATGCGGGCATGAGTCTGAAGCCCCAGCAGCACCGCCGTCCGTCTCCCGCCGAGGTCCGCGCGATCAACGACTCGATCCGCTACACGATGTGGTCGGTCTTCCAGGTCGTCGACAGCGTGGGCGACGAGCGCGAGGGTCTGTTGGCCGAGGCGCAGGCCTTCTTCGACCAGCTGGCCGCCGACGGCCAGGTGACGGTGCGGGGGATCTACGACGTGGCGGGGCTGCGGGCCGACGCGGACTTCATGATCTGGTGGCACGGCGAGTCGGTCGAGGCGGTGCAGCGGGCCTACCACGCGTTCCGGCGCACGGAGCTCGGGCGGGCCTGCGACCCGGTGTGGTCCAACGTCGCGATCCACCGGCCGGCGGAGTTCAACAAGAGCCACATCCCGGCGTTCATGGCCGACGAGACGCCCCGCGCCTACGTGTGCGTGTACCCCTTCGTGCGGTCCTACGAGTGGTACCTCCTCGCCGACGAGGAGCGCCGCGACCTGCTCGTCGAGCACGGCCGGATGGCGCGCGACTACCCGGACGTGCGGGCCAACACCGTGGCCAGCTTCGCCCTGGGTGACTACGAGTGGCTGCTGGCCTTCGAGGCCGACGACCTGCACCGGATCGTCGACCTGATGCGTCATCTGCGGGGCGCGGCAGCGCGTCGGCACACCCGCGAGGAGGTGCCGTTCTTCACGGGCCCGCGCGTGGACCTCGACCAGCTCGTCGCCGACCTGCCCTGACCTGCCTCAGGTCGTCCCATCCGCCTGGGTCAGCACCCCAGGCGGATGGGACCAAGGCGGGCTGATCTCCGACTGCAGGATGAGGTATGCCGACGCGAACCGTCCTCCGGGGGGATGTCTGGCGCTCCGGACCCGCCTAGCGTCGTCGGTATGACGACCAACCAGCCCACCACGACCACCGCCCTCTTCCTGCTCGTGCTCAAGGACGACGGCAAGCCCGAGTCCATGGGCCAGCAGACCGGCTACGGCCTCGCCGGCGCCCTCCTCACCGACCTCGTCGCCGCCGGCCGGCTCGCCGTCAGCGACGACGGCAAGAAGCTCCACGTGCTCAGCCCGGCACCCACGGGGGACGCGCTGCTCGACGAGGGGCTGCGGCGCTTCGCGGAGAGGGACGGCAAGCGGCTCACCTCGGTCATCCCCGCCGTCGCGCGCAAGCTGGAGCGGGCGGTCGGCGACTACCTCGCCGAGCGTGGTGTGGTGCGGGTCGAGGAGGGTGGGATGCTGGGGCTCAAGCCGCAGCGATACCCGATCGTCGACCCGAGCCGTGAGTCCGAGCTGCGCCGGGGCCTGGTGGAGGTGCTGCGCGGAGCCAGCCCGACCGCCGAGCAGCACTCCCTGATCGGGCTGATCCACGGACTCCAGCTCGGCACCAAGGTGTTCCACCCCGACGAGGTCGGCCTGGACAAGGGGGACCTCAAGCGCCGCCTCAAGGCCGTCGCCGAGTCGGCCGGACCCGGGTCCGACGGCGTCGCCCGCGCGGTGCAGTCCGCCAACACGGCGATGATCGCGGCGATCACCGCGGCCACCATCGCTTCCTCGAGCGGCTCGAGCTGAACCGTCGTTAGGGTCGACGCATGATCACCGCCGTCCACACCCTCATCTACTCCGACGACCCCGACGCCACCCGCGCCTTCCTGCGCGACGTGCTGCAGCTGCCCAGCGTCGGCGGTGATGACTGGCCGATCTACCGCACCGGCCCGTCCGAGCTGGGCGTGCACCCCACGAGCGCCGAGCAGGACGGCGAGTCCTGGTCGACCGCGCGCCGTCACGAGATCGCGCTGATGTGCGACGACATCGAGGAGACGCGCGTCGAGCTGGAGCGCCGCGGTGCGACCTTCTCGGGGGAGACGCAGGACATGGGATGGGGGATCGGGGCGATCGTGCAGGTGCCCGGAGCGGACGGGATCCTGGTCTACCAGCCCCGTCACGAGATCGCCCACTCCTGACGGGGCGGCGCCGGGCGGCAGGTTGACGGCATACGGGAGGGCCGTCCCCCACGATCGGCCGGCCCTGGGAACATCAGCCTGGTGAAGGAAGGCCGGTCGATGCCCCGGCCCCCGGTGGGTCAGGAAGGGGAGAGGCGCATGGAGATCGAGTTGATGCAGTACCGCTGGTCGGTCGGCGTCGGGTAGCCCTCGCCCTCGAAGACGTGCCCCAGGTGCGAGCCGCACTGCGCGCACAGCACCTCGACCCGCACCATCCCGAGCGACCGGTCCACGCGCAGCTCGACGTTGTCGGCCTCGGAGGGGGCATAGAACGACGGCCACCCGCAGTGGGAGGGGAACTTCTCGGCGTGGGTGAACAGCTCGGCGCCGCAGGCGCGACAGCTGTAGACGCCCTCGGTGGTCGTGTCGGTGTACTCCCCGACGAACGGTCGCTCGGTGCCGGCCTGACGCAGCACGGCATGCTCGGCGGGCGTGAGCGAGGCACGCCACTGCTCGTCGGTCTTGGTCACGGGGTACTCGCGCTCGGTCATACTGGGTCCAACCACGGGGTCCGGTCGCGGATTCCGCCCGGCCGGCGGCAGGAGCAGCGGTGGCGAGCAAGGCGATCCAGATCGAGGTGCCCGGCCCGGACGGGCAGACCCGCAGTGTGCGCCTGTCGAGCCCGGACCGGGTGATGTGGCCGGCCACCGCCGACGAGCAGCCCGTGACCAAGGAGGACCTGGCGCGCTACGTCGTCGCGGTCGGCGAGCGGCTGCTGCCGCGCCTCGCGGACCGGCCGGTCACGCTCCAGCGGTTCCCGGAGGGCATCGAGGGGGAGGAGTTCTATTCCAAGAACCCCCCTCGCGGCGTCCCCGACTTCGCCCGCACCACGATGTGTACCTACCCCTCCGGCCGCCGCCACCCGCAGCTGGTGATCGATGAGGTCGCGACGGCGGTGTGGGCGGTGCAGATGAGCACGGTGACCTTCCACCCGTGGCCGGTCAGGACCGGCGACAACGACAACCCCGACGAGCTGCGCATCGACCTGGACCCGCAGCCGGGCACCGGTTTCGCGGAGGCGGTGGAGGCGGCGACCACGCTGCGGGAGGTGATGGGGGAGGCGGGGCTGACGCCGTACGTCAAGACCAGCGGCAACCGTGGCCTGCACGTCTTCGCCCCCATCGAGCCAGCCCACGAGTTCCTCGCGGTGCGGCACGCGGTGATCGCGATCGCCCGCGAGCTCGAGCGGCGGCTGCCCGACCTGGTCACCACCGCCTGGTGGAAGGAGCAGCGGGGCGCCCGGATCTTCGCAGACTTCAACCAGGCCTGCCGGGACCGCACCCTGGCGAGCGCCTACAGCCCTCGTCCGCTCCCGGGTGCGCCGGTCAGTATGCCGATCGCCTGGCGTGACCTCGGGGACACCGCCCCTCGCGACTGGACGCTCCGGACGATCCCGCAGGCCCTGGGCACGGTGGCCGACCCGTGGGCGGACCTCGACGAGCACGCCGCCCCCATCGACGTGGCGCTGCAGTGGTGGGACCGGGACGTGCAGGAGCGAGGCCTGGGAGAGCTCAACTTCCCGCCGGACTACCCCAAGATGGCGGGAGAACCACCGCGGGTGCAGCCGTCCCGGGCACGCCCGGCGCAGGAGTGAACCAGCCGGAGCCAACTAGCGGGAGTCAACCAGCAGGAGCGGGCCCGCAGCGAGGCGGCGGCGGCAGGTGCGGGCGGTCAGCTGGCCAGGTCGCTCTCGGCCTGGATGGCGAGCATCGCCGAGCCGATGGCAGTGACCCGCCCGACGCGCGGCGCCTGGCCCCCGACCTGCTCGAGGCGCAGCGCGGACAGGGTCTGGAGGACCTCCAGGGCCTCGGACACGTCGGCCGGCGGCAGGCCGCAGCGCTCCACCACGCGGGTCAGGTCGTGGGTGCTCTCCTCGGTGAGGTCGAGCTGCTCGACGGCGCGCAGGACAGGGAGGTCCCGGCCGAGCCACGAAGCGGGTTGAGATGCGGTCACCCGTCCACTGTCACACGCACGAACTCGCTGGTAGAGGCTACCGAGAGCACTATCAGGAGGTTTCACCTGAGTGCCCAGGTCGCCATGACCGAGGGTGCGAGGCCGCCACCGAACGTGCAGCACCGATAGGCCGAACGCGCCCTGTCGAGCCGCCCCGCAGGCCCTCCGCAGGCTCCCCGGCGCCCCCCGCAGGCTCCCCGGCAGACTCACCCGTGGGCTCAGCGGACCAGCACGTCCCCCAGGTCGTAGGCGGGAGCGCGGTCCACCTGCGCCAGGGTGCACGACCCCGGCTCACGGTCGGGCCGCCACCGCAGGAAGGTCACGGCGTGCCGGAACCTCGCCTTCTCGAGCTGGTCGAAGGCGACCTCCACCACGCGCTCGGGGCGCAACGGCACGTAGGACACGTCCTTGGAGGAGCTGAACCGGGAGCGGTCGGTCTCGGCCGCGACCACTTCGCCGGCCTCGTCGCGCAGCACCAGGGGCTCGAGCTCCTCGACCAGCGCCGCCCGCCGGGCCGCGGTGAAGGCGGCGATGCCGCCGACGTTGACCAGGTCGCCGGCGTCGGTGTACATCCCCAGCAGCAGCGAGCCCACGCCGGACCCGCTCTTGTGGATCCGGTAGCCCACGACCACCGCCTCGGCGGTGCGCTTGTGCTTGACCTTCAGCATCGTCCGCTTGCCCGGGGCGTAGGGCTGCGCCAGCGGCTTGGCCACCACCCCGTCCAGCCCGGCGCCCTCGAAGTCCTCGAACCAGCGCCGGGCTTCGTCGGGGTCCCGGGTCACCCGGGTCAGGTGGATGCCGCTGTCCGGGGCGACGCCCGCGAGCAGCTCCTCCAGCGCAGCCCGCCGGTCGGCGAAGGCCTCGTCCACGAGGGCCCGGTCGCCGGTCGCGAGCAGGTCGAAGCACACCAGCTCCGCCGGCGTCTCCTGCGACAGCTTGGTCACCCGGGACGCCGCCGGGTGGATGCGCGCCGAGAGCAGGTCCCAGTCCAGGTGCTCGGCGCCGGCGCGGCCGGCGCGCACCACGATCTCGGCGTCCACGACGCACCGCTGCGGCAGGTGCTCGCGCACCCGCTCCACGACCTCCGGGAAGTAGCGCGTCAGCGGCTTGGCGCCCCGCGAGGCCAGCACGATGTCGTCGCCGTCGCGGACCACGATGCACCGGAAGCCGTCCCACTTCGGCTCGTAGGAGAGCCCGCCGGGCACGGCGTCGGCGTCCGGCACGTCGCTCACGGCCTTGGCCAGCATCGGCGAGACGGGGGTGGCGATGGGGAGCGTCATACGGCTCATTGTGGGGGAGAGGGGCGCCGGGGCGCGCCACGCGCGCCCGCCGAATCTCGCAGCCGGCGCGGCCCGGATGACACCATGGGGACGTGACGCGCCGCCACCGACCCGAGCCACGCGCCGGGCTGCTGCGCTCGTACCCACGGCTCGTCGTCGCCACCGCGGCCACCGCCGTGCTCGCCGTGGGCGCCGCCACGGGCTGGTTGAGCGCAGCCATCTACCTCGCCAAGAAGGTCGTGACGCCCGAGCGTCGACGTCCCGACGACACCGAGGTCGTGGCCTTCGACGACCACAGCATCACGCTGGCGCGCACCGCCGAGACCGTCGTCCCCGGCAAGTACGGCCTCTTCCTCGACGGCGGCGAGTCGCACGTGAGGTTCGGGCGGGTGCTGGCCGACGACCCCGGTCGCGGCACCATCACGCGGCGGCTGCACGGGGTCGACCTCGGGACGCTGCACGTCGGGCCGGCGCGGTTCCACTCCTACTACTACCCGACGAGCCCGCGCGAGGCGCTCGGCCTGGTCACCCACGACGTCGACGTGCCCAGCGACATCGGCCCCCTGCCGTCCTGGCTGGTCCCGCCGCCGGACGGCGTCACCGAGGGCACCCGCTGGGCGGTCCTCGTGCACGGTCGCGGCGCCGGGCGCGAGGAGACCGTCCGCGCCGTCGCCACCCTGCACCGCGCTGGCCTGACCTGCCTGACCCCCTCCTACCGCAACGACCTCGTGGCGCCCGCCTCCAGCGACGGGCTCTACGGCCTGGGGCTGTCGGAGTGGCGCGACGTCGACGCCGCCATCGCGTATGCCGTCACCCACGGCGCCACCGACGTGCTGCTCGCCGGGTGGTCCATGGGCGGCGCGATCGTGCTGCAGACCGTGATCAACTCCGAGCACGCCGACCACGTCTCGCAGGTGCTGCTCGACGGCCCGGTCGTGGACTGGCCCGACGTCCTGCACCACCACGCACGCGCGATGCGGGTGCCCGGGCAGCTGACCGTGCTGAGCATGCGGCTGCTGGGCGTGCCGTCCGCGCGACACCTCGTGGGCGTGGAGTCGGTGCTCGACCTCAGCGCCACCGACGTGGTGGCCCGCGCCGACGAGCTGCGCCACCCGATCCTGCTGATCCACTCCCTCGACGACGAGTTCGTGCCCGCCGCGCGGTCCCTCGACCTGGCCGCCGCCCGCCCCGACCTGGTGCGGCTCGAGACCTGGCGCGTCGCGCGGCACTGCAAGGAGTGGAACGTCGACCAGGAGCGGTGGGAACGCGTCGTGGCGGACTTCGTCACGCAGGGTGCGCGGCATACGCCCGCGAAGGTGCAACCATAGGCCCATGGCAAAGACCTCCAAGGCCAAGGCGGACGCAGACGTGACGTCCGACGCCAAGGCCGTCACCAAGGAAGCCAAGAAGGCCGAGAAGAAGGCCGCCAAGAAGGCCGAGAAGGTGCAGAAGGCCCTGGAGAAGGCCCAGAAGCAGGAGGACAAGCGCGCCAAGGTGGTGGACCCGGAGGACCGACCGTCCGCCCACGAGGGTGACGCGGTCTTCGGCGACGAGGACTTCACCTTCAGCGACACGCTGCGCGTGGACCGCGGCTTCGTCCTGGCCGACCTGGACCCCCGCTCCACCCCCGGCTACGCCGGCGACAAGAAGTCGGCGGCGCTCGACCTCGCCGAGGGCCAGAGCGAGCTGTCCGACCTGCAGGAGCGCCTGTGGGCCAACGGCCGTGACGGCGACGGCCCGTCGGTGCTGCTGGTCGTGCAGGGCATGGACACCTCCGGCAAGGGCGGGATCATGCGGCACGTCGTGGGGTCCACCGACCCCGGCGGCGTGAGGTACACCGCGTTCAAGGCGCCCACCGCGGAGGAGCGGGCCCACGACTTCCTCTGGCGCATCGAGCGCGCGCTGCCCGACCCCGGCCAGCTCGGCGTGTTCGACCGCTCGCAGTACGAGGACGTGCTGGTGGTGCGGGTCCACGACCTGGTGCCGCGGTCGGAGTGGATGCGCCGCTACGCCCAGATCAACGCCTTCGAGCGGCAGGCCCTGGCGCGCGGCATCACCGTCGTCAAGGTGATGCTGCACATCTCCTCCGACGAGCAGCGCGAGCGGCTGGGGGAGCGGCTGGCCCGCCCGGACAAGTACTACAAGTACAACCCCGGCGACATCGACGAGCGCGGCCGCTGGGGCGACTACATGGAGGCCTACCAGGCGGTGCTCGCCAAGACGAGCACCCGTGGGGCGCCCTGGCACGTCGTGCCGGCCGACCGCAAGTGGTACGCCCGGCTCGCCGTCCAGCAGATCCTGCTCGAGCACCTGCGGGGGCTGGACCTGCAGTGGCCCGAGGCGACCTTCGACGTCGCCGAGGAGAAGGAGCGCCTCGCGCAGAGCTGACGCCCCCGCCCGTATGCTCCTCGCGCCGTGCGGCGTGGTCCCGGGTCGGGCAGGGCCGACCCGGGACCACCGTGCCGTCAGCCCTGCTCGGTCGGCTGGGGCGCCGTGCGCGGCCGTCGGGCCGCGGGGTCGAGGGCCGGGGCAGCGGGGATGGACGGCCCGGACTTGGCGGTCGGGGCGGTCGCGACGCCGGGCGACGGCTCCTCGGCCTGGCCGCTGGAGCGCAGCACCACGACCGAGCGCGGGGCGACGCGGTTGACGCTGCGGGCCTCCCAGACGCGTTCCTCGGCCAGCTGCGGCTCGGAGGTGTCCAGCACGACCTCCCACTCCTGGCCGTAGTCCTCCGGCGGCATCGTGAAGTCGATGACGTCGTGGTGGGCGTTGAAGAGCAGCAGGAAGTCGTCGTCGACGACCATCCGGCCCCGCTGGTCCGGCGCGTTGATGGCGTGGCCGTTGAGGAAGACCGACAGCGTCTTGGCGTAGCCGGAGCTCCAGTCCTGGTCCGACATCTGCGAGCCGTGCGCGGTGAACCACTCGATGTCGCCGAGGTCGGAGGTGCCGCCGTGAGCGGCGTCACCCTTGAAGAAGCGGCGGCGGCGGAAGACCGGGTGGGCCGAGCGCAGCGCGGTGAGGCTCGCGGTGAAGTCCATCAGCGCGCGCTGGTCCTCGTCGAGGTCCCAGTCGATCCAGGAGATCTCGTTGTCCTGGCAGTAGCCGTTGTTGTTGCCGCCCTGGGAGCGCCCGAGCTCGTCGCCGTGGGCGATCATCGGGACGCCCTGCGACACGAGGAGCGTGGTCAGGAGGTTGCGCTGCTGCTGGGCGCGCAGCGCGTTGATGGCCTCGTCGTCGGTCGGTCCCTCGACCCCGCAGTTCCAGGAGCGGTTGTGGGACTCGCCGTCGTTGTTGCCCTCGCCGTTGGCCTCGTTGTGCTTCTCGTTGTAGGACACCAGGTCCCGCAGCGTGAATCCGTCGTGGGCGATGACGAAGTTGATCGAGGCGATGGGCTTGCGGGCCGAGTGGGCGTAGAGGTCGCTGGAGCCCGTCAGCCGGGAGGCGAACTCGCCGAGGGTGGCCGGCTCGCCGCGCCAGAAGTCGCGGACCGTGTCGCGGTACTTGCCGTTCCACTCCGTCCACAGGGGCGGGAAGTTGCCGACGTGGTAGCCGCCGTCGCCGACGTCCCACGGCTCGGCGATCAGCTTGACCTGGCTGACCACCGGGTCCTGCTGGATCAGGTCGAAGAACGCGGACAGCTTGTCGACCTCGTGGAACTGCCGGGCCAGGGTCGCGGCCAGGTCGAAGCGGAAGCCGTCGACGTGCATCTCGGTGACCCAGTAGCGCAGCGAGTCCATGATCAGTTGCAGCACGTGCGGGTTGCGCATCAGCAGGGAGTTGCCGGTGCCGGTGGTGTCGTAGTAGCTCGCCAGGTCGTTGGTCACGAGGCGGTAGTACGCGTTGTTGTCCAGGCCGCGGAAGGCCAGGGTCGGGCCCATGTGGTTGCCCTCGGCGGTGTGGTTGTAGACGACGTCGAGGATGACCTCGATGTCCGCCTCGTGCAGCGCCTTGACCATGGACTTGAACTCCGTGACCTGCTGGCCGCGGGTGCCGGAGGAGGCGTACTCGTTGTGCGGGGCGAGGAAGCCGATCGTGTTGTAGCCCCAGTAGTTGCGCAGCCCCTTCTCCTGCAGCGAGGTGTCCTGGATGAACTGGTGCACCGGCAGCAGCTCGATCGCGGTGACGCCGAGCTGCTTGAGGTGCGCGACCACGGCGGGGTGGGCGATGGCGGCATACGTGCCGCGGATGTCCTCGGGGACCTCGGGGTGGGTCATCGTCAGGCCCTTGACGTGGGCCTCGTAGATGATCGTGTCGTGGTACTCCCGGCGCGGCGGGCGGTCGTGGCCCCAGTCGAAGTAGGGGTTGATGACCACGGACAGCATGGTGTGCCCGAGGGAGTCCTCGTCGTTGAACGCCGACGGGTCGTCGAACGTGTAGGAGAAGAGCGACTCGTCGTTGCTGATCTGCCCGTCGATGGCCTTCGCGTAGGGGTCGAGCAGCAGCTTGGCCGGGTTGCACCGGTTGCCCTGCGCCGGGTCGAAGGGACCGTGGACGCGGTAGCCGTAGCGCTGCCCGGGCTGCAGCTGGGGGATGTAGCAGTGCCACACGTAGCCGTCGACCTCGGTCATCACGAGGCGCTGCTCGGCGCCCTCGTCGTCGATGAGGCACAGCTCGACGAACTCCGCGACCTCGGAGAAGACGGCGAAGTTGACGCCGCTGCCGTCGTAGGTGGCGCCGAGGGGGTACGGCTTGCCAGGCCAGATTTCCATGAAGGGTGTCGTCCTCGTTCTATCGGGTGGGATCGATCAACTCTCCACTTTACTGGCCGCGAGGCCGTGCCGACGGCATGCCGGGCCGAGGGCCGAGGAGGCGAGGCCCGGACCGCGGCCGCCGGCCCCACCGCCAGGTCACGGCTCCACAACAAGCCGGGTCAGGTCCCTCGTGTCACTCCAGCCCCAGCGGCCCCTGCCGCGAGGGTGGCCGTATGTCGCCCCGCCGCACCGCCACCCGTGCGCTGGCCAGGGTGCCCGGCGGGTTGGTCGCCGCGCGCCTGGTCCGCGAGACGGTGCGCGTCTGCCTGCGCTACCGGGTCACCGGGCTGGCGTCCGAGGCGGGCTTCTTCGCGCTGCTGTCGCTGCCGCCACTGATCCTGGGGCTGGTGGGTGGCCTCGGCTACGTCGGCGCCTGGCTCGGCCAGGGCACGGTGGACCTGCTGGTCGCCGACCTCGCGCGCTACGCCCAGCGCTTCCTCACCGACGAGAGCGTCGGGTTGGTCCTCGTCCCGACGATGGACGAGGTGCTGCGCTCGGGGCGTCTCGACGTCCTCTCGCTGGGCTTCGTGCTGTCGCTCTGGTCCGGCTCGCGGGCCCTCAACGTTTTCCTCGACACCATCTCGATCATGTACGGCCAGAGCGGGGTCCGCGGCATCGTGCGCTCCCGGGCGCTGTCCTTCTCGCTCTACACCGTCGCCGTGGTCGTGGGCGCCGTGGTGCTGCCGCTGGTGCTGGCCGGCCCGGACCTGCTGGCCCGCGCGCTGCCCGGGCCGTCCGCCCTGGTCAGCGTCCTCTACTGGCCGCTCGTGACCGGCGCAGTCGTGTGGGCGATCACCTCGCTCTTCCACATCGCGACGCCCCGCCGCTCGCCGTGGCGTCGCGACCTGCCCGGCGCGGTGCTCACCGTCGTGCTCTGGGTGGTGATCTCCTACGTGGTGCGGGCCTGGCTCGGCGCGTCGGTCGGGGGCACCTCGATCTACGGGCCGCTCGCCGCCCCCATCGTCCTGCTGGTCTGGTTCTACTTCCTCGCCATCGCCGTCCTGATCGGAGCCGCCATGAACGCCGCCGTCCGTCACCTGTGGCCGGTCCCGGACCGGGCGAGCGCCCGGGAGCGCATGGTCTCCCGGGTGCGCACCGAGCTCGAGACGCGGCGCGAGCCGACGCCCCCGGCCGCGGCTGCCCGCTCGCCCTGGGGCCCGGTCATCGCGGGACTGGTCCCGGCGGCCTCCGGCGGGGACGCGTGGGGCGTCACCAGATTGGACGCACCGCAGCGGAATCGGTTAGTGTCGGTCAGCACGCACGGAGGGTGACGACGTCCCCCGCCGGGTTCACCAAGACCCGGTCGTCCGGCGCTGCTATGCGGACATAGCTCAGTTGGTAGAGCGCAACCTTGCCAAGGTTGAGGTCGCCGGTTCGAGCCCGGTTGTCCGCTCCAGGGTCCACGGACCCGGCGTTGGCGCGTTTGCTGGACTCGGCGCGCCGGCACGGTGGAGTGGCCGAGAGGCGAGGCAACGGCCTGCAAAGCCGTGTACACGGGTTCAAATCCCGTCTCCACCTCGGGCGATTGGCGCAGCGGTAGCGCGCTTCCTTGACACGGAAGAGGTCACTGGTTCAAACCCAGTATCGCCCACCATCGAGGCCCCCGACCGATGGGTCGGGGGCTTCGTCGCGTCCCGGTCGTCGGAGGGCGTGACCCGTCGGTGCCGGGGCGCGGGGCCCGTCGGTCCCGGGCGCCCCATCTCCGCGTTGGTAGCGTGGCACTGCGGTCCGGGCCCCTCGGACCACCGGCAGGCCACCTGGGCCTCGCCGCCGCGACGAGCGAAGGGACGCCGCCCTGGATCCGGTGGAGCAGCCCGGTGCGACGCCGCAGGACGACCCGTCCGGGCGCCCGCGGCGTCGGTGGCTCGCGACCCCGCCCGGCGACCCCGAGCGTCAGGCCCGGGTGTATGCCGGTCGTGCCCTGCTGGGCGTCCTCGTGGGGGCTCTCGCGGCGGTGCTGCTGCTCACCGCGATGTACCCCGCGCTCCGCTTCACCGCCGCTCGACCGCAACGCACGACCGCTGCGCCGGCGCCGGCCACCATCACGGAGCAGCCGGCTGTGGCGCGCGCGGCCGCGGCCCCGGCCACCACGGTCGTCGAGCGGCTCCTCGCGGCCACCCCGGCGGGGCTGCCCGAGGGGCTGGTCGACGCCTCGTCGGTCCCCGGCACGGTTGCTCCCGCCGTGGCGCTCAGCTGCGACAGCCCGGTGGCGCCGGTCGTGTCGCGGTCCCGCACCTGGGCGCGCCCCCCGGCGCCGGGTGCCGCCGCCGGGTCCGGGGTCACGGTCACCGTGACGGCCTACAGCGCCGGCGCGGGGGCGCCGGCGCTCGACGCGATGGTCGTCGCCCGCAAGGAGTGCGTGGCCGACGCGACCGTCACCCGCACCGACGGGTATGGCGTGCAGGCGGTGCTGGCCACCCAGCAGCGCGGCCAGGTCGACACCCGGTCGGTGGTGCTGCGGCGCGGCGACGTGCTCGTGTCGGTGTCCGGCACCGGGCTGCCGCTGCCGACGGCCGTCGCCGCGGACCTGGACCGGCGACTCGACCAGGCCCTGGCGCCGGTGTGCGCCCAGCAGCGCTCCACCACCGCGGACTTCGCGCGGTCCCCGCTGGTCGCCCGCCAGGACTACACCGGCCTGCAGGTGCTGGCCGGCGTGGACCTGCCGGGTCAGGGCACCCCGCTGCCCGACCTGGTCGCGGCGCACGTCGGCGCGCCGCTGCCGCCCCAGGTGACGCCGACGACCCCGGCCGCGCCCTACTGGCCGGAGGCCGCCCCGGCGCCGGTCCCCAGCCCCTCCGAGCCGCCGGCCCCGACGCCCTACCCGGTGCGCACCACCTACCCGGCGCCCGCCCGCGACGACCGCGGCCCCGGGTGCGGGTGGGCCTTCACCGGGATGGCCCCGCCCACCTTCGACGAGCAGGCCGCCGCGCGCACCCAGGAGCAGCGCCGGCAGGCCGCCGTCACCGCCATGCAGGCGGCCGTGGCGGCCTACCCGGCCGCGGTGCAGGCCTACGAGCAGGCGTGGGGCGACTACGAGCGACGGGCCAAGGCCTACACCGACTACGCGACCAAGGCGCAGGAGGTCGAGGCGGCGTGGGCCGTCATACGGGTGCAGCAGGAGGCCTATCGCCAGTCGCTCGCGCAGTACCAGCAGGCGACGGCCGCCTACCAGGCCGAGCTGACCCGGCGCCAGGGCCTGCAGGCCACGTATGATGCCCAGCTGGCCCGGTGCGCCACCGCCACGCCGCCCGTCCCGTCGACCCCCGCGCCACCTCCACCCGGCGCGCCGCCGACCGTCGCGCCACCCCCGACGGTGCCCGGGTGCCCGCCGACCCGGGACCCGTCCCTGGACCTGCCGATGGCGCCGCCGCCCGCGTCGCCGAGCCCGCCGCCCGACCCCCGACCGACGCCGAGGCCGTGACGTGAGCATCCCCTTCGACGAGCGCGCCCGGTCCGGTCGTGCCCCGCGTGACCGCTCCCGGGGCCGGGCCGTGCTGCGGCTGACCGCGGTGGCGTCGGCGGCCGGCCTGGCCGCGGCGGCGGCGCTGGCTCCCGCGGTCATGACGGCGGGGGCGGCTGCCAACTCCGTCGCCGACTACTGGGAGTCGCTGCCCACGACGCTGCCGATCGAGCCGGTGCCGCAGCGCTCCACCATCCTCGCCGCCGACGGCAGCCAGATCGCCACCTTCTACTCCGAGAACCGGGTCGAGGTGCCGCTGTCCGCGGTCTCGCCGGTCGCGCGGCAGGCGGTGGTGGCGGTCGAGGACGACCGCTTCTACCAGCACGGGGGCGTGGACCCGCGCGGCATCCTGCGCGCCGTGGTGCACAACGCCGGCGACGGTGGCACGCAGGGCGGGTCGACGCTCACGCAGCAGTACGTCAAGAACGTCCTCCTCAACAACGCCGACACCACCGAGGACCGCGCCCGGGCGACGGAGACGACGATCACGCGCAAGGCGCAGGAGGCCAAGCTCGCCGCGCAGCTGGACCGGGACCTGCCGAAGGACAAGATCCTCGAGGGCTACCTCAACATCGCCTACTACGGCGACGGTGCCTACGGCATCGGGACCGCCGCGCAGCACTTCTTCTCGGTGCCCGCCTCGCGGCTCACGCTCACCCAGGCCGCGCTGCTGGCCGGCCTGGTGCAGAACCCCTACGGCTACAACCCGGTGGTCCACCCGCAGCAGGCCCTCACCCGCCGCAACGTGGTGCTGGCTCGGATGCGCGACACCGGGGTGATCACGGCTGCGCAGGCCGCCGCGGCGCAGCGCGCCCCGCTCGGGCTCAAGCCCTCCGAGGCGGCCAACGGCTGCACCGCCAGCCGCTACCCGTTCTACTGCCAGTGGATCCGGCAGACCCTCGAGTCCGACCCGGTCTTCGGGGCCACCCCGGCGCAGCGCCGCCGCTTCATGAACTCCGGCCTGACCATCCGGACCGCGTTGCAGCCCAAGGCCGCCGACGCGGCCCAGCGCGCCGCCGACGACGCGCTCGGCCGGGACAACCAGTTCGCCGCCGGCGTGGCCGTCGTGCAGCCCGGCACCGGCCACGTGGTTGCCTTCGCCCAGAACCGCTCCTTCGGCCTGGGGGAGGGGCGCACCAACCAGATCTACCCGGCCGTGGCCGCCTTCCAGCCCGGGTCCACCTTCAAGCCGATCACGTATGCCGCCGCCCTGGAGGGCGGGTTCCCGGTCGACGGGGTGCAGGACGCGCCGGCGCGGTTCCGCCCCAAGACGCTGAGCTATCCCCCTGGTGGCTACCGCAACTCGATGGCCGCCGACGCGGGTCGCCTCACCGCGGGGCAGGCGCTGGCCCGCTCGTCCAACACGTGGTTCGTGATGCTGGAGGAGAAGGTCGGCGTCCCCAAGGTGGTGCAGATGGCCAACCGCCTCGGGATGTCCCTGCCCGCCGCCAAGATCGGCCCGGACGAGGGCTCCACCACCCTCGGCACCCACGACGTCTCGCCGATCCAGCTGGCGTCGGTCTACGCCGCCTTCGCCGCCCACGGCCGGGTCTGCAAGCCGGTCGGGATCGTCGCCATCACCGGATCGGACGGCAAGCCACGGCCGGCGCAGGACCCGGCCTGCCACCAGGAGATCCGCCCCGGCGTGGCCGACGCGGTGACGGCGGGGCTGGCGGAGACCATCGACGGCTCCGACCCCTACCGCACGGGCAAGAAGCTCTCCATCGGCCGGCCCGTCGCCGGCAAGACCGGCACCATGGACGGCAACTCGGCGGTCTGGTTCGCGGGCTACACCCCGCAGCTGGCGACCGCGGTCTGGGTGGGGGACCCCCGCGGCGGGCAGCGCTACCCGATCGAGTCGGTGCAGCTCTACGGCCGCCGGATCAGCTCGGTCTTCGGGTCGACCGCCGCCGGCCCGATCTGGCAGGCGACGATGACGGCCCTCCACGAGGGGCTGCCGATGCAGGCCTTTGCCCCGGTCGGGCCGGCCGAGCTCAGCGGAACCCACGCGGTGATGCCGGACGTGCGCGGCCTGCCCCGGGACCAGGCGGTGCAGGTGATCCAGGCCACCGGCTTCGACGTGCGGCTCGCGCCCACGACGGCGGCCCCGGACGCGCTGCTCGGCAAGGACGTCGTCGTGTCCCAGCAGCCGGCCCCCGGCACCGCGGTCGGCCTCTCCGGGAGCGCGACGCTGACCCTGTCCGCGGGCTCCGACCCGGGGGTGCAGCTGCCCCCTCGCCGGTAGCCCCGGAAGGGCCACGCCACGTCACCGCGATTTGGGCCGGACGTCACCTATCGGCTACTGTTCTCACGCACCGCGCAGCGGTTGCAGGCGGACATAGCTCAGTTGGTAGAGCGCAACCTTGCCAAGGTTGAGGTCGCCGGTTCGAGCCCGGTTGTCCGCTCAGCCGAGGGGCGCGAGAGATCGCGCCCCTCTCGCTAGGGCGATTGGCGCAGCGGTAGCGCGCTTCCTTGACACGGAAGAGGTCACTGGTTCAAACCCAGTATCGCCCACCAGCTCTCACGGCCCGCCGGATGATCCGGCGGGCCGTCGTCGTATGCCGTACACCCCCGCCCGCGCCGTCACCGGCGGGGGCGGGGGAGCGGCATACGGGCCGGGCACGACGATGCCGCCACCCGCAGGGGCGACGGCATCGAGGGGTGGAGCGGCTGCCGTCAGGCGACGGACTCCGAGGGGATGCGCAGGGCGCGGGTGGACCCGACGGGGGCCCGCTGGATCTGCAGCACGTTGCGGAGCTTGTTGAGGATCTGCGTGAGCAGCCGCGACACCTGCACCTGGCTGACCCCGATCTCGTCGGCGATCTCCTGCTGGGTCATCTCCGAGAAGTAGCGCAGCTCGATGATCTTGCGCTGGCGGGGGGTGAGGCAGTCGAGGAGGGTGTGCACCATCATCTCGTCCATGAGGTGCTCGAGGTCGTCCTCCTCGTCGGGGATGAGGTGCCCGAGCGTGGATGCGGCGCCCTCACCCGTGGGGTGCTCGAGGGACAGAGGCTGGTAACCCGTCGCCGCCTGCTCGACGTCGGCCAGCTCGCGGGGGGTGAGGCCCATGGCGTCCGCCACCTCGGTGGAGGTGGGGGCGCGGCCGAGCTTCTGCTCCAGCTCCTGCTCGGTCTCGCGCACCCGGGGCCGCAGCTCCTGCAGCCGGCGCGGGGGCCGCACCGACCAGCACTTGTCGCGGAAGTGCTTGCGCAGCTCGCCGATGATCGTGGGGGTGGCGAAGTCGACCAGGCTGACACCGTGGGACGGGTCGAAGCGCAGTACCGCCATGACCAGGCCCAGGTTGGCGACCTGCTCCAGGTCGTCCTGGGGTTCGCCGCGGTTGCGGTAGCGCGAGGCCAGCCGCTTGGCCAGCCCGATGTTGGACTGGATCACCCGGTTGTAGACGGCCTGCCGCTCCTCGGCGGGCAGGGTCGGGATGGAGGCCAGGAGTCGCTCGGACTCGCCGGTGTCGACAGGACGGACATGGGGGAGACCGAAGACGACGTGATGGGTGGACGTGCTCACAGGAGGACTCCGATGGGTCGACGTGATTGCGGCCGTCTTCTAGACCTGAGGATCGTCTGCGAAAGAGCGTGGGGCGACTCGTCGCGGGCTCCCTCGAGTCGATACTACTCATGAGCGTCCTGTCTTCCCCCGATTCGGAAGATTCCCATCGCATTCCCAGCCACGAGGGGGCAATACGTGTCCTACCCGGACGATTCGCACGACACCGGACCACCGAGCGTGACCGAGCGCGACTGGGAGTGGCGACGGCGGATCAGGTCCGACCGCCGGTCCCACGCCGTCTACCGGGCGGTGGTGGGGGTCGTGGGGCTGGTGATCGTCGTGGTGGGACTGATCCTCGTGCCGTTCCCCGGGCCCGGGTGGTTGATCGTCTTCCTCGGGGTGCTGCTGTGGTCGACGGAGTTCGCGTGGGCCCAGCGGCTGCACCGGTGGGGGATGGGGCACCTGCGGCGCTGGACCGACTGGGTCCAGGCCCAGCCGGTGTGGGTGCGGTGCCTCGTGGGCCTCGCCACGGCGGCCTTCGTCGGGCTCGTCGTCCTGGGGACGATGGCGGTGGCCGGAGTGCCGGGTTGGCTGCCCGACGTCGTCGAGGACCCGCTGCGGGACGTGCTCCCGTGAGCGATTTCGCGACCGGCGGCCGCACCGGCTAAGATTCGGGAGTTGTCCGCCGCGGCGGGCTGCATCCTGGACGTGTAGCTCAGTTGGTTAGAGCGTTCGCTTCACACGCGAGAGGTCAGGGGTTCGAGTCCCTTCACGTCCACCACCTCGAGGGGCCGGGCACGGGAGCGTGCCCAGCCCCTCGCGCATCCCGCCCCACGCTCCCTGCGTCGTGCTGCCCTGCGTCGAGCTGCCGGCCTCGCCTCGCGCTGCCGTCGGCCGACGGCCGGACGAGACGGATTGGCCCTCGACGGGCGGGTGGGTGCACGCTGGTGCCATGGCAACGAGCGTCGCGCCCGCGTGGACCCTGACCGGCATCAACGTCTACCCCGTCAAGGGTGAGCCCGGGCGCAGCCTGCGCCAGGCGGTCCTGACCGACTCCGGCCTCGTGGGCGACCGCGCCAAGAAGCGCCCGCTGCTCGTCGCCACCTCCCGCCAGGCCGACGGCGACCTGCGGGCCAACCTCGTCGTCGACATGACCGACGAGGAGCTCGACGGCCTGCAGGGCCAGGAGCTGCGCATCGGCGACGTCGTGGTGCGCCTCGGCGCGCGGCCTAGCGCCTGCGACGGCCTGTATGCCGAGACCGTCCAGGGCGGCGACGTCCTCGTCGGGGACCGCGCCCGCGTCGTGCGGTGCTGCGCGTCCTTCTGACCGAGCCCACGCCCGGACCCGCCGACGGCCTGACCCGCCGACGGCCTGACCCGCCGGCACGCCTGACGGGGGCGGCACGCCGCGCCAAACGGCGTTGCGGCCGCCGATAACCTTGGAGCACCCCCGCCGACCTCGGCGGCGGTGACCCCGCGAGGCAGCGGGGCGCCATACGACTGGACGAAGCTGGAGAGAACCGTGTCTGCCGACATCACCGTGACCATCGCCGGAGACGAGCGAACGGTGGCGCCGGGCACGACTGCCGCCGACCTGTTCGCCGACGACCGCCGCGTCGTCGTCGCCCGCATCGGCGGCGAGCTGAAGGACCTCGCGACCGAGCTGCGCGACGGCGACCAGGTCGAGGCTGTCGACATCGCCAGCGACGACGGCCTGGACGTGCTGCGGCACTCCTGCGCCCACGTCATGGCGCAGGCCGTGCAGCAGGTCAACCCCTCCGCCAAGCTCGGCATCGGCCCGCCCATCCGCGACGGGTTCTACTACGACTTCGACGTCGCGGAGCCCTTCACCCCCGAGGACCTCAAGGCCCTCGAGAAGGTGATGCAGAAGATCATCAACGAGGGGCAGACCTTCCGGCGGCGCGTGGTGAGCGAGACCGAGGCGCTGGAGGAGCTCGCGGGCGAGCCGTTCAAGTGCGAGCTGGTGGGCCTCAAGGGCTCGATGACGCACGACGACGAGGACGCCGGCGCGGGCGTCGAGGTCGGGGCCGGCGAGCTCACGATCTACGACAACGTCCGCCGCGACGGCAGCGTCGCGTGGGGCGACCTGTGCCGTGGTCCGCACCTGCCGAGCACCAAGATCATCGCCAACGGCTTCAAGCTGATGCGCTCGGCCGCGGCCTACTGGCGCGGCAACCAGGCCAACGAGCAGCTGCAGCGGCTCTACGGCACGGCGTGGCCGACCAAGGATGAGCTGAAGGCCTATCTCGACCGCCTGGCAGAGGCCGAGAAGCGCGACCACCGCAAGCTCGGCGCCGAGCTTGACCTGTTCTCCTTCCCCGACGAGATCGGCTCCGGCCTGCCCGTCTTCCACCCCAAGGGCGGGATCATCAAGCGGGAGATGGAGGACTACGTCCGGCGCCGGCACATCGAGGAGGGTTTCGAGTACGTCGGCACCCCGCACATCGCCAAGGACGGGCTCTTCCACACGTCGGGGCACCTGCCGTACTACGCGGACACGATGTTCCCGCCCCTGCACGTGGACGAGGAGCGGGGCGCCGACGGCCAGGTGACCAAGCCGGGTCAGGACTACCGCCTCAAGGCGATGAACTGCCCGATGCACAACCTGATCTACCGCTCCCGCGGCCGGTCCTACCGCGAGCTGCCGCTGCGGCTCTTCGAGTTCGGGTCGGTCTACCGCTACGAGCAGTCCGGGGTGATCCACGGGCTGACGCGGGTGCGCGGCTTCGCCCAGGACGACTCGCACTCGTACGTCACGGCCGAGCAGGCGCCGGCGGAGATCAAGCACCTGCTGGACTTCGTGCTCGGGTTGCTGCGCGACTTCGGGCTGTCCGACTTCTACCTCGAGCTGTCGACGCGTGACTACGACGGGGCCAAGAAGGACAAGTTCATCGGCTCCGACGAGCAGTGGGAGGTCGCGACGAAGGTGCTCGAGGACGTGTGCCTCGCGTCCGGCCTGGAGCTCGTGCCCGACCCGGGCGGGGCCGCCTACTACGGCCCCAAGGTGTCGGTGCAGGCCCGCGACGCCATCGGCCGCACCTGGCAGATGTCGACGATCCAGTACGACTTCAACCAGCCGGAGCGCTTCGGGCTGGAGTACCAGGCGAGCGACGGGTCGCGTCAGCGCCCGGTGATGATCCACTCGGCGAAGTTCGGGTCGATCGAGCGCTTCATGGGGGTGCTGGTGGAGCACTACGCCGGGGCCTTCCCGGTGTGGCTGTCGCCGGTGCAGGTCACGGGGATCCCGGTCGCCGAGGACTTCGCGGACTACCTGGAGGACGTGGCGCGCCAGCTGCGTCGTCGCGGGGTGCGCGTCGAGGTCGACCACAGCGACGACCGTTTCCCCAAGAAGATCCGCAACGCCTCCAAGTCCAAGGTGCCCTTCGTGCTGATCGCGGGCGGCGAGGACGTCGAGGCGGGGGCGGTGTCCTTCCGCTACCGCGACGGGTCGCAGCGCAACGGGATCCCGGTGGCGGAGGCCATCGAGGAGATCGTGCGGGCGATCGAGTCGCGTGAGCAGGTCATGACGGCGCCCGGGCAGACGGCCGCGAGCGAGGAGCCCGCGACGCAGGCGTGATCCAGCGTGATCCGTTGTCCCGCAGCATGTCTCGTATGCCGTGAAGCGCCTGCCCCTCGGGGTGGGCGCTTCGCGCTTCGTCGCTGCGCTGCGCGGGGCCTCGGGTGGGCGGGGCTGATCGGGTGGCTTTGACCGTCGAGGACGGTGGTGGAAGCCACCCGCTGGTGTCGGGCTGCGGTTTCGCCGCCGGCGGCGCTGGTGGGGCGCACCGCTGGGGGGTGGCGATCGGGACCGCGGGCTCATCGGGTGGCTTTGACCGTCGAGGACGGTGGTGGAAGCCACCCGCCGGCGTCGAGCCGCAGCCCCGCCAACGACCCCGGCCGAAGTCACCCGATCGCGTGGAGCCGCGGCCCCACCGACGACGACGTGGAGCCGCAGCCACCCCGACGACGGCGGCCCCGGGATGGGCTACCCCGCAGCAGCCGCGAAACCCTTGTCCAGGTCGGCGAGGATGTCGTCGATGTTCTCCAGCCCCACCGACAGCCGGATCAGACCCGGGGTGACGCCGGCGCCGAGCCGGTCCTCGTCCGAGCCCTGCGAGTGCGTGGTCGAGGCGGGGTGGATGACCAGCGACCGGACGTCGCCGATGTTGGCGACGTGGGAGTGCAGCTCCAGACCGTCCACGAAGGCCCGGCCCGCGGCCACGCCGCCGGTGATGTCGAAGGAGAACACCGACCCGGACCCCGCGGGGCAGTAGCGGTCGGCGCGCTCCTTGTCGGGGCTGCCGTCGAGGGAGGCGTAGTACACCCGCTCGACCTGGGGGTGGCCCTGCAGGTGCTCGACGACGCGGCGGGTGTTGGCGAGGTGGCGCTCCATGCGCAGCGACAGCGTCTCCAGCCCGAGCCCGACCAGGAAGGCGTTGAACGGCGAGCACGCCGACCCCAGGTCGCGCAGCAGCTCGACGCGGGCCTTGAGGATGAAGGCGAGGTTGGCGCCGAGCGCCGACCCGACGCCGAGGTCGCGGGCGTAGACCAGCCCGTGGTAGCTCTCCGACGGCGTGTTGAGCTGCGGGAAGCGCTCCGGCTCGCGCGCGTAGTCGAAGGTCCCGGCGTCGACCAGCGCACCCACGATCGACGTGCCGTGGCCGCCGAGGAACTTCGTGGCCGAGTGGATCACCACGTCGGCGCCGTGCTCGATCGGGCGGATCAGGAAGGGCGTCGCCACGGTGTTGTCGACGAAGAGCGGCACCCCGGCGTCGTGGGCGACGCCCGCCACCCCGGCGATGTCGAGGATCTTCTGGTCGGGGTTGGAGATCGTCTCGCCGAAGAAGAGCTTGGTCTCCGGGCGGACGGCGGCCCGCCACTGCTCGAGGTCGGCCTGGTCGTCGACGAAGGTCGTCGTGATGCCCAGCTTGGGCAGCGTGTAGCGCAGCAGGTTGTAGGTGCCGCCATACAGGGCGGGGGAGGCGACCACGTGGTCGCCGGCCTGCGCCACGTTGAGGATCGCGAAGGTCGTCGCCGCCATCCCCGACCCGAGCAGCAGCGCCCCGACCCCGCCCTCGAGGGCGGCGATGCGCTCCTCGATGACGTTGTTGGTCGGGTTGCCGAGGCGGGTGTAGATCGGCCCGAGGTCGGACAGCGCGAACCGGTCCGCGGCGGTCTGCGCGTCGTCGAAGACGAAGGACGTGCTCTGGTAGATCGGCAGCGCCCGTGCGCCGGTCTCGGCGTCGGGGTTCTGCCCGGCGTGGATCTGCTTGGTCTCGAAGGCCCACGTGGACTGGTCGCTCATGGCTGGCTCCTCGCGTGATCGCGCTTGCCGCGCTCCGGTCGGCGCGCGGCCAGGTCGTCACCCGGGGCACCCCGCCGCGGTGGGAGGGTTGCCGGTCAGCCGGCCGGGGCCTGCGAGGCTGACACTCATGACCTGCGGCGACCATAGGGGCGCCCGGCCGTATGCCGTGACCCCCGTCCCGGCATACGGACCCTCGCGCGGGGGTGAGGGCAGGAGCACGTGACCTGCCTGGGCTGGTGAGCAGCGCACGGTGACGGTTTGGTCACAGGGGGACGCGCGATCCCTCGACCGATGGTTCACTGTGGCCATGAGCGCGCCCGCCCACATCCGCCGCGCCCGGCCGCACGACGCGTTCGCGGTCGCCGCCATGGCGGTGCAGATCGGCCGCGAGCGCGGCGCGAGCCCGGACCCGGAGTTCATCGACCGGTTCGCCGACTCGTGGCTGCGGGCCGAGGGGCGCCACCCCTTCTGGCTCGCCGAGGTGGAGAAGCGGCCGCTCGGCATCGCCGGGATCACGCTCGTCGAGCAGCTGCCGTCGCTGGGTGGCGCGCGGCGGGCGCGGTGGGCCCAGGTGCACACGGTCTTCGTGACCCCCACCTTCCGCCGGTGCGGCATCGGTGGTCAGCTGGCCCGCGAGGTCTTCGCCTGGGCGTCGGCGGAGGGCCTGACCCACCTGCGCGGCGACCTCACCGAGCTGGGGCCGGCCGCTGCCGGGATCGCGCGTCGGCTCGGGGCCCGACCCACGTCGGAAGGCTCGTTCGAGTCGGTGCTGAAGGTCCCCGCCACCCTCTTCTGAGATCATCGGGTCCATGGACCAGACCGTGCTCGTCAAGGCCCTGGGCGGACTTTTCGCGATCATGAACCCGTTCGTCGCGCTGCCGATGTTCCTGACCCTCACCAGCGGGTACGACGCCGCCCGGCAGCGCACGACCGCCGTCCGGGTGGCGGCCTACAGCCTCGTGATGTCCCTCGTCGTGATGGTGGCGGGGAAGGCCATCCTGGGGTTCTTCGGGGTCCAGGTGGACGACTTCCGGATCGCGGGAGGGATCGTCCTGCTGACGATCGCGCTGGGCATGCTCGGCGGGCAGGGCAGCAGCGCGCACTCGGGCACCTCCGCCGAGCAGCAGCACCAGGCCGAGCACGCCGCGACGTCCGACGTGTCCTTCTACCCGATGGCCTTCCCGATGATGGTGGGGCCGGGCACCATCACCACGCTCATCGTGCTGACCGGCGGCTCGCAGGGCACCGGCGCGTATGCCGCCGTGGCCGCCGCCCTCGTGGTGGTCGTCCTGGCGCTGCTGGTGGTCCTGTGGTTCGCCCCCGCCATCGGGCACCACATGTCGCAGACGCTGCGGGTGATCATGACGCGGCTGATGGGGATGATCCTCGCCGCGATCGCGGTCGAGATGGTGGTGGCCGGGCTGCAGCACGTCTTCCCGCAGTGGGTGCGGTGAGGGGGGCCACCGGCACCGCCGATCCTACCGGCCCCGTCGACCCTGCCAGCTCTGTCCGCCCTTTCGGCCGGGGTCAGTCGGCGAAGGGGCTCGGCTGCTCCGGGCGGGCGGGCGCCAGGTCGGCCAGCAGGGTGAGGTAGCGGCCACCCACGCTGACCCGCGACAGGTCCCGAAGCCGCCACGTCGACAGGGCGTCCCACGTCGCGTCGGGTCCCAGCTCGTGCAGCAGCAGGGTGCCCTCGGCCACCAGGGCGGGTGCCCCGACGAAGAGGTCGTCGTCGCTGTCCCGCAGCTGCAGCCCCAGCACCGGGTAGCGCGCTGCGAGCTCGACCAGCATGACGTCGGTCCGGTCGAGGTCCAGCCGTTGCGGGGTGGCCGGCGGCCAGGCGTCCTCGCGCTCGAAGGCGTGGCGCTCGACGGACGCGGGCTCGACGGCGTGCAGCCGCTCCATCCCGGCGAGGCGGACCACGGTCAGGCCGTCCGGCCAGGGCGCGGCCACCGCGAGCGCCGCCCAGCGACGCCCCACCCCGACGACGAACCCGACCACGTCGTCGCCGGTCGTCGTGGCGATCCGCAGGCAGGTGCGGTCGCTACGGGCGTCCTCGAGCCGGGCGCGGATGCGGGCCCGGCGGGTGTCGGCGTGCTTGGTCATGGCGCCCAGCATGCCAGGCGGCTGCGCGCGGCTCACTGCGTGCGGCTCACCGCGAGGGCATCGCGTGCCGGATCGCGCCTCAGCGGTCCACCCCGCGCCCGCGCAGCAGCGTCTCGCGCTCGAAGGCGTAGCCGACCATCCAGTGGGCCTCGAGGCGGTACATCACCACGTCGCCCCAGCTGAACGGCGACGACCCGTAGTGCGCCGTCCAGTGGGCATCCGCGTCGGCCAGCTCGTCCGGATCGGTGATCTCCACGGCGCGACCGTGCGCATAGACCGCCACGGCCTCCCCGTCGATGTGTGCCACCGAGACCGCGTCGCGGTGGGCGATCTAGTGTGCCTGCGCCGAGTCGCGCGCCGTCGAGAAGGTCCACGTGCCGTGCAGGAAGTGGCCGTCCACCGCGCTGATGCGTGGCTCGGACCGGGACGTGACCGTGCCGAGGGCGAGAACCTTCATCCCCGTCATCAGGGCCACGACCTGGTCGGCGCTCAGCGTCCGATGGTCGTCGATGATGCTGCGCAGGTGCGCGGTCGAGCGGGCGTGCGAGGCGTCGAGGAGCATCTGGAGGCGATCGAGCTCCTCGGGGCTCTCCTTCACGGCTGCTCGAGCAGGAAGATCGGGATCTGGCGGTCGGTCTTGGTCTGGTAGTCGGCGTAGGGCGGGAAGGCCTCGACGCACCGCGGCCACCACTCGGCGTGCTCGGCCTCGTCGGCGAGGCGCGCGACCCGCCGCGTCACGGTGGTGCCGTCCTGCAGGAGCAGGTGCGGGTGGGCCTCGAGATTCCAGTACCACTGCGGGTGCTCGGGGGCGCCACCCTTGCTGGCGACGGCGGCATAGACCCCGTCGTGCTCGACCCGCATGAGCGGCACCTCGCGCACCTTGCCGGAGGACTTGCCGAGCATCGTGAGGACCACCACGCGCATGCCCTCGATGTCGGCGGCGTCCGTGGTGCCGGCGGCGTGGATGTCGTCGAGCTGCCGGCGCACCCACTCGGACGCGTTGGGGGCGGCGGGGGCGTCGAGCGCGGCCCAGGGGTCCTCGCCCGGTCCTGTGGAGGGCGTGGGGGCTGGTGTCGTCGTCATACGGTCGAGTCTAGGATCGAGGGGTGACAGACCTCCAGGGCCCGCGCAGCATCGAGGACGCCGGCCAGCTCGCCGGTGTGGACGACGGGTTCGAGCGTCTGTGGACACCGCACCGCATGGCCTACATCCAGGCTGACCGCCCGAGCACCGATGCAGGACAGGGGTGTCCGTTCTGCGCGGCGCCCGACAAGGAGGACGCGGACGGGCTGATCGTCCACCGCGGCGAGCTGTGCTTCGTGGTCATGAACCTCTTCCCGTACAACCCCGGCCACCTGCTCGTGTGCCCCTACCGCCACGTCCCCCTCTACCTCGACCTCACCAACGCGGAGACCGAGGAGTTCACCCGGCTCACCAAGCAGGCGATCCGGGCGCTGGAGGCCGCCAGCCGCCCGATGGGCTTCAACCTCGGCATGAACCAGGGCGCCGTCGCGGGCGCGGGCGTGGCCGCCCACCTGCACCAGCACGTCGTGCCCCGCTGGGGCGGCGACATGAACTTCCTGCCCATCGTCGGTCAGACCAAGGCCCTGCCGGTGCTGCTCGAGGACACCCGGCAGCAGATCGTGGCGGCCTGGCCGGGGGAGTGAGCCGTATGCCGCCGCGCCCGCCGTCGGCCGACGAGCCCGCCGACGAGCTCGCCGACGAGCTCGCCGACGAGCTCGCCGACGAGCTCGCCGACGCGCCGGTCCCGCTGCCCCTGCTCGTCTTCGACGACGAGGACCCGCGGGCGCGCGCCGCGATGCGGGCGGTCTGGCACCTCGTGGGACGCGACCGGTTCGAGATCCGCCCGTGGCAGCAGCTGCCGCTGGCGCGCTGGGGCCTGACGCCGGAGGACTGTCGGCGACGCCTGGTCTGGGTCGCCGGCGACGGCACCGTGGTGCGGGGCCGGCGCGGTGTCGTCCCGGCGGTGCTGCACGGCGGGCACCGGTTCGTGGGGCCGGTGGCGCTGCTGGTCGACCGCGCGCTCAGAGTGCCCGGGCGCCGCTGACGATCATCACCACGCCGAAGACCGCGAAGAGCACGGCGGCCCCGATCTTGATGGCACGCTCGGGCAGCCGCCGCCCGAGGAGCGCCCCGACGCCGATGGCCAGCGCGTCGGCGGCGACCATCCCCAGCGTCGACCCGATCCAGGTGCCCAGCCAGCCCTCGCGGGTGGCGAGGGTGATGGTGGCCAGCATGGTCTTGTCGCCGAGCTCGGCGAGGAAGAAGGCCGTCCCCACCGCGACGATCGCGAGGCCGGTGCTGTTGCGGGCCTTGGCGGCCTCGGCGTCGGTGAGCTCGTCGCCGCGCAGCGTCCACGCGGCGAAGGCGAGGAACGCGACGCCGGCGAGGATCTCGATGATGGGCTGGGCCCCCGCGAAGACGTCCCCGATGGCGTAGCCGATGCCGACCGAGGCCAGGTGCACCAGGGCGGTGGCGACGGTGATGCCGAGGAGCACGTCCCGGGCGCGGTAGCGGGCGGCGAAGGTCATCGCCATGAGCTGGCTCTTGTCGCCGAGCTCGGCCACGAAGATCACGGCGGTGCTCAGCAGGAAGGCTTGCACGGTGGGGGTCCTCTCGCGGCCCGCCGAGCCGGCCTGGAGGACGGACTTCGGCCAGGCCATCCATCGATGGGGGTCTGGTCGAAAGTCTCGTCCGCCACCGTCGTGGCCTGCCGAGCCGGGCCCGAGGGCCAATGTGTCGACTCGACTGTTGGGGACTACTCCCTTTCGGCTGCCCACGATAGCGGCGCGGCCGGGTCGCCACCAAGCGGCCCGCGGGTCGCGCGGGGCCCGGGGCTCAGGCGTTGATCTGGTCGCTGTCGAGGTGCCGGACCCGGTTGACCCACAGCACCCGCCACTGCCCGTCCTCGTGCCGCAGTGCGGTCACCGAGGAGTTGGAGAGCTCGAACTTGCGGCCGGCCTCGCCGATGCCCGCCGCGGCGCCGATGAGCAGCTGCCCGAAGTGCTGGTGGGTGAGGATGCCGACCTTGGCGCGGTCGCCGTGCTGGGCCGCGATGTCGGCGAGCACGGCCGCGGCGCGGCCCTGGGCCTGGTCGTGCTCCTCCTCGAAGCCGCCGTCCCACCCGCCCGCGGACTCGACGTCGGCGGGGAGCTGCAGCCGCGGGGCCAGGTCGCGCATGTCCTGCACGCTGAGCCCGGGGTAGGGGCGACGGACGTTGGTCGCCGGGTGGGCCGCGTAGAGGCCGCCCACCTCGCCGAGGTCGGCGCGCCCGATCGGCTCGAGCCCGAGGGCGTCGGCGAGCGGGGTGGCGGTCTGCAGGCAGCGGTGCGTCAGGGCCGTGTAGAGGACGTCGACGTCCAGGTGGGAGCGGTCGCCGCGGACCGCCTCCGCCAGCCGGCGCGCCTGCTCCTGGCCGAGCTCGGCCAGCTCGGAGTCGGGGGTGCGCCCCGCGCGGCTGCCGGTCTCGGCATACAGCTTGTTGTTCTCGGACTGGCCGTGGCGGATGACGAAGAGGTCCATGGGGAGAGTCTGTCACTGCGGCCCCCGGGTCCACACCCCGGGGCCGCAGCTGCGTCAGCCGGTGATCACCTGGGCGGCCAGGTGCTGGGGGAGCGGGTCGTAGCGCAACAGCTCCCGGGTGAAGCTGCCCGTCCCGTGGGACACCGACCGCAGGTCGATGGCGTAGCGGGTCAGCTCCAGGGCCGGGACCTCCGCGTGGATCACGGTGCGCCCCTCCTCGGCGGGCTCGGTGCCGCTCACGCGGCCGCGCCGGGTCGACAGGTCGCTCATGGCGGCCCCGACGAAGTCGTCGGCCACCGTGACGTCCACGCTGTCCACGGGCTCCAGCAGGGTCACCGTGGCCGAGCTGGTGGCCTCCTTGAGGGCGAGCGCGCCCGCCGTCTGGAAGGCCATGTCGGAGGAGTCCACCGAGTGCGCCTTGCCGTCGACCAGGGTGACGCGGATGTCGACCATGGGGTAGCCGGCCAGCGTGCCCTTGGCCATCTGCGCGCGGACGCCCTTCTCCACCGACGGGATGAACTGGCGCGGCACCGCGCCACCCACCACCTTGTCGACGAACTCGAAGCCGGCGCCGCGCTCCAGGGGCTCGATCCGCAGGTGGCAGACGGCGAACTGGCCGTGCCCGCCGGACTGCTTGACGTGCCGGCCCACCACGGCGGCGGGGGCCACGAAGGTCTCCCGCAGCGCCACCCGCAGCGGCTCGGCCTCGACCGTGACCTGGTAGCGGTCCTGCAGCCGGGCGAGCAGCAGGTCCACGTGGGCCTGACCCATCGTCCACAGCACGGTCTGGTGCGTCTCGGCGTTGTGGTCCAGCCGCATCGTGACGTCCTCGGCGACCAGGCGCTGCAGGGCGCTCGCCAGCTTGTCCTCGTCGGCCTTGGAGGCGGGGTGGATGGCGACCGGCAGGAGCGGCTCGGGCAGCAGCCACGGCTCGACGACCACGGGGGCGTCCTTGGCCGAGAGGGTGTCGCCGGTCTCGGCGTGCGCGAGCTTGGCGACCTCGACCAGCTGCCCGGCGATGGCGACCTTGGCGGGGGTGTGCTCACCGCCGACGGTCGGCACCGACAACGGACCGACCCGCTCGTCGGAGTCGTGGTCGGGGTGACCCTCGACGGCCTTGCCGGCGAAGGAGGACAGGTGCCCGGACACGTGCACGACGTCGTCCGTACGCAGCGTGCCGTTGAAGACGCGGACCAGGGACACCCGCCCGACGTAGGGGTCGGTGGAGGTCTTGACGACCTCCGCCACGAGCTGGCCGTCGGGGTCGCCGGCGAGCGGCTCCACGGGCTCGCCGTCCAGGGTGGTGACCATCGGCAGCGGCCGCCGGGCGGTCGGGTCCGGGAAGGCCTCGGTGATGATCTCGAGCAGCTCGGGCACCCCGGCCCCGGTAAACGCGCTGATCGGTATGGCGGGGAAGAAGGTGGCGGCGCCGACGGCGGTCATGAGGTCGTCGCGGATCGTGTCGACCGAGATGTCCTCGCCCTCGAGGTAGCGGTCGAGCAGGGTGTCGTCCTCGGACTCGGTGATGATCGCCTCGACGAGGTCGCCGCGGGCCGCCTCGATCTCCTCGAGCTGCTCGGGGGAGGCGTCGCGGACCTGCAGGGTGTCCCCGGAGGAGTCGTAGTGGCGCCGGCTGAGCAGCGCGAGGGTCCCGGTGATGCGGCCGTCGTCGCCCTGGACGGGCAGGTAGAGCGGCTGGGCGTCCCCGAAGACCCGGCGGCACTGCGCCACGGTGTCGGCGAAGCCGCCCCGGCCCGACTCGAGCTTGGTGACGACCAGCGCCCGCGGCACCCCGACGGTCTCGCACTCGTGCCAGAGCATCGCGGTCGCGGCGTCCACGCCGTCGGCGGCGGACACCACGAAGAGCGCGGCGTCCGCGGCCCGCAGGCCCGCGCGCAGCTCACCGGCGAAGTCGGCGTAGCCCGGCGTGTCGACCACGGTGACCGCGAGGCCGGCCACGTCGATGGTCGCGACCTCGAGGCCGACCGACCTGGTGTCCCCGCCCTTGGCGGTCTCCTTGGCGCGGTAGCCCGGCACGCGGGCCGCCATCAGGTGCTCGAAGAGCGTGCTCTTGCCCGATCCGGAGGGCCCCACGAGGACGACGTTGCGGATGTCCTCGGGGCGGCGTGGGGCAGGGGAGCTGGCGGCCCCTTGACCAGAGCTGTTGTTAGCGGCCATGTCATCTCACCTAACTTCGTCGTTGGCGGATCGTTCACCCCACCG
The DNA here is from genome assembly GCF_001189535.1 of Arsenicicoccus sp. oral taxon 190. Taxonomy (NCBI): domain Bacteria; kingdom Bacillati; phylum Actinomycetota; class Actinomycetes; order Micrococcales; family Intrasporangiaceae; genus Arsenicicoccus; species Arsenicicoccus sp. oral taxon 190. Next base: position 2,541,861 of record NZ_CP012070.1, read on the forward strand.
ACACGGTGCGGCTGTTCCCATACTGAACTCCCGCCGTGCGGCGCCCACAAGCGGGGTGGAGCTGTGGCTAGGGTGGTGCCACCATGCTGAACCGATTCCGCTCCCTGGCCACCCGGATCTTCACCCCCGTCGCCACGGTCCTGCTGCGGCTCGGGGTGAGTCCGGACGCCGTCACGATCGTCGGCACGCTGGGGGTCGCCGCGAGCGCGTTGTGGTTCTTCCCGCGCGGGGAGTTCCTGTGGGGGACCCTGGCCATCGTGGTGTTCGTCTTCAGCGACACGATCGACGGGGTCATGGCGCGGCACAGCGGTCGGACCTCCAGCTTCGGCGCCTTCCTGGACTCCAGCCTCGACCGCATCGGCGACGCCGCGATCTTCGGGGGCCTGCTGCTCCACTACGCCTGGCGCGGTGACCGGGTGATGACCTGCGTGGCGCTCGCGGTCCTGGTGCTCGGCCTGCTCGTCTCCTACGTCCGAGCCCGCGCCGAGGGGCTCGGGATGACCGCCAACGTCGGGATCGCCGAGCGCGCCGACCGGCTCGTGCTCATCCTCGTGGCGACCTTCGTCGCCGGCCTCGGGCTCGGGGACGTCGTCGTGGCCGTCGCGCTGTGGGTGCTCGCGCTGGCGTCGGCCGTCACCGTCCTGCAGCGCATCCTGGCGGTCCGCCGTCAGGCCCTCGGCTGAGCCATGCGCGAGCGCGTCACCGACTGGCTCACGCTGCGGGTCTTCCTCGTCGCGTGGCGGTGCGTCCGGCTGCTGCCGGCGTCCGTCGCCTACGGGCTGTTCGACCGCGCAGCGGTCGCGGCATACGGGCGGGGCGGTCGCTCGGTGCAGCGGCTGCGGGCCAACTATGCCCGGGTGCGCCCGGAGCTGGGGGAGGCCGAGCTGGAGCACCTGGTGCGGGAGGGGATGCGCTCCTACCTGCGCTACTGGTGCGACGCGTTCCGGTTGCCGGACATGACCCAGGAGGTCCTCGAGACGAGCGTGCGGGTCGTCGGGGACGGGCCGGCGCGGGAGTCCCTCGGCGGGGGGCGCGGGGCCGTCGCCTTCCTTGGCCACATGGGCAACTGGGACCTCGCCGGGGCCTGGTCCACCCACCACCTGGCCCCCGTGACCACCGTCGCCGAGCGGCTGCGGCCGGAGGGGCTCTACGACGCCTTCGTGGGCTTCCGGGAGCGGCTCGGCATGACCGTCCTGCCGCTGACCGGCGCGGACCCCGCCTTCCCGCAGCTCGTGCGGGCGGTGCGTCGCGGCGGGCTGGTCCCGCTGCTCGCGGACCGCGACCTGACCGACCAGGGCGTGACCGTCACCTTCTGCGACCGCCCGGCCCGTATGGCGCCCGGCCCCGCCGCCCTCGCCGCCGCCACCGGGGCGCCGCTGCTGCCGGTGTCGGTGCACTACGAGCCGCACCACGGCCCGGGCGGCACCGGCAGCGGCCACGACATCGTCATCACCTTTCACCCCGCCGTGCCGGTGCCGACCTCGGGGCGAGCCAGGGAGCGCGCGGTCGCCATGACGCAGGGCTGCGCCATCGTGCTGGAGGCGGCGGTGCGCGAGCACACCCAGGACTGGCACATGATGCAGCGGGTCTTCGCGGAGGACCTGTCGTGAGCCGGCGGGAGCTCTCATGAGCCCGCAGGAGCTGTCGTGAGCCCGCGGGAGAAGGCCCGCGCCGGCACGCCGCTGCGCATCGGCCTGGTGTGCCCGTACTCCTTCGACGTGGCCGGCGGGGTGCAGTTCCACGTCCGCGACCTCGCGGAGTGGCTGATCCGGCAGGGGCACGAGGTGTCGGTGCTCGCGCCCGCCGACGAGGACACCCGGCTGCCGGACTACGTCGTCCCGGCCGGGCGCGCGCTGCCGGTCCGCTACAACGGGTCGGTGGCGCGGCTCAACTTCGGCCCGGTCACCGCGGCCCGGGTGGCCCGCTGGCTGGACGACGGCGGCTTCGACGTCGTGCACATCCACGAGCCCGTCACCCCGTCCATCGGCACGCTCGCGCTCTGGCAGGCCGAGTGCCCCATCGTGGCGACCTTCCACTCCTCGCAGGTGCGCTCCCGGGTGATGCAGACCGTCTACCCCGCCTACCGGCCCTCGCTGGAGAAGATCCTGGGGCGGATCGCCGTGTCCGAGGACGCTCGACGCACCGTCACCACCCACTACGGCGGCGACGCCGTGGTGATCCCCAACGGCGTCTACGTCGACCGGTTCGCCTCCGCCCCGGTGCAGCCGCAGTGGCGGGGGACGCCCGACCGGCCCACCGTGGCCTTCCTCGGGCGGCTCGGCGAGCCCCGCAAGGGGCTGCCGCTGCTGCTCGACGCGCTCCCGGCGATCACCCGTGAGGTGCCGGGCGTGCGGCTGCTGGTGGCCGGCCCGGGGGACCAGGACGCGGTGCGCGCCCGGGTCCCCGCGGGCTGCTCCGTCGACCTGCTCGGCGCCGTCTCCGACGCGGACAAGGCCTCGCTCTTCCGCTCCGCCGACCTCTACGTCGCGCCCAACACCGGCGGGGAGAGCTTCGGCATCATCCTGGTCGAGGCCATGGGCGCGGGCGCGCCGGTGCTCGCCTCGGACCTGCCCGCCTTCCGGCGGGTGCTCGACGGGGGGCGCGGCGGGGCGACCTTCGCCAACGAGTCCGCGACCGAGCTCGCCGCCGCGGCCGTCGCGCTGCTGCGGGACCCGGCCCGCCGCGCCGACCTGTCCCAGGCCGGTGCGCAGCGCGCCCGGGACTTCGACTGGTCGGTCGTGGCGGAGCAGGTGCTGGCGGTCTACGAGACGGTGCTCCTCGGGGCGCCCGAGGTCCCGGCGGGACGCGTCGTCCGGGGCCTGCAGTCCCTGGGCCGAGGACTCGGCCACGGCCTGGGGCTGGGCGCAGCCGGCCGCGGCGAGGGTGAGCGGTCGTGACGGCGGGGACGGCATACGGGCTGGTGGGGGCGCTCGCGAGCGCGCTGGGGCGGGTGCTGCACGTCCCGGACATCTCCCTGTCCTACACCCTGCCCGGGCTGGTGCTGCTGCTGCTCGCGTGGCGGCTGACCTACCAGGCCGCGCGGCTGGACCGGCTGCACGCGCGGGTCGAGGGGGCGCTCGTGGCGGTCGACGCCCAGCTGGTCCGGCGCGCGGAGGCCGCGCAGGAGCTGAGCGCGAGCGGGCTCCTGGACCCGGCCACCTCGCTCTTCCTGGCGTCGGCCGCCGCGGACGCGCTGGACGCCGAGGACGAGCACGCCGTCGGCCGCACCGAGGTGGAGACCGACCTGACCCAGGCGCTGGACCTGGCCCTGCCGCCGGAGACCGTCGACGCGCTGCGCCGGGACGGGGAGCGGGGCGGCCGGGTGCTGCTGCAACGGCTGCGGTCGGCGTGCACGCGGGTGCAGCTGGCCCGCAGGTTCCACAACGACGCCGTGGTCGACGTGCAGCGGGTGCGCCGCAAGCGCCTGGTGCGGGTCTTCCACCTGGCCGGACGGGCGGCGCTGCCTCAGACGATCGAGTTCGACGACCGGCTGCCGTCGGCCCTGGAGTGACGCCCAAGGGGCAGGAACCCGGCAGGGCCGATGTGGGGGCAGCCGCCGGCTGGGCCTAGCATGAGCGCGTTCCCCACCCCGCCGACGACAGGCAGCCCCGCACCGATGAGCAGCAGCGACCCCATCACCTCGTCCACCCCCGCCACCGGCACCTCGCGCGTCAAGCGCGGCATGGCCGAGATGCTCAAGGGCGGCGTGATCATGGACGTCGTCACCCCCGAGCAGGCGAAGATCGCCGAGGACGCCGGCGCCGTCGCCGTCATGGCCCTCGAGCGCGTCCCCGCGGACATCCGCGCCCAGGGTGGCGTGTCGCGCATGAGCGACCCCGACATGATCGACGGCATCATCGCCGCCGTCTCCATCCCCGTCATGGCCAAGGCCCGCATCGGCCACTTCGTCGAGGCGCAGGTCCTGCAGTCCCTCGGCGTGGACTACATCGACGAGTCCGAGGTGCTGACGCCGGCGGACTACAGCAACCACATCGACAAGTGGGCCTTCACCGTCCCCTTTGTGTGCGGTGCCACCAACCTCGGCGAGGCGCTGCGCCGCATCACCGAGGGCGCGGCGATGATCCGCTCCAAGGGCGAGGCCGGCACCGGCGACGTCTCCAACGCCACCACGCACATGCGCAAGATCCGCGGCGAGATCCGCCGGCTGCAGTCGATGGCCCCCGACGAGCTCTACGTCGCCGCCAAGGAACTCCAGGCGCCGTACGACCTCGTCAAGGAGGTCGCCGAGACGGGCAAGCTGCCGGTGGTGCTCTTCACCGCGGGTGGCATCGCCACGCCCGCCGACGCCGCCATGATGATGCAGCTCGGCGCCGAGGGCGTCTTCGTCGGGTCCGGCATCTTCAAGTCCGGCAACCCGGCCCAGCGCGCCGAGGCCATCGTCAAGGCGACGACCTTCCACGACGACCCCGACACCATCGCCAAGGTCTCCCGCGGCCTGGGTGAGGCCATGGTCGGCATCAATGTCGACGAGATCCCGCAGCCGCACCGGCTGGCCGAGCGCGGCTGGTAAGCCGCCTCGTAGCTCCCCCTCCCCCCTCCCCGCTCCCCGCGATCGTGGACGGTTCGTGGCGCCCTGCGGCACGAACCGTCCACGATCTGTGAGGGGAACCCGACCCCGCCGGCCGGGCCGACGACCCCGCCCGCTAGCGTGCCGAGGGCACCCCACGACCAAGGAGCCTTCCGACGATGACGTCATCCGAGCAGAGCCAGACGCAGGTCGCGACCGAGCCGGAGCCGGGTGGCTTCAGCCTCAGCGACAGCGGCGACGAGGGATACCACCAGAGCCTGACCAACCGGCAGGTCCAGATGATCGCCATCGGCGGCGCCATCGGGGTGGGCCTCTTCATGGGCGCCGGCGGCCGGCTCGCCAAGGCGGGCCCCTCCCTGGTCCTCGCGTATGCCGGGTGCGGGGTCATCGCCTACCTGCTGATGCGGGCCCTCGGGGAGCTCGTGATGCACCGCACGTCGAGCGGGTCCTTCGTGTCCTACTCCCGCGAGTTCTTCGGCAACAAGTGGGCGTTCGTGGCCGGCTGGATGTACATGGTCAACTGGATGACCTCCGGGATCGCCGAGATCACCGCCATCGCGCAGTACGTCAACAAGTGGCTGCCCGACCTGCCGCAGTGGATCCCCGCCCTGGTCGCGCTGGCCGTGGTGCTGTCGATCAACCTCATCAGCGTCAAGGCGTTCGGCGAGTTCGAGTTCTGGGCGTCGATGGTCAAGGTGGTCGCGCTGATCACCTTCATCGTCGTCGGGATCGGCCTGGTCGCGACCCGCACCGGCATCGCCGGCCACGAGGCCGGCCTCGGCAACCTGGTCCACGGACCCGGCGGCTTCTTCCCGGCCGGGGTGCTGCCGCTGGTCATGGTCATGCAGGGCGTGATCTTCGCCTACGCCACCATCGAGCTCGTCGGCACCGCCTCCGGCGAGACCGAGAACGCCCGCGAGGTCATCCCCAAGGCGATCCGCGCCGTCATCTTCCGGATCGCGTTCTTCTACGTCGGCTCCGTGCTGCTGCTCGGCTGCCTGCTGCCCTACACGATGTACCACGCCGGGGAGAGCCCCTTCGTGACGGTGTTCTCCAACCTCGGCCAGCCGTGGATCGGCGACGCCATGAACGTCGTCGTGCTCACCGCCGCCCTGTCCTCGTGCAACTCCGGGCTGTACTCCACCGGTCGCGTGCTGCGCTCCCTCGCCGCGGAGGGGGAGGCGCCCGCCTTCACCGGGCGCATGAACAAGCACCACGTGCCGTATGGCGGCATCCTGCTCACCGCCTCCGTCTACGGCCTCGGGGTGTTCCTCAACTACGTCGTCCCGGCGCGGGCCTTCGAGCTCGCCCTCAACATGGCGGCGATCGGGGTCATGTGGACCTGGGGGACGATCTTCGCCTGCCAGATCGCGCTGCGCCGCCGCATCGACCGCGGCGAGCTGCCCGCGACCACCTTCCCGATGCCCGGGGCGCCGGTCACCTCGTGGCTCGGCCTGGCCGCGCTGTGCTTCATCCTCGTCACCATGGCCTTCGACCCCGACGGGCAGCTCATCCTCGCGTGCACGCCGGTCGTGGTGGCCGCGCTCGTGGCCGGCTGGTTCGCGGTGCGCAGGAAGGCGCTGCGCTCGCACGCGCTGCACGCCGAACGCACCGGTCGCTGAGGCGTCGGGCGCGCGGCGCGTCCGGTCACGCGCCGGCGTCCGGTCACGCGCCTGCGTCCGGCAGCGCCCCGCGCAGCAGGGCCGCGGGGTCGCGCATCGAGGTCGTGTTCCCCCACCCGTAGTGGCGGCTGGGCCCAGAATGGGCGGGTAGCAGGTGCCGCGACGAGTCTCACCGGAGGTCATAGGTCATGTCGGTTGATCAAGAGGCGTTTCGCCAACACATACTGAGGGCGGTAGACACCGCCTACGAGCAGCGTTCGCGCATCTTCACTGTCCTCAGTGAAACCTCGTCCTTGGCAGACCTCGAGTCTGTGCTGAGGAATGACTTGGGCCTGGACGACGTCCAGGCCCAAGTCGTCATCGACCTGCAGCTGCGGTCGTTCGCGCGCTCCTGACCCCGTTACCGGCTCTGGGAGGGAGTGCTCGACGCGGGGGGTGCCGGTATGTCCTGCAGGCTGCGGCAACGAGAGCGACCGTGACGAGGAGTACTAGGTGTGGACGGTGCCCCCGACCGACTTGGAGAGAACAAGGCCGGACGAGTTGTAGAAGGTGACGTCTCCGGAGGTCCTGGTCTGCACGTAGGCCCAGACCACATATCCCGACGAGCAGGTCTGTGACCCGGGCATGCTGGTGACGTTTGCCGCCGCAGCCGAGACGCCGCTTCCCACCACTAGGGCTGCGGATGCCACCGCAGCCGGGTCGAGAAGCAGAGTGGGGCGCAGGTCGAGGTGGCGGGTGGGGGAGACGGGCGGTTCGGCGGCATACGGCCTGAGCACTAGGGTGTCGCGGGTGACCAGGCCCACCCGCATCGGAGTCCTCGCCGTCCAGGGCGACGTGCGCGAGCACGCGCACGCCCTCGAGTGCCTACGGGTGCAGGCGATCCCGGTGCGCCGACCCGAGGAGCTCGCCGAGCTCGACGGGCTGGTCATCCCTGGTGGCGAGTCCACGGTGATGGACAAGCTGGTGCGCGCCTTCGACCTGCAGCAGCCGCTGCGGGACCGGATCGCCGCGGGCATGCCGGTCTACGGCTCGTGCGCGGGCATGATCATGCTCGCCGACCAGGTGGTCGACGCGACGCGCGACCAGCAGACCCTCGGCGGGATGGACATGCTGGTGCGTCGCAACGCGTTCGGGCGGCAGGTGGACTCCTTCGAGGCGGACCTGCAGGTCGAGGGCATGCGCGAGTCGGGGACGCCGTTCAGGGCGATCTTCATCCGGGCGCCCTGGGTGGAGCAGGTGGGCGAGCAGGTCGAGGTGCTGGCGACGGTGCCGCAGGGCCCGGCCGCCGGCAAGGTCGTGATGGCTCGACAGGGAGCGCTGCTGGTCACGAGCTTCCACCCGGAGATGACCGGGGACCTGCGGGTGCACGAGTTCTTCGTCGACATGGTGCGCCACGCGTAGACTGGCTCAGTTGCCAGGCAGGACATCACGAGGAGAGATGCATGAGCGGCCACTCCAAATGGGCCACCACCAAGCACAAGAAGGCTGCCATCGACGCCAAGCGCGGCAAGCTCTTCGCCAAGCTGATCAAGAACATCGAGGTCGCCTGCAAGTCCGGTGGGGCCGACCCGGCCGGCAACCCGACGCTGTACGACGCGGTCCAGAAGGCCAAGAAGAACTCCGTCCCCAACGACAACATCGACCGGGCGCTCAAGCGCGGGTCGGGCGCTGAGTCGGGCGGGGCCGACTGGCAGACGATCATGTACGAGGGCTACGCCCCCAACGGCGTCGCGGTCCTGATCGAGTGCCTCACCGACAACCGCAACCGGGCGGCCACCGAGGTGCGCGTGGCGCTGACCCGCAACGGTGGCAACCTCGCCGACCCCGGCTCCGTCGCCTACAACTTCTCCCGCAAGGGCGTCGTCGTCGTCCCGAAGAAGCAGAAGGACGGCGAGACCACCGAGGACGACCTGCTCGAGATCGTGCTGGACGCCGGCGCCGAAGAGGTCAACGACGAGGGCGACACCTTCCAGATCATCTCGGAGGCGACCGACTTCGTAGCGGTCCGCAAGGCGGTCGAGGAGGCCGGGCTGGAGTACGAGTCGGCGGAGGCGTCGTTCGTGCCCAACCTGAAGGTCGACCTGGACGCCGACGGCGCGACCAAGATGATGAAGGTCGTCGACGCGCTCGAGGACAGCGACGACGTGCAGAACGTCTGGACCAACGGCGACATCAGCGACGAGGTGGCGGCCGAGCTCGGTCTGGACGACGAGGACTGACGACGGCGCGAGGACACGAGCGAGGCCATCAGCGCGGAGGAAGTCCGACCAGAGGGTTCGAGGACTGACGACGGCGCGAGCGGCTGCTGAGGGCGACGCGAGCGGGGCCGGGGATCCGGCCCCGCTCGCGTGTCTCTGGGTGGTGGTGGTCTGGGGTTGTGTCCCCGGTCTTGCCGTGCAGTGCCGGTCTCGGGTTGCAGCTGGAGACCGGGGATGGCCAGGTAGACGGGGGACGGGCGCCGAGACGGGCGACGCAGGGGCTGGGTCGGGGATCCGGCCCCGCTCGCGTGTCTCTGGGTGGTGGTGGTCTGGGGTTGTGTCCCCGGTCTTGCCGTGCAGTGCCGGTCTGGGGCTGCAGCTCGAGACCGGGGATGGCCAGGTAGACCGGGGATGGCCAGGCAGACCGTGGATGGGCGTGGAGACGGGGGACGGCGGGGCAGACGGGGGATGGGCGCGCAGAGGGGGGACGGCGGGGCAGACGGGGGATGGGCGCGCAGACGGGGGACGGCGGGGCAGACGGGGGATGGGCGCGCAGACGGGGGGACGGCGGGGCAGACGGGGACGGGGTGGGTTGGGGTCGGCGAACGTGTGTTCGGAGCCTCGGTGTGTCAGCGTCCCCGGGCGCCGGCCGCCTGGGACACTGTCAGCGCGCACTGGCGGTGCGCGTCACGGCTACTGACACGCAACACTTCCGGCGAGAGGGGACGGCATGCGGGTGCTCGGCGTCGACCCCGGCCTGACCCGGTGCGGCATCGGGGTGGTCGAGGGCGTCCCCGGCCGGCCGCTGCGGATGATCGCCGTCGGCGTGATCCGGACCCCGAGCGGCGACCCGATCCACCAGCGGCTGCTCACGATCCAGACCGAGCTGGAGGACTGGCTGCACCACCACGACCCGGACGCCATCGCCGTGGAGCGGATGTTCGCCCGCGGCGACGTGTCGACCATCATGGGGACGGCCCAGGCCAGCGCGGTGCCGATGCTGGCCGCCGCGCGCCGCGGGATCCCGCTCGCCCTGCACACGCCCAGCGAGGTCAAGGCCGCCGTCACGGGCAACGGCCGGGCCGACAAGGCGCAGGTCACCGCCATGGTCATGCGGGTGCTGAGCCTGCAGGAGCGCCCCACCCCGGCGGATGCCGCCGACGCCCTCGCTCTCGCCATCTGTCACGTATGGCGAGGAGGCGCCGCCGCTCGCCTCGCCGGCGCCGTGGACGACAACCGGGTCGCCGATGCCCTCGACGCGGCGCGACGGCAGCAGCGGGCCACCCCCAACCGGTGGGAGCAGGCCGTCGCCGAGCACCGCGCCGGTGGCGGCAACCAGGCGGTGGCGGCGGCCCGGCGCCAGGCGGTGCGCCGCGGCAGCGGCATACGATGAAACAGACTGGACCACAGGAGGACTCATGATCGCGTCGGTCGCCGGCACGGTGCTCTCGGTGCACCTGGACTCCGTCGTCGTCGAGGTCGGCGGGGTGGGGATGCTCGTGCACACGACCCCGGCCACGGCCGCGTCGCTGCGCACCGGGCAGCAGGCGCGGCTGTCGACGAGCCTGGTGGTGCGGGAGGACTCGCTGACGCTCTACGGCTTCGGCGACGACGACGAGCGGGCGCTCTTCGAGCAGGTGCAGACGGTGAGCGGGGTGGGCCCCAAGGTGGCCCTGGCGATCCTGTCGGTGCACGCGCCCGACGTGGCGCGCGCGGCCATCTCCGGGGGCGACATCGTCGCGCTCACCAAGGTGCCGGGCATCGGCAAGAAGGGCGCCGAGCGTCTCGTGCTCGAGCTGCGCGACAAGGTTGGCGCGCTCCCGGGGGCGGCGCCTGCCGCGACGACCGGGACCGCCACCGCCGGCGCGCAGCCGCAGGTCGTCGAGGCGCTGGTCGGCCTCGGGTGGTCAGCCAAGCAGGCGGAGGATGCCGTCGGGCGCGTCCTCAAGACCGGTGAGGCGCCGGGGACGACGAGCGAGATGCTGCGCGCCGCGCTGCGCGAGCTGGGGCGCTGAGCCGTGGCGGAGATCTGGGATCCCGGCGACGAGCAGGCGTATGGCGACGGCAGCTATGACGCGACGGCGCGGGTCGTCGACGCCCGGGGCAGCGACGACGAGCAGCGGGTGGAGGCGGCCCTGCGGCCCCGGCGGCTGGCCGAGTTCCCGGGGCAGCCGCGGGTCCGCGACCAGCTGTCGCTGGTGCTCGAGGCGGCCCGACGCCGCGACGCCGTGCCCGACCACATCCTGCTGTCGGGCCCGCCCGGGCTCGGCAAGACGACGCTCGCCATGATCGTCGCGGCCGAGCTGGAACGGCCGATCCGGGTGACCAGCGGGCCCGCGATCCAGCACGCCGGTGACCTCGCCGCGATCCTGTCGAGCCTCGCCGAGGGGGAGGTGCTCTTCCTCGACGAGATCCACCGGATGGCGCGGCCGGCGGAGGAGATGCTCTACCTGGCCATGGAGGACTTCCGGGTCGACGTGATCGTCGGCAAGGGGCCGGGGGCGACGGCGATCCCGCTCGAGCTGCCACCCTTCACCGTGGTGGGGGCGACCACCCGCGCCGGGCTGCTGCCGGCGCCGCTGCGTGACCGGTTCGGCTTCACGGGGCACCTGGACTTCTACTCGGCCGCGGACCTCGCGGCGATCCTCGGGCGCTCGGCCCGGCTGCTCGGCGTCGAGGCGGAGCAGGAGGGGATCGCCGAGATCGCCGGGCGCTCCCGCGGCACCCCCCGCATCGCCAACCGGCTGCTGCGCCGCGTGCGGGACTGGTCGCAGGTGCACGGTCGCGGCGTGGTGGACCTGGAGGCGGCGCGCGCCGCGCTGGCGCTCTTCGACGTCGACCCGCGGGGCCTGGACCGGCTGGACCGCGGGGTCCTCGAGCTGTTGTGCACCCGCTTCGGCGGGGGGCCGGTCGGTCTGTCGACGCTGGCCGTCGCCGTGGGGGAGGAGCCCGACACCGTCGAGACCGTCGCCGAGCCCTACCTGGTGCGGGAGGGCTTCATGGTGCGCACCCCGCGGGGCCGCGCCGCGACCGCCCTCGCGTGGGAGCACCTCGGGCTGACCGCCCCCGTCGACGCACCCGGAGCCGGGGCGCCGCAGCTGCCCCTGGAGGGCGGCGAGGGCCGCTTCACCTGAGCCGGGGCGCCCCGGCCCGGCGGGCGTGGTGATTGGGCCCGGACAGGGGCGACCCGTACACTGCCGAAAAGAATTACCCGCGCCGCCCGTTGTGTCGTCATCGTCACGCTCCGTCGATGAGGCTGTGGGTCACGCCCGCCATCCCGATCGAGAGACGTCACCATGATCAGTGCCAGCATGCTTGCCGCGGAGGCCAACCAGGGTGGGGCGGCGTCATACGTGCTGTTCCTGCTGCCGCTGCTGGTCCTGCTCTGGCTCTTCCTGACCAACCGGCGCCGTCAGCGCGAGCAGGGCAACCGCGTGTCCGCCCTCGCGCCGGGGCAGCGGGTCATCACCACCGCCGGGCTCGTCGGCACCCTGGTGTCCCGCGAGGGCGGGCTGGTGCGCATCGAGGCCGCCCCCGGCGTCGTCCTGACCTTCGACGAGCGCGCGCTGATGGGCGAGGCGCCGTCGACCACGCACCCCGCCGGCGGGGACGCCGGCCCGACCGCACCGTCCAAGGAAACCGACTGATGGCCCGCAACCCCCGCACGAGAGGAGCGCGCCGGACCCTCACCTGGTTCTTCGTGCTCCTGCTCGGCCTCTACGCGCTGCTCGCCGGCGTCGCCACCTGGGGCACCGCCCAGTGGACCCCCAAGCTCGGCCTCGACCTCGCCGGCGGCACGCAGGTCGTGCTCGCGCCGCAGGTCCAGGGCGGCAAGCAGCTCGACGAGTCGACCATGAGCCAGGCCGTCGACATCATGCAGAAGCGCGTCGACGGCTCCGGCGTCGCCGAGGCCGAGGTCTCCACCCAGGGCGGGCGCAACATCGTCGTCTCCCTGCCCAAGGGCACCCCGCAGGAGACCGTGGACTCGCTGAAGAAGTCCTCGATGATGCGGTTCCGCGCGGTGCTGGCCGAGGCGCCCGGCTCGACCCAGCCCGCCCCCGGCGCCACCGGCACCCCCACCCCGGGCGCGACCGGCACGACGACGCCCACGGCGCCCGCGACCCCCAAGGCCTCGGCAGCGCCGAGCGGTCCGGCCTCGGCCAAGGCCTCCAGCCCGGCCTCGGTGCCGGCGCCGGGCACGGCCACGTCCAGCGCCGCCCCCGCGGTGCTGCCGCCCGCGGCGGCGCAGGCCGCGCCCCGGGCCACCGTGTCCCCGACGCCCACCGCGACCGCGCCGGCTCCTGCCGCCACGACGCCCGCGCCGGCGGCCACTCCTGCGCCCGCAGCCACGACGCCTGCGGCACCCGGCGCGACGCCGGCCACGACCCCCGCGGCCCCCGGCGCGACGCCCGCCCCGGGTGGCAAGCCCGCCAACGCCAGCGACCCCGCGTGGATCACCCCGGCGATCCAGCAGGAGTTCACCCAGCTCAACTGCACGGACCCCAACCTCGACCTGAAGATCAACGACGACCCGCAGAAGCCGCTCGTCACCTGCTCGACGGACCGCCGCGCGAAGTACGTCCTCGGGCCGGCCGAGCTGGAGGGCGGCAACATTGCCGATGCGACGTCGGGGCTGCAGCCCAACCAGGCCGGCGGCACCGGCACGGAGTACGGCATCAACCTGACGCTGGACTCCGACGGCGCCAAGAAGTTCGCCGAGCTGTCCAAGCGGCTGCTCAACCTGCCGGAGCCGCGCAACCAGTTCGCGTCGGTGCTCGACGGCGAGGTCATCGTGGCCCCGCGGATCACGGTGCCGATCTACGACGGCAAGTCGTCGATCACCGGGTCCTTCACGCAGACCAGCTCCGAGGCGCTGGCGCAGCAGCTGAAGTTCGGCGCGCTGCCGATGTCCTTCCGCGTGGAGACGCAGGACACGGTGAGCCCCACCCTCGGCGCGGACCAGCTGCAGAAGGGCCTGGTCGCCGGCCTCATCGGCTTCCTGCTCGTCATCATCTACGCGCTGTTCCAGTACCGCGCCCTCGGCCTGGTCACGGTCGCGTCGCTGCTCATGGCGGCCGCAGCGACGTATGTCGCCATCACCCTGCTCGGGTGGTCCCAGAACTTCCGGCTCTCGATGGCCGGCGTGACCGGGCTCATCCTGTCCATCGGCATGACCGCGGACTCGTTCATCGTCTACTTCGAGCGCGTCCGCGACGAGATCCGTGAGGGCCGGTCGGTCCCGGCGGCCGTCGAGGCCGGCTGGCAGCGGGCCAAGGGCACCGTCATCATCTCCGACGCGGTCAACCTGATCGCCGCCGTCGTCCTCTACCTGCTGGCCTCCAGCAACGTCCGGGGCTTCGCCTACACCCTCGGGCTGACCACGATCATCGACGTGGTGATCGTCTTCTTCTTCACGCACCCCATGCTGGCGCTGCTGTCCCGCACCAGGTTCTTCGGGCAGGGGCACAAGATGTCCGGCTTCGACGCGGAGGCGCTGGGCGCCAAGCCGGCCCGCTACATCGGGCGCGGCCGGTTCCGCAACCCCGACGCCGAGCTCGAGCAGCTCGACGCCGAGCGCGAGGCCGCCAGGACCCGCGAGGGCAGCTACACCAAGGAAGGCGGGGCCGTGCTGTGAGCAAGGTGTCAGACTTCGGTAACGACCTCTACACCGGTCGACGCGGCCTGGACTACGTCGGCCGCCGCAAGCTGTGGTTCCTGCTGTCCGGGATCCTGCTCGCCGTCTGCGTGGCCGGGCTCGCCGTCAAGGGGCTCAACCTGGGCCTGGAGTTCCGGGGCGGCTCGGAGTTCCGGGTGTCCCAGATCGCCGACCCGTCCTCCTTCGAGACCCGCGCCAAGCAGACCGTCGACACCGCCGCCGCCAAGGCCGGCGAGCAGGCCGGCAACGTGACCGTCACCAAGATCGGCGCCAACTCGATCCGCGTGCAGACCGAGAAGCTCGAGGAGGGCCCGACCCAGGCCGTCCGCAACGCCCTCGGCCAGGAGTTCAAGGTCGGCACGGACCAGGTCTCGAGCACCTTCGTGGGGCCGTCCTGGGGTCAGTCGGTGTCGCAGCAGGCCCTGCGCGCCCTGCTGATCTTCTTCGTCATCGTCTCGGTGGTGCTGGCGCTGTACTTCCGCACCTGGAAGATGTCGGCCGCCGCGATCATCGCGATGCTGCACGACATGGTCATCACGGTCGGCCTCTACACGCTGCTGGGGTTCGAGATCACCCCCGCGACGATGATCGGCTTCCTGACGGTCCTCGCCTACTCCCTCTACGACACCGTCGTGGTCTTCGACAAGGTCAAGGAGAACGTCCGGTCGGCCAGCCACACCGGTCGCCAGAGCTTCAGCCAGGCCGCCAACCTCGCCGTCAACCAGACCCTGGTGCGGTCCATCAACACCTCGATGATGTCGGTCCTGCCGGTCAGCGTCGTGCTGATCGTGGGCCTGCTCGTCATCGGGCCGGGCGTGCTGCTCGACCTGTCGCTGGTGCTGCTCGTCGGCATCCTGGTCGGCGCCTACTCCTCGGTCTTCATCGCCACGCCCGTGCTGGCGATGCTGCGCGAGGGGGAGCCGGGCCTGCGCGACCAGGCCAAGCGGGCGCACCGCTACCAGGAGGCGCGGGGCGGAGCCAACTTCTCCGGGGTGCTGCTGTCCGAGCTGGGCAGCCACGACACGCACAGCACGATGCTCGACCGCGCCGAGCCGGTCCCGGCCGGAGCCACGAGCGTCAGTATGCCGACCGCCCGTCCCGCCTCGCCGGCGCAGGAGCGCCCCGCCGGCGGTGGCCGCCGACCGCTGCACCCCAACGTCACGCAGGGCAGCGGACCGCGCAACCAGCCGCGACGCACCCCCCGCGCCAAGCGGTAGCCGGGTAGGTTCGGCCTCGTGACCACCGAGCAGAAGCTGCCCGACCAGCAGCTGCGCGACACCGCGCAGCTGGTCGCCGGCCTGATGCGGGACGTCCCCGACTTCCCGGCCCCCGGGGTCCTCTTCAAGGACTTCACGCCGCTGCTCGCCGACGGTGCGGCGCTACGCCGCCTCGTTGACGACGTCGCCCGTCGCTACCGCGGCCGGTGCGACGTGGTCGTGGGCATGGAGGCCCGCGGCTTCATCCTCGGCGCGGCCGTGGCCTACGCCCTCGAGGTCGGCTTCGTGCCGGTCCGCAAGGCCGGCAAGCTGCCCGGCGGGACCGTCTCGGTCGACTACACGCTGGAGTACGCCTCGGCCACCCTGGAGATGCACGCCGACGCGCTGCACCCGGGGCAGCGGGTGCTCGTGCTCGACGACGTCCTCGCCACGGGCGGCACCGCCGCGGCCACGTGCCGGCTGGTCGAGGAGTGCGGCGCCGTGGTCGCGGCCTGCGAGTTCGTCGTCGAGATCGACGCGCTGGGCGGGCGGTCCCAGCTGGCGGGACGAGAGGTCACCTCGCTGGTCCACGCCTGAGCAACGCCTAGGATGACGGGATGACCGACCAGGACGAGCTGCGCCGCACCGGACGCCACCGCGGCGACGTGGGCGCCTCCGCCCTGCGGGCGGAGCCGGACCCCACCGTCCCGGGGGGCGCCCCCGCCGCGAGCGCCGTCACGAGCGCTGCGGTCAACGAGCCCACGGTGGCGCTGCCGTCGCCGGCGCGGATGCGGGCGCGGTTCGCCAGGTTCGGCGGGCGGCAGTCGACCAACCCGGTGCTGGAGCCGATCCTGCGCTCGGTGCGCCTGACCCACCCCAAGGCGGACACCTCGCTCATCGACCGCGCCTACGTCGTGGCGGAGCGCTGCCACCGCGGGCAGCTGCGCAAGAGCGGTGACCCCTACATCACGCACCCGCTGGCGGTGTCGACGATCCTCGCCGACCTCGGCATGCCGCCCACGACGATCGCGGCGGCGCTGCTGCACGACACGGTCGAGGACACCGACTACTCCCTCGACCAGCTGCGGCGCGACTTCGGCGACGAGATCGCCCGCCTCGTCGACGGCGTGACCAAGCTCGACAAGGTGACCTACGGCGACGCCGCGCAGGCCGAGACCGTCCGCAAGATGGTCGTCGCCATGGCTCGCGACATACGCGTCCTGGTCATCAAGCTCGCGGACCGGTTGCACAACGCCCGGACCTGGCGTTACGTCTCGGCGTCCTCGGCGCAGAAGAAGGCGCGCGAGACGCTGGAGATCTACGCGCCGCTGGCGCACCGGCTCGGCATGAACACCATCAAGTGGGAGCTGGAGGACCTGTCCTTCGCGACGCTCTACCCCAAGGTCTACGAGGAGATCGAGCACCTCGTCGCCGAGCGCGCCCCCGCCCGCGAGGAGTACCTCGCCGGGGTCCGTGAGATCGTGCTGCACGACCTCGGGCAGGCCCGGATCAAGGCGACGGTGACCGGCCGCCCCAAGCACTACTACAGCGTCTACCAGAAGATGATCGTGCGGGGGAAGGAGTTCGACGAGATCTACGACCTCGTCGGGGTCCGGGTCCTCGTGGAGTCGGTGCGCGACTGCTACGCGGCGCTGGGGGCGATGCACGCGCGCTGGACCCCGGTGCCCGGGCGCTTCAAGGACTACATCGCGACGCCGAAGTTCAACATGTACCAGTCGCTGCACACCACGGTCATCGGCCCCGGCGGCAACCCGGTCGAGATCCAGATCCGCACCCACACGATGCACCGTCGGGCGGAGTACGGCGTCGCCGCGCACTGGAAGTACAAGGAGGACGCCCCGGGCGCCGTCACCACCAGCGACGAGGGCCAGACCGACATGTCCTGGCTGCGGTCCCTGGTGGACTGGCAGTCCGAGACGACCGACCCGGGGGAGTTCCTCGACAGCCTGCGCTTCGAGATCAACACCCAGGAGGTCTTCGTCTTCACCCCCAAGGGCGAGGTCATCGGCCTGCCCGCCGGGTCCACCCCCGTCGACTTCGCGTATGCCGTCCACACCGAGGTCGGCCACCACTGCATCGGCGGCAGGGTCAACGGTCGCCTCGTGCCGCTCGAGTCGCGGCTCGAGAACGGCGACGTCGTCGAGGTGCTCACCTCCAAGGCGCCCGACGCGGGCCCGAGCCAGGACTGGCTCAACTTCGTCAAGAGCCCGCGGGCGCGCAACAAGATCCGGGCGTGGTTCTCCAAGGAGCGCCGCGAGGAGGCGGTCGAGTCCGGCAAGGACGCCATCGCCAAGCAGCTGCGCAAGCAGGGGCTGCCGGCGCAGCGGCTCACCTCGGTGGAGTCGTTGACGGCGCTGGCCCGCGAGCTGCACTACGTCGACATCGCCGGGCTGTATGCCGCCGTCGGGACGGGCACCGTCTCGGCCCAGCATGTCGTGTCCAAGATGCTCGCCCAGGCCGGGGGCGAGGAGGGCGTCACCGAGGATGCCGCGGAGGCGGTGTCGCCGTCGCGGCGCACCCGCCGGGTGCGGGCCACCGACCCGGGTGTGGTCGTGGTCGGGACCGACGACGTCTGGGTCAAGCTGGCCAAGTGCTGCACCCCGGTGCCCGGCGACGACATCATCGGCTTCGTGACCCGCGGCCACGGCGTGTCGGTGCACCTGCGCGACTGCGTCAACGCCGCCGACCTGATGACCGAGCCGGAGCGGCTCATCGACGTGCAGTGGGCCCCGACCGCCTCGTCGGTCTTCCTGGCCCAGATCCAGGTGGAGGGCCTGGACCGGTCGCGGCTGCTCTCCGACGTCACCCGGGTCCTCGCCGACCAGCACGTCAACCTCATCTCCTCCAGCTCCTCGACCACGGCCAACCGTGTCGCGATCTTCAAGTTCACCTTCGAGATGGGTGACCCGGCCCACCTCGACCACGTCATGCGCGGGCTCCGCAAGGTGGACGGCGTCTTCGACGTCAGCCGCGTCGGGGGCGCCCGCAAGATGCCGCAGCAGTAGAAGGAAA
Organism: Arsenicicoccus sp. oral taxon 190; assembly: GCF_001189535.1. Classification (NCBI taxonomy): domain Bacteria; kingdom Bacillati; phylum Actinomycetota; class Actinomycetes; order Micrococcales; family Intrasporangiaceae; genus Arsenicicoccus; species Arsenicicoccus sp. oral taxon 190. The sequence goes on from NZ_CP012070.1 coordinate 2,560,115, forward strand.
CCCCGTGCGCAGCAACGAGTTCGGTCAACCCATCGGCGACGACGTGTGGGGCTGGCACCCGCGGGCGCTGCCCCGCGACGTGCGGCTCGTGGGGGAGGAGGTCACCCTGGTCGACCTCACCGACGAGCACGTGCCGAGCCTCTACGAGCTGACCTGCGGGGAGGGCGACGAGGCGCTGTGGACCTACCTGTCGGCCGGGCCCTTCCGCACCACGACCGAGCTGGCGGCCTACGTCGGCAAGCTCGCCCACAACCCCACGACGATCCCGCTGGCCATCATCGGCAACGAGACCGGCCGCGTCGTCGGGACCGCGTCGTGGCTGCGCGCCGACCGCGTCAACGGCACCATCGAGGTCGGGTCCATCACCTTCTCCCCGCAGATGCAGCGCCACCGCGGCGGCACCGAGGCGATGTACCTCATGGCCCGGCACGCCATCGACGAGCTGGGCTACCGCCGCTACGAGTGGAAGTGCGACGACCTCAACGACGCGTCGCGGCGCGCGGCGGTGCGCTACGGCTTCACCTACGAGGGCACCTTCCGCAACGCCGTGGTCTACAAGGGCCGCAACCGCGACACCGCGTGGTACGCCATGACCGACGAGGAGTGGCGGCGGCTGCGTCCGGCATACGAGCAGTGGCTGTCCGCGGGCAACTTCGACGCCGAGGGGCGCCAGCGGACCCGCCTGTCCGAGCTGACCGCGGCTGCGCTGGCCTGACCCGCGGGGTCAGTGCCGGGGGAGCGGCTTGCGTCTCGCGACGAGCAGCCCGGTGGCGACGAGGGCCGCCGCGAGCGTCAGGGCGACCACGGCGGGCCGCCAGGGCAGCGCGTCGAGCAGGCCCGCCGGGGCCGCGGTCGGCACCCAGGGGCGCAGCGCGGGCACCGTGCCGAGCAGCGGCACCAGCACCATGAATGTCCCTGCCACGCAGGCGAACCCGGCCAGCACGCTGCGGCTCAGGACCGCCGCCACGAGCGCCCCTGCGCAGGCGAGGGTGAGGAAGGCCGCCCCCGCGGCCCAGCACCGGGCCAGGGCGGCCGGGCCGACCGGGGCGATGAGCACGGCCGTCTCGTATGCCGCCGCGCCGAGCCCCAGCGTGAACGCCGCGACCGCCGCGGCCGCGTTGACGACGAGGCGCGGGACGAGCTGGGCCACGAGGCTCGAGCGGGTGCGGTAGTAGACCGAGAGGGAGTAGCGGGCGTCGACGGCGCACGCGGCGACCGTGATGCCGGCCGCGACGAGCATCCCGAGGCCCCCCGCCTGGCCGAGATAGGCCGGCAGGGCCTGCTCGACGCTCGGGGGCGGCAGCTGGACCCGCGCGCCGCCGCTGCCGCCCATCCGCTCGAGGAGCTGCGGGCCGAAGCGCACGAAGACCGGTTGGGCGAGGCCGAGGAAGGTGAAGACCACCAGCAGGCTCACCAGCCGGGGGGTGCGGACGAGCCGGAGCCACTCCACGCGCCAGACGCTCATCGGGCACCTGCCTCTCGACGGTCATCGTCGGCGAGGAGGGCCACGAACGCCCCGTCCAGGTCGCTCGCCTGCATCACGCTGGACACGACCGGCACCCGCGCCTCGGCGAGCGCTCGAGACAGGTCGCGCAGCCCCGCGTCCACGTCGGCGTAGGTCACGGCGACCCCCACCGGGCCGTCCGGTGCCGCGCCCGTGACACCAGGCGCGCCGCGGAGGGCTCCCAGGAGGTGGGCCGCCGCCTCGCTCGAGGTGGTGCGCACCTGCCAGGTCGGCCGCAGCTGGGAGCCGAGCAGGTCCACCAACGTGCCCTGCCAGCGCAGCCGACCCTCGTGCAGGATCGCGACCGTGTCGGCGACCTGCTCGACGGCCGCCAGCGAGTGGCTCGAGATCAGCACGGTGCGGTCGCGGCCGAGCTCACGGACCAGGGCCAGCACGTCCGCCTGCCCGAAGGGGTCCAGGGCGGAGGTGGGTTCGTCCAGCACCAGCACGGGCGCGCCGGTGACGATGGTGGCGGCGAGGCCGAGGCGCTGCGTCATACCGCGGGAGAAGGCACCCACGCGACGACCGGCCGCGCTCCCCAGACCGCACCGGTCGAGCACCTCGCGGTCCTGCTCACGATCGCCCTCGGCGCGCGAGAGGGTGCGGGACTGGGCGACGACCTCGGTTGCGGTGAGCCAGGGTTCGTGCTCGGGGGTGTCGGGGCAGTAGGCGATGCGACCGCCGCTCTCGATGGTCCCGGTGTGCGCGCGGACGAGGCCGGTGAGGAGGCTGAAGAGCGTCGTCTTGCCCGCGCCGTTGGGGCCGATCAGGGCGTGGACACCACCCTCGGGGACGCGCAGGTCGACGTCGTGCAGCCCGACCCCGCCGCCGAAGTCGATGCCGAGCCGCTCGGTGCGCACGGCGAGGGTCACGGCCGGTGCTCCCGGCCGAGGAGCAGGTAGGCGAGGACGCCGGCCGGGAAGGACGCCAGGCACAGCACCGCCCACGCCCACCGGGGGAGGTATCTGGTGCTCGGGCTGCGGGCGATGTCCACCAGGCACCACACGACCAGCCCGAGGGCGAGCGCCGCGAGGGGTGCGAGGGCGAGAGCGGTCTGGGTGCTCATGCTGGCCTCCTGGGGTCAGACGCGGTGGGCGAGCTGGTCGAGCAGGGCGGCGCCGGTGTCGGCGTCGTCGACGGTGACGGTCAGGCGGCGGCCGGAGCGGCGGGTGACCCGCAGGGCGGAGCCGCCCCGCATGACCACGCCGAAGCCGTGGCCGGGGGCGATGCGGAAGCCCCCCCAGCCGCCATACTCCGCGGGGTTGACCTGCACGACCTCGGCGCCGGTCACGTCCTCCAGCGGGACCCGACCGCGCGGCAGGCCGAGCGGGGTGCGCCAGGTGAGGCCGCGCGCGTCGACCGTGACGCGGACGGAGGTGCAGGCGACGGCGAGGACGGCGATCAGCAGCGGCAGCCACAGCATGGTCCAGCGGCTCTGCAGGAGGAGCGTGACGGTGGAGACGACGACCGCGGCGGCGAGCACCCCACGCGCCCAGCCGGGGGCGACGCCGCGTGCCGTCCAGACCGCGACGGCGCCGGGCGCCAGCGGCAGCCGCCGCAACGGGCCGGTGGGGCGGTCCAGCCGCGGTCGTGCGGGGGCGACCCAGGCGGCGACGGCGCCGAGCGCGACCCCGGCGAGGACGCTGGGCTCGAGTGCGGCGGCGGGGAGCCGCGCCTGCCAGGCGTCGGTGAGGTCCAGGTGCGCGTGCAGCAGGATCACGTAGCCGCAGGTGAGGCCGGCGGTCAGCCCGACCAGCGACCCGACGTAGAGCCGGCTGGCGGTCCGGGGTGCCCATCGCGACGCGATCACGGCGAGGAAGGCGGCGGGCGGGACGACCAGGCCCAGCAGGGAGCTGACGACGGCCGCGGCGCGGGGCCGGACCGCCTGGGCGGCGCCGTCGGTGGCGAACTGGTGGGCGAGGTCGCCCGGCAGGCGCGACCACCACAGCACCGTGACGACCGCGACCGTGGCCCAGCAGAGGACGAGGGCCACGGAGGCGACGGTCAGCTGGCCGCGCCGGGCCCGGGCGTCCTGCTGAAGGGCGGCACGGTCTGCTCCAGCGTGGTCGGCTTCGGGGACGCGCGTCACGACGATGCCTCCTGGTCGAGCGCGGCGTGGATCTGGGGGAGGGTGAGGCCGTGCCGGCGGGCCACCTCGAGCAGCCGACGTGCGGCCTGCTCGATCTCGTGGCTGTCGAGGCCCTTGGCGGTGACG